>NZ_JBITIH010000006.1:253720-282394 GCF_044458865.1 Micromonospora sp. NPDC050417
ACCCCCCCCCCCCCCCCCCCCCCCCCCCCCCCCCCCCCCCCCCCCCCCCCCCCGCCGCCCCCCCCCCCCCCCCCCCCCCCAACCCCCGGCGCCCCTCCTTTCACACGGGCTCGGGTAGGGCTCGGGTGAGGTCGGGGGTGATCAGGGTGATCTGCCAGTTGCGGGCGCCGTAGCCGCGCAGCGTCTCGGCCACCACCTCCTCGGTGACCTCGTCCGGCGGCGTCCACGCCAGCCGACGGACCGAGTCCGGGGTGATCAGGTTCTCCGGCGGCAGGTGGTGCTCGCCCGCGATCCGGGTCACCACCTCGCGGCACCGGGCCAGCCGGGCCGCCGCCGTCGGGTCGCGCTCGGCCCACCGGTGCGGTGGCGGCGGCCCGTCGACCGTCGCGCTCACCGGCAGCGCGTCGTCGGGCAGCGCCCTCGCCTCGGAGAGGGCTTCGAGCCAGGTCCGGGCGAGCCGGCGAACCGAGCGCCCGCCGAAGCCCGGAAGCATCAGCAGGGTCCGTTCGTCCTTCGGATCCATCTCGGCGGCGGCGATGATCGCGGCGTCCGGCAGCACCCGCCCCGGCGCCGAGTCGCGACGGGACGCGATCGCGTCCCGCGCGTACCACATCGACCGGACCCGGGCCTGGGCGCGGGCGCCCCGGACCCGGTGGATGCCGGAGGTACGCCGCCACGGGTCGGGGCGCTGCCGCAGCGGCTGCGCCCCCCAGAGCACCAGGGCGGCGAACTCCTCGGCCGCCCATGCGGCTTTGTTCTGCCGTTCGAGTTCGTCGGCGAGGGCGTCGCGCAGTTCGGTGAGGAGTTCCACGTCCAGCGCGGCATAGGTCAGCCAGGATTCCGGCAGCGGCCGACTGGACCAGTCCGCAGCCGAATGGTGCTTCTCCAGGGTGAACCCGAGCAACTGCTCGGTCAGTGCGGCGAGCCCGACCCGTTCGAAACCAGCCAGCCGGGCGGCCAGTTCGGTGTCGAAGAGCCGGCGCGGACGCAGCCCGAGGTCGGCCAGGCAGGCGAGGTCCTGGCTGGCCGCGTGGAGCACCCACTCGGTCTCCGCGAGCGCCTCGTCGAGGCTGCGTAGGTCGCCGAGCGGAAGGGGGTCGATCAGCACGGTGCCAGCACCCGCCCGGCGCAACTGCACCAGGTAGGCGCGCTGGCTGTAGCGGTAGCCGGAGGCGCGTTCGGCGTCGACGGCGACCGGGCCGGTGCCGGCGGCGAAGCGGGCGACGACATCGGCGAGGGCGGCAGGTGTAGCCACCGGCTCCGGTGTGCCGTCGCGAGGGGCGAGGAGCGGAACGGGCCCGCCAGGCGTTGGGTCGGGCCCCACGGTCTCGGGTTCCGGCGCGAGCGCCGGCAGGCTGTGTGGCTCGTTCCCTGCTTGGCTTTGCGCGGCCCGACGGCGCAGGGGTGGTTCGTCGGTCACCTGACAACCCTAGTGGTCGCTCGCATCCGCCATACGCAGCCGGGCCGGCGCGCCGGGTTGTCCGGCCGGCCGGTGCGTACATCTGTCGGAATGGACGAGTCAGACATCGGGGAAGACAAAGCTCAGCACGGCCGGTACGGTCCCTCCTTGCCGCAGATCCCCGGGCTGGTTTGCCCGATGCTGCGACTCTGGCATGAACGTCTACGGGAGGACGTCGATTTATGACCTCTGGCTATGACCCGCAGCCCACGACCGGCTACGAGCAGGTCCCCGACGCACCGGTGCCCGGTCCGCGACAGCCGGCCGCGGACGCGTCCGGCCCGGCACCCGGCGCCGGCGGGCAGTGGCACTCCGCGCCCGGGTCGTCGGAGGCCGATCACGCGGGTAGTGGCCGACCAGGTCCGCTGCCGCCGAGGATGGAACCGCCCCGGGGCAGTCTCGGCGCGCCGCTCGTGTCACCGGGCCAGTTCGCCAGCGCGCCTCCGCACACCGCTGCCGAGCAGGGCCACGCACCGCTGGCGCCGACCTCCGGGTACGACCCGACCGCCGTGACGGCTCCGCTGGCGCCGACCTCCGGGTACGGCCAGGCTCCCGGGTACGGGTACGCGCCGGCTCCGGTCGGCGGTTACGTTCCGCCCTCGACGCCCGGGTACGGGACGCCGAACCCGGCGTCCGGCTATCCGCCCCCGCCAGACGCCCAGCCGACCCCGGTGGTGCGGCGTCGGCTCGCCTGGCCGGGGATCACCGCCCTGCTGCTGGTGCTCGCGCTGGCCGGCGTGGTCGGCTTCCAGGCGTACCAGATCGATCGGCTCGACGGTCGGCTCGGCGACGCCGACCGGCGGCTGGCCGAGGCGCAGCGCGCCGACGCGGGCCGGCTGGAGGGTGTGGAGGGCCGGACCAAGGAGTTGGAGAACCGGGCGGGTCAGGCGTTCAACCCCGAAGCGATCTCCAGCACGGTGCTGCCCAGCGTCTTCCGCGTACGCGCCGGGCAGTTCACCGGAACGGCGTTCGCCGTGGGCAAACCGGCCACCAACGGCGGGACCAACCTGTTCACCAACTTCCACGTGGTCGAGGAACTCTGGAACGGCGGTGGGCGCCAGGTCTTCCTGGAGCGTACGGACCAGCGTTTCCCGGCCACCATCGTCAAGGTCGACAAGGCGAACGACGTCGCGCAACTGAGTACGGACGGGACCTTCACCGGTCTGGTCGCCGCCCCGGAGGCGGTCAAGTCCGGTCAGCAGATCGTGGTGGTGGGCGCGCCCCTGGGCCTGGAGGACAGCGTGACCACCGGCGTGGTCAGTGCCTTCCGCGACAACGAGGACGGCCCCGGAAAGGTGATCCAGTTCGACGCGCCGATCAACCCGGGCAACTCCGGCGGTCCAGTGATCAACTCGGCCAAGCAGGTGGTCGGCATCGCCACCGCCAAGGCCCGCGACGCCGAGGGAATCGGTCTGGCCGTGCCGATCAAGACCGCCTGTGATGGTTTCAAGATCTGCTGAGGTACACCCGCAGTTCAGCACCCCGCATTACCCCCACGGAGGAAACCCCATGTCCCAGCCACCCCACGGTCCCGACGGCACCCCGCCGGTCGATCCGACCACCCCGCTGCCGCCGGTGGTCCCGCCGGTCGCCCCGCCCGCGTCGACCGCTGCCACGCCGCCGGTCGCCACCCCGCCGGTCGTCACTCCGCTGTCGCCCGGTGCCACCCCGCCGCCGGCCGGTGTCGGCCAGTCGGACGAGCCGCCGACGGTGGCGTACCCGGCGCCGGGCGGTTACACCTACCCCGCCGCGGTCTACCCGGCACCCACCACCGGCATCCCCGCCCAGGCCGCGCCGGGTGCGCCCCAGCCGTACCCGGGGCAGGTCTCCGGCATCCCGGCGTCGGGCGCGCCGGTCTCCGGTGGTCCGCAGCCCTACTCGGGAGTGCCGTACCCGGGGGCACCGCTGGCGCAGCCGATGTCCGCACCGCCCGGAGCTGGTCTGCCGTACGGGGCTGGACCGCCCGGAGCCGGTCTGCCGTACGGAGCCGGGCCCCCGGCGGCCGGCGGCAAGCGCCGTACCGTGCTGGTCCTCTCGATCGTCGTCGCGCTCCTGTTCACGGTCGGCGCGGTGATGACCGGACTGTTCGTCACCAAGTCCGGTGAACTCAACCGGACCGAGCGGGAACTCAGCTCCCAGGTGCGGGAACGGGACCAGAAGATCGGCGCGAACCAGCAGGAGATCGACCGGCTCAAGCGGGACGTGCAGGCGGCCACCGACCGGGTCAAGGCGGTCGAGCAGGACCTGACCGGGACGAAGAACGACCGGGACGAGCAGGCCCGGCAGAAGGCCGTGATCGCCAACTGTCTCGACCTGTTCAGCAAGGCGATGACCGCCACCAGCGAGGCGGCCTTCCGGAAGGCGATCGACGAGGCGGACAAGGTCTGCGAGGAAGCCGACGGCTACCTCTGACCGTCGTCCCCGTGCGGGTGCCGGTCGGTGCCCGCACGGGGCTCTCCCCGCCGCCCCGGCCCGGCCCGGGCCGTCCGCTCAGGCGGCGCCGGCCGGGCGGCGCTCGGAGAGCGCGGTCACCCCGGGCGGGGGCAGCCCGGCGGTCGAGGCCAGCAACGTGCACCAGGCGAGCAGGTGGGCGCGGAGATTACCGCCCAGTGGCGTCCACGACGCCCGGATCTCGATGTCACCGGCGGCCGGGGGGCCGGCGAGGTCGCCGAACTTGGTCGACATGGTCTGGGTCACGGTGCCGCCCAGCGCCCGGAAACCGGCCCCCTGGGCGTCCAGTGCGTCGGTGAGCCAGGTCCAGCCGACCGAGGGGAGCAGCGGGTCGGCGGCGAGGTCAACCTCCAGGTCCGCGGTGACGTACGTGACCAGCCGCAGCGTCCCCTCCCACGCCTCGTGGCCGGCCGGGTCGTGCAGCAGGATCAGCCGGCCGGTCGCCACCTCGTCGTCGTCTCGCAGCACGGTGGCGCTCAACGCGAAGGCGTACGGGGCGAGCCGCTGCGGGGCGCCGACCTCTTCGAGCAGGATCTCGTCCCGGGGAGCCGCCGCGCGCAACCCGGCCACCGCGCGGGTGAACGTCTCGGGGAGCACGATCGGGGCGGCCATGTTCGCAGCCTAAGCCGACCGGTGGCAGGGTGGGGGATCGCCGCGCCGGCCGCGTCCGTGCTCACAAAACCGCCCGGCGCCCGCCGGGGCCGTCACCGGGCGTGGCACGATTGCGCCGATGACCACCACGATTGCTGGTAACGCGAGCCAGGGCGGGGAATCCGCCCCGGCCGGCCCCGCCGACTCGCCGTTCGTCCGCGCCTGCCGGCGCCTGCCGGTGCCGTACACCCCGGTCTGGTTCATGCGCCAGGCCGGCCGCTCGCTGCCGGAGTACCGGGAGTTGCGGGCCGGGGTGGCGATGCTCGAATCGTGCCGGCGACCCGAACTGGTGCGCGAGATCACCCTGCAGCCGGTCCGCCGGCACGGGGTGGACGCCGCGATCCTCTTCAGCGACATCGTGGTGCCGGTCGCCGCGGCCGGGGTCGACCTGGCGATCGTGCCCGGTACCGGACCGGTGGTGGCGCAGCCGGTGCGCGACGCCGCCGACGTGGACCGGATCCGTCCGATTACCGCCGACGATCTCTCCTTTGTGGACGAGGCGGTCCGGTTGCTCGTCGCGGACCTGGGCGACACGCCGTTGATCGGCTTCGCCGGCGCCCCGTTCACCCTCGCCAGCTACCTGGTCGAGGGCGGACCGTCGCGCACCCACGCGAAGACCAAGGCCCTGATGTACGGCGCGCCGGAGGTCTGGCACGCGCTCTGCGGCCGGCTGGCCGAGATCACCGGGGAGTTCCTCCGGGTGCAGGTCGACGCCGGGGCGTCCGCGGTGCAGCTCTTCGACTCCTGGGCCGGGGCGCTCTCCGAGGCCGACTACCGGCGGTTCGTGCTCCCGCACTCGGCGAAGGTGCTCGCCGGCCTGGCCGACGCGGACGTACCCCGGATCCACTTCGGGGTCGGCACGGCCGAACTGCTCGGCGCGATGGGGGAGGCCGGCGCGGACGTCGTCGGCGTCGACTGGCGGACCCCGCTGGACGCCGCGACCGTACGGATCGGGCCGGACAAGGCGGTCCAGGGCAACCTCGACCCGTGCGTACTCTTCGCCCCGTGGCCGGTGATCGAGGCGGAGGTACGCCGGATCCTGGCCGAGGGCGCCTCGACGCCGGGCCACGTCTTCAACCTCGGCCACGGCGTGCTACCGGAGACCGACCCGGAGGTGCTGACCCGGGTGGTCGCGCTGGTGCACGAGGCGTCGGCCCGCTGAACAAGGAAGCCGCCGAACCGGGAAGCCACTGAACAGGGAAAGTCACTGATCATGGAAACGCCGAGCAGGGAGACCGGACCGCGGATCGCGGTCGTGGGCGGCGGCATCGCCGGCCTCGCCACCGCGTTGCGGTTGCGCGAGCTGGCGCCGGCCGGCTCGGTCATCACCATCTACGAGCAGTCCGGCACGCTCGGCGGCAAACTGCGTACCGGCACGATCGCCGGATCAGCGGTCGAGTTCGGCGCCGAGGCGTTCCTGACCCGCGACCCGGCCGGCGGTGAGTCCGCCGCGGTAGCCCTGGCCCGCCGGCTCGGGCTCGACACGGAACTCGTGCACCCGGCGACAGGGCAGGCGGGAATCGCCCTCGGCGGACGGCTGCGGCCGGTGCCCGGCGGCACGCTGGTGGGCGTACCCGGGGACCTGACCAAGGTGGCCGCGCTGGCGCAGCCGGCGGCGGACCGGGACCGCGACGCCGGCCGCCCGCTGCTCGGCCCGGACGAGGACCTGGCCGTCGGTGAACTGGTCCGGCGCCGGCTCGGCGACGAGGTGGTGGACCGGCTGGTCGACCCGATGCTCGGCGGCGTCTACGCCGGTCGGGCCGACACCCTCTCGCTCGCCACCACGATGCCCGCGCTGGCCCGCGCCGCGCGGACCGAGAACACCCTCACCGGTGCGGTCCGGGCCGCCCAGGCTGCCGCGCCCCGCGCCCCCGGCCAGCCGGTCTTCGCCACCGTCGCGGGCGGGCTGAGCCGTCTCGTCACCGCCGCCGCCGAGGCGCTGGTCAGCCCCACCGGAAACAGCCCCGGGGACGCCAGGGTGCAGATCCGGCTCGGCGCGGCGGTCCGCGAACTGACCCGCACCCCAACCGGGTGGCGGCTGGTGATCGGCCCGACCCGGGACCCCGAGGCGGTCGAGGTGGAGGCGATCGTCCTGGCCCTACCGGCGCGTCCGGCCGCCCGGCTGCTCGCCGGCGTCGACGTCGGCGCCGGCGCGCTGGTCGGCCGGCTCGACTACGCCAGCGTCGCCCTGGTCACCCTGGCCCTGCCGGCGGCGTCCCTGCCCGACCTCTCCGGCTTCCTGGTGCCCGCCACCGAGGGGACGCTGACCAAGGCGGCGACCTTCTTCACCACCAAGTGGGGGCACCTGCGTCGGCCGGACGGGCTGGCGCTGCTGCGCGCCTCGGTCGGGCGGTACGGCGAGGAGCACCTGCTCCAACGCGACGACGCCGAGTTGACCGCGACCGTGCACCGGGAACTGGGCCGGCTCCTGGCCGACCCGGCGTTGCCGGCGCCGGTGGCGAGCCACGTACAGCGCTGGGGCGGCGCGCTGCCGCAGTACACGCCGGGGCACCTGGATCGGGTCACGGCGGCCCGGAACATGCTGCGTACGGCCCACCCGACGCTGGCGCTCGCCGGCGCCGGCTACGACGGGGTGGGGCTGCCGGTCTGCGTACGCTCCGGCGAGACCGCCGCCGAAGAGATCGTCAAGGCTCTGGGAGGAACCACGGTATGAGTGCGCAGGACGGCACGGAAGCCATCGCCGAGGCGGCAGCCGCCACGGTGGAGCAGACCAACGCGGCGCGGCTGCGGGAACTGAACGAGAGCATCCGCTACACGATGTGGTCGGTGTTCCGCGCCACCGGGCCGCTGCCCGCCGACCGGGAACGGATCGCCGCCGAGGTCGAGGCGCTCCTCGCCGACCTGGCGAGCAAGGACGTGGTGGTCCGGGGCACGTACGATGTCTCGGCGCTGCGAGCCGACGCGGACGTGCTGATCTGGTGGCACGCCGCCACCCCGGACGCGCTACAGGAGGCGTACGGGCTGTTCCGGCGGACCGCGCTCGGCCGGCAACTGGCCCCGGTCTGGTCGCAGATGGCGCTGCACCGGCCGGCCGAGTTCAACAAGAGCCACGTGCCCGCGTTCCTCGCCGGCGAGGCGGCCCGGGACTTCGTCTGCGTGTACCCGTTCGTCCGCTCGTACGAGTGGTACCTCCTGCCCGACGCCGAGCGCCGGGAGATGCTGGCCGAGCACGGCCGGATGGCCCGGGGCTACCCCGACGTACGGGCCAACACGGTCGCCTCCTTCGCCCTCGGCGACTACGAGTGGATGCTCGCCTTCGAGGCCGACGAACTGCACCGCATCGTCGACCTGATGCGTGACCTGCGCGCCTCCCGGGCCCGCCGGCACGTCCGCGAGGAGGTCCCGTTCTACACCGGTCGCCGCCGCTCGGTCACCGAGCTGGTCGCCAGCCTGCCGTGACGACGACGCGGGGGCCGGGCGGACGTCGCCCCGGCCCCCGTGTCGTCACGCCGGCCCCCGCGTCGCGTACCGGCCCCCGTGTCGTCGTACCGGATCAGGGATAGTTGACCAGGGTCGCCTCGGTGTTGGCGGAGTTCACCGTCGCACCGACGTTGTTGATGATGTTGCGGATGGTTCCGGTGCCGCCGCCGAGCGAGACCGTCACCATGTTGTGGAACCGCACCCCGGCCTTGTTCGGCACCTCGAACGAGTGCCCCAGCACCACGCTCGGATTCGCGTTGAAGAAGCAGTAGCTGCCCAGCCCCCACGCCTCGTGGGTGTTCACCGCGTCGGCGACCTTGTACGCCGCGTACCCCTGCTGGGAGCCGTTCATCCAGCTTGCCTGGTTCGGCACGTCGTACGGGATCTCGTTCTGGTAGAAGTACGTCCGGCCGCGTTCACCGTTCCAGATGGTCTGGTACTTCTGGTAGTGCTCGACGAAGAGGCCGTACATGGTGACGTCGTTGCCGTTGACGACCAAGCCGGTGTCGGCGGTGTTGACGTTCCAGCCGACGCCGTAGGTGTGGTCGCCGCGCCAGATCCACAGGTGGTCGCCGATCACGTGCGAGCTGTTCACCCGCAGGCTCACCGTGGCCTTGCCGACCGCCGCGCCGCCGACCCGGAAGAAGACGTCGTGCAGCGAGGTCGGGTTGGCCGAGTGGTTCGCCGACGAGCCGGCCGGTCCGACCTCCATCAGCACCGGCGAGTTGACCGTACCCGCGTCGAAGAGCAGGCCGGCGACCTTCACCCCGTCGACATCGGCGACGGTCATCGCGACCACGCCGTTGTCCGGGATCAGGGTGGCCAGGCCGAGGCCGAGGACCACGGTGTCGGGCCGGGTCACCCGGAGGGTGTCGTTGAGGTGGTAGACCCCCGGGGTGAAGAGCAGGTGCTTGCCCTGGGCGAGTTGCGCGTTGATGGTGGCGGCGGTCGCCCCCGGCTTGACGACGAAGAACTGGCTGATCGGCAGGGACGATCCGGCCGGGTTGCCGGAGGCCCAGCTCGTGCCGGTCGAGTTGGACCGCACCGCCGGGACGAAGACCTGGTAGTTGCCGGCCTGGTCGACGTAGAGGAACGGCTTCTCCCGTACCACCGGGGTCTGCCCGACGGTGGTGTACGGCGGCTCGGGGAAACTGTTGGCGGGGGCGTTCACCGCGCCGACGAAGACCATGTTCCAGTTCGCGCCGGTCCAACTGCCCCACTGGGTGTTGCGGGAGAGCCACTGCTGCTGCGAACCGGAACGGACCTGACCGTCGACCCGGGTGTCGGCGAGCAGCCCGCCGCTGGACCAGCCGCCGTCGTCGAGTTGGAGGTTGCCGCGTACGTGCATGCGGCGGTAGGGCGCGGCCTGTGAGACGGCCCAGCGGTCGGTGCCGGACGGCGGGTTGACCGACAGGTTCTCCGCGGCGCGCCAGAAGTTGTGGGTGGCGTTGCCCTGGAACCAGTCCGCCTCGACGTGCACCCCGCCGTTGATGGTGACGCTGTCCGGCAGGTAGCCGAGCCCGGCGACCTGGGTGTAGAAGCCGACGTTCACGTCGACGTTGTACGTGCCGGGCTTGAACAGCAGGGCGTAGCGGTTGTTGCCGAACTGGTTGCTCTCCTGCTGGTTGAAGACGGTGTTCAGTCGGCTCTGGATCGTCGCGCTGGACATCGACGGGTCGAAGACGGAGACGTTCGGCCCGAGGTCCACGGTGCCTCCCGGTGGTGGAGTGGGCGGCGTCGGCGTGGGGGTGCCGCCGCCGGTGGGCAGGACCCACTGTTGGTTGGGCCCACCGAAACACTCCCAGATCTGTAGCGGCGTACCGTCGGCGGAGGAGGGGCCGGTGGCGTCCAGGCACTTGTTCGCCTGCGGGTTGCGCAGCAGGCCGGCGCTGGCGGTCCACTGCTGTGCCCCGCTGCCGTTGCAGTCCCAGATCCGCACCCGGGCTCCGTTGGCGGTGGAGCCGCTGGCCACGTCGAGGCACTTGCCGAGGGCGCGGATGGTCCCGTCGTCGCCGACGGTCCACTGTTGAGCGTTGGTGCCGTTGCAGGTGTAGAGCTGCACCTGGGTGCCGTTGGCGTTGCTCGCGGCGGCGACGTCGACGCACTTTCCGCCGTACCCGGTGATGGCGCCGGTGGTCGCGGCCTGAGCGCTGGTGACGCCGACCGCCCCGGCGGCGAGTCCGACCACGACGGTGGCGAGCACGGCGACGATCCTGGGCCGGATTCGGCCTCGGGTTCTGCTGTTGGGGGTCATGGCGAGTCCGATCAGTTCACAAACTTAACAGATTGATCGGAGGCTATTGCTGCCCTGGTGGAAAGTCAACATTTGACCGAAACGGCGATCGATGACCGGGCCGGCGCCCTGCCGCCCGAATCGGTGTAACGCCTGATCCGCTGGGTAGTCGGCGTTGGCTACGGCCAGCCGCGTCAGGCGGTGGCTACGAGGCGGTGGCTACGGCCACCGCGTCAGGCGGTGAGATCCGCCGGAGAAGGAGTCTGGAGATGTCTCACATGTCACGCCCGGCACAACCGATGCGCGGCCACGACGGCCATGACGGCCACGACGGCGAGTTCGAGTTCTGGCGCAACCACGCCACGATCTCGTTGCAGCCGGTCGCCGCGCCGTCGATCCTGGGGCTGTTCGGCTTCGCCGCCGCCACCTTCGTCGTCGCCGCCAACCTGGCCGGCTGGTACGGCTCGTCGGCGACCCCGCAGTTCATCTTCCCGTTCGCCGCCTTCCTCGGCGGCCTGGCCCAGTTCCTTGCCGGCATGTGGGCGTACCGGGCGCGGGACGGCCTGGCCACCGCGATGCACGGCATCTGGGGCGCGTTCTGGCTCGCCTACGGGCTGCTCTTCCTGCTCGTCGCCCTCGGCGTGCTGACCATACCCACCCCGTTCGTCGCCCTCGGCTACTGGTTCGTGGCCATGGCCGCGATCACCTGGTCCGGCGCCTTCGCCGCGCTGGCGGTGAACCTCGGCCTCGCCGCGGTGCTCACCGCACTCGCCGCCGGCTCCACCACCTTCGCGGTCGGCCAGATCGCCGACAGTTCCGCCTGGCGTACGACCGGGGCCTGGCTCTTCATCGTCTCGGCACTGCTCGCCTGGTACGTCGCCACGGCGATGATGCTGGAGGGGACCTACCGCCGGGTCATCCTGCCGCTCGGCAAGCGGGGCGGCGTCAACGTCCCCGGCCGGGAACCCCGCAAGTCCATCCAGTTCGTCGCCGGAGAGCCGGGGATCAAGGTCGGCCAGTGAGCCGTCCCGCGTCGTGTCGACCGGCCTGGTCCAGTCCGACACGACCCCGCCGGGCAGCGGGGCGCCGGGAGGGGCTGAAGGTCGGGTGTGGGTGGTGGGGATGAGGGAATGAAGATCCGCCGGTTGAACAATGAGGAACGACCACCACCAGTTGGCGCCTTGGCCGGGTACGCGTTGAGCCGAGCCGAGCGGGGCGTGGTCTCCTGATGGCCTGGCTGAATGGCGACTTCTAACACGAAACCGACGCTGATACGCTGCAAGCAGCGCACGCGCCTGATTGGGTGGCGCAACGGATGGCCTCAGGCATCAATGCCGGAGGCCATTTCCGTCTTGCCGGCCACCTTTCCGGCGCCAGTGGGGGTAGGTTTCCCGTGTGCTTGCTCTCACCCTGGAAGAGGTTGCCGCCATCGTGGGTGGCACCGTTCATGATGCCGCCGGTCGATCCGCAACCGTGGTGGCACCCGTGATGCATGACTCGCGCCAGGTAGAGCCCGGCGGACTGTTCGTTGCGCTGCCAGGGGCGAGGGTGGATGGGCATGACTTCGTTGCCGCAGCCATGGAGGCGGGCGCGGTCGGCGTCCTGGCGTCGCGGCCGGTGGGGGTGCCCGCCATTGTCGTTGACGATGTTCCGGCCGCATATGGGCGGCTTGCCCGAGGGGTCATAGACCGGCTCCCGAATACGACCGTGATCGGCGTGACGGGCAGCGTGGGGAAGACGAGCACCAAGGACATGCTGGGGCAAGTGCTGGGTGCATTCGGACCAACGGTCGCAACCCGTGGATCGAATAACAACGAGCTGGGCTTGCCGTACACCGTGACGTTGGCGGGCCGAGACACCCGCTACCTAGTGCTGGAGATGGGCGCTCGGGGCATTGGGCATCTTGCCTACCTGACGGAGGTGGCTCCGGTGAGGATTGGCGTGGTGACGCGAGTTGGTACCAGCCACCTCGGGGAGTTCGGATCAGTGGAGGCAATCGTTCAGGCCAAGGGTGAGCTGATCGAGGCACTGCCAGACGATGGAATTGCCATCCTCAACGCGAATGACCCTCGGGTGATGAGCATGGCATCCAGGACGAGGGCCCGCGTGATCTCCTACGGACTCGACGGCTCGGATGTAGGGGCGGTGGGCATCGGCGCGGATGACGCTGGTCGACCAACGTTCCAACTGACCCACGCGGGAAGTCGGGCCGGCGTGCGCCTGCGTCTTTACGGGGCGCACCAGGTTTCCAACGCGCTGGCGGCGGCGAGCGTCGCCCTCGGGCTTGGTCACCCGATCGAGGCTGTGGCCGAGGCACTGTCGCAAGCCGAGGCGTTGTCGCCGGGCCGGATGCAGGTGACCTTGCGGCCCGATGGAGTCACAGTGATCAACGATGCTTACAACGCTTCACCGGAGGCGATGGAGGCAGGGCTTCGGGCCTTGGCGGACATGGCCGCCGGCACCGATCGGCGCGCGGTCGCGGTGCTCGGCGAGATGGCTGAGCTGGGAGATCATGCGCCACAGGTGCACCGCACGGTTGGTGAGCGCGTTGCAGCGGCTGGGGTGGGCTGGCTGGTGGCGGTCGGGGGTGACGGTGCCGACCAGTACGCGGCCGGGGCGGCGGCGGGCGGCGCGGTGGTGGACCGTGTCTCGGATGTGCCAGCGGCACTCAACGTGCTCCGCGCTGGACTGCGACCGGGTGATGTGGTGCTGGTGAAGGCAGCGAACAGCGCCGGACTCCAGGCGCTTGCGCACCAGTTGACGGAATCCGGCGCCGTCCCGGCCTAGCGGGGGTTAGGCCGTGGGGATCGCTGCCTGATGGGCTAGGCCGTTCGGGTCACGGCCTCGCGGGCAGCGAGTTGGTCGATGATCGTCGGGCCGTAGGTGGTGACATCCCCGGTTCCCATGGTGATGACCACGTCACCCGGCGCCGCCAGACGGTCAACGGCCAGGGCGACCTGGCCGGGACCGATGGGCAGGGTGAAGTGCCCCTCGCGCAACCGGCTGGCGATGAGGGCCGAGTCGGAGGTGGGGGTGTCGGGCGGGATGGTGCCGTGCACGTCGAGCAGCATGACGTGGTCGGCGCGCGCCGCCAGGATCTCGCCCATGGTGCCGGCGAAGGCGAACACCCGCTGGTGTCCGCTCGGCTGGAAGACCGCGAGCACCTTGCCGCTCGTGAGGTTCCGCGCCGCGCAGAGGTCGGCGGTGATCTCGTTCGGGTGGTCGGCGTAGGAGTCGATGACCGTGACGCCACCCACCTCGCCGATCTTCTCGAACCGGCGACGAAGGCCCCGGAAGGTGGACACCGCCTGCGCGGCGGCCTTGGGTCCGCTGCCGAGGGCGACCGCGCAGGCCAGGGCCGCGACCGCGTTGTGCATGTGCTGAACGACCGGCGTCGGCAGCGAGATGGCGACGAACTTGCCGTCCGGCATTCCGACTTCGGCGGTCAGCGTCCACCCCCGACCGGTCGTGCGGAGAATTCGGTACTCCGAGCCGTCCGCCCGACCGTATCGCACGATCCGCAGGTCGGGCCTGGTCGTGGCCGCCCAGTCGGCAACCTCCGTGGCCCCCTTGTCGTCCGCGTTGACGATGACGGTGCCGCCCTCGACGACGCGGTCCACGAACAGCTTGAAGGCGCTCACGACGTCGGCCTGCGTTGCGAAGTTCTCCGGGTGGTCGTCCGAGACGTTCGTGATGAGCGCGATCTTCGGCCGCAGGAACAAGAACGACCGGTCCGACTCGTCGGCCTCGGCCACCAGGAGGTCCGACTTGCCGAGCTGGGCGCCCGAGAGCGGACGGTCCGGGTCGGCACCGATGAGCTGGCTCGGGCTCATACCGAGTTGGTGGAGCGCGTTGGCAACCATTCCGCTGGTGGTGGACTTGCCGTGTGAGCCGGCTACGGCGATGAGGCGTCGGCAGTTCTCGGCGATGTGGTTGAGCACCTGGGCGCGGTGGAGTACCGGGATGCCGGCCGTACGCGCGGCGGTCACCTCGGGGGTGTGCTGTGCGACGGTCGTGTAGACGAGGCAGGTGGCCTGCTCAACGTAGGAGGCGTGGTGTCGCACGTACGTCTTGACGCCCACCTCGCGGAGGGCGCTCAAAGTGGGGGAGGACGCGATGTCGCTACCGGACACCTGGTAGCCGGATGCGGCGAGCAGTCGGGCGAGTCCCGACATGGCGACCCCGCCAACGCCGACGAAGTGCGGGCGGCTGAGGTCGAACGGTCCGGTGTGGGCCCTCGCCAGAGGGTCGCCGGTGATGCTACAGGTCACAGTCGTTCCTTCCTCTACTGCTGGGTCTGTCTGCTGGCCTGATCTGGTCGAGCTGGCTTGAGCGCGTGCACCTCCTCTCGATGGCCTCAGGTGCGGCCTGGGACGGTCACTTTCCCCTCGTTGTGAGCCATTCGGGCGCACTGATCAACCGGGCGCCGATCAGCTCGGGGCGAGTGAGGCCGGGTATCCGTCGGGGGAGGGTGGGCGACCACTCGAAGATCTGCATCGCGTCCCGATTGATCGGGCAAGGACCGGGCTCCTGACAGGTCAGGCACCGCCCGTCCGCACTGGACACCGCATGGCGGTGAAGGGCCCGTTGTGCGCTGGCAATCCGTTCGCCTCCGGAATACGTCGCCATGTCTTCCCCCACGTGTCTGTAGTGGCCGGATGCACCGCGCGGGGAGCGCTTGCGGGCTCGCCAACCCGCACGGTGCCTCCGTCCGTCACCCGACTTCACGGTCATGTCCGTCTCGTGAAACCGGGGGTCTCATTGATCAGCGTGCGTATTGCCTATCGATAGTCTTACCTACGTCATCCGTCCCAGACAAGTTGTCTGAGCCAAAAAGTTGAAAGCGATGTTGGTTGAGGGCTTGTGTCATGCTGTCCGCGTGGCAACAGCGAGTCCTACAGTCCGCCAGCGACGCCTGGCGAATGAGCTGGCGCGACTGCGTGACGCGGCCGGCTTGACGATCGAGCAGGCTGCGAAGGCGGGAGGCATTTCGGGCGGGCATCTGTCCCGTGTCGAGCGTGCACAGGTTCGCGTCCGGGTGCCGGTCGTGAAGTCCCTGCTCGTCTCGTACGGCGCGGGCACCGCGACGATCGACCATCTTGCAGAGGTTGCACAGCAGGCGCTCCAGCGCGGCTGGTGGCACCAGTACGGCTCGATCTCCGAGCGGTACGCGACCTACATCGGGTTCGAGACCGAGGCGACCGAAATCTGGAGCTTCGACGCCAGCACGCTGCCCGGCCTGCTTCAGACAGAGGCGTACGCGCGGGCCATGTTGGAGTCTGGCGCCGCCCGTTACTCAGCCGAGGAGATCGCGGATCGCGTTGCGGTGCGTCTCCAGCGACAGGCGATCCTGACGCGGGATGATCAACCCCCAAGAGCTTGGTTCGTGCTCGACGAGGCCGCAATCCGTCGAGAGGTCGGCGGGCGTGCGATCCTCAGGGCGCAACTCAAGGCGATCGCGGAGGTGGCGGAACTACCACACGTCGATGTCCAGGTGTTGCCCTTCAAGGTGGGAGCGCATCCAGGCTCGCCTGGCAGCTTCATCGTCTTGCGCTACGACGACCCGGCCACCGATCCCGATGTCGTCTACCTGGAGACCATGGCCGGCGACCTATATCCCGAAGGTGAGGACGCCATCAAGGGCGCTAGCCTTGCCTTCAACCGCCTGCGCGCGATGGCACTCGGCCCGGATGACTCCATCGCAATGATCAAGCAGGCGGCAGAGGAGAGTTGAGATGAGCAACGAGTTCGCAGGCGCTACCTGGCGTAAGAGCAGCCGATCCCAGAACAACGGCGCGTGCGTCGAGGTGACCCAGGTTTCTACCACGATCGGTGTCCGTGATTCCAAGGATCCGGCAAGCCCGATCCTGGTCTTTGGGCCGGCGGGGTTCGCGGCCTTCGTCAAGGGTGCAGCCGAGGGTCGGTTCGCTAACTGACTGCCAACGCACGGTTGCCAGCGCGCTTGCACGAGACCCCTCACCGGGGTCTGGTTGTGCCATCGGTGCCTGGAACACCCGGCACGACGAGGGCGGACACCCAAGCTGGATGTCCGCCCTCTAATGTCGGCCCTGCCGATCAGGCTTGCCGGCTTTGGGCGGTGGCTCCCGAGGCCCATCTCATCGAGCAGGCGCCGCGACCATTCGGCGCCGATGTCCACGAGCCTCGCCGCGCGCTTCACAGGCACCGTCCTGTCGGGTCGCGGTAATGCCTTGGGTTCCCGTGCGCGGCCAGCCTGGCCCAGTTCCGCGCTGGCACGTGGGCGTACCGGGTGCGGGATGGCCTGGCCACCGCAATACACCGCCTAACTGGGTTGAACCCCGGTGGCGAGCCGGTTGGGATAGGGGCATGAAGATCCGCCGAATCGTCAACGAAGAACGTCCCGTCACCACCTGGCCATTGCAGGGGTACGCGTTTGAGCAGTCCCCGATGGCCGCCGCCGACGCGGAGAAGCTCCGCGACTATCTGCCGTACCACCGGCAGAATGTCACACTCGTGGCGGAGGAAGACGGAGGAGAGACCCTCGCCGCGGTGAGCGCCATACCGATGCGGCAGAACGTCCGGGGCGCGGTCCTGCCGATGGCCGGCGTCTCCGGGGTGGTCACCCATCCGTTGGCCCGCCGTCAGGGACACATCCGTACGCTGCTCACCCGGGTGCTCGGCGAGATGCGCGACGAGGGGTACGGGGTGAGCGCGCTCTACCCGTTCCGACCGTCCTTCTACGCCCGGTTCGGTTACGTCGGGCTGCCCCAGCCACGTACGGTCAGCTTCTCCCCGGCCGACCTCGGCGAACTACTCCGGCTCGATCTCCCCGGCGAACTGAGGTGGCAGCGGGTTCGGGACGGGTACGACGACTATCGCGAACTCACGGAACGGCTGCTGACGCGACGGCACGGTTTCTCCGTCTTCTCCGACCAGCGGGCGGCCCAGCTCCGGGACCGGGACGCGCGCTGGCTCGTCACCGCTCGGCACGACGGCGAGGTGATCGCCGCTCTCACGTACCGGATCGACGAACACGGTGGCACGCTGCTCGGCGACGACCTGCTCACCGTGAACCCGCTCGGCCGGGTGCTGCTGCTCCAGTTCTTCGCCCGGCACGTCGACCAGGTGGCCCGGGTCAGCGCGGTGGTTTCCGCCGACGAGACACCGGAACTGTGGGCCACCGATCTCGCCAGCCACACCGAGAGCAGGGTGTCCTTCCCCGGCTCGGTCGCCCCGATGGCCCGGGTGCTCTCGCTGGACGCCCTGCGTGGCCTGTCGAGCGGCCCCGGTCAGGTACGGGTGGAGATTGTCGACGACCCGTTCATCGCCGGCAGCTACCTGCTCGACGGCGGCTCAGCCGGTGGCGCGGGCCCCGCCGGTGGGGCTGGTTCGGCCGGTGGCACGGCTTCGGCCGGTGGGGCTGGTTCGGCCGGTGGCACGGCTTCGGCGGGCTCGGGTCAGCTTGAGGTGAGCCGTGGCGCTGGCGGTTCCGGGCCGACCGCGACACTGACCGCCGCCGGGATCTCCGCGCTGGTCTACGGCGTACTCGATCCGGAAGAACTGCCACTACGCGGCCTCGGTGAGGTGTCGGCCGCAGCCGCTGCCCAACTCCGTTCCCTCTTCCCGCGTACCGTGCCTTACCTTTTCGCTGACTTCTGACCGTTCGCCGGCGATCGGGCCGCTCCACGGGTGCCGCTTCCGCGCATCCGTGGAGGGGCCTGCGGTGGCTGCCGGGCACCCCGATCAGGTCAGCGGATCGGTTCGGTCGACGTCCGCTGACGGGAGCGAATTCAGGCGGCCGTACGGCGCATCGGAACGTGCGGGATGCCGTCCTCAAGGTACTCCGGGCCGATGGGGGCGAAGCCGTGGCGGCCGTAGAAGCCGACCAGGTGTGCCTGCGCCTCCAGCACGCTCGTCCGGTCGCCGATCACCCGCAGGGCCTCGGTCATCAGCCGTCCGGCATAACCGTCACCGCGTGCGTGCTGGGCCACCACGACCCGCCCGATCCGCTCCACGCCCTCCGGGTCGGCGAGGACCCGCAGGTACGCCACGGGCGCCCCGTCCTGCTCCAGCCAGAGGTGGCGGGTGCCCGGCTCGACGTCCCGACCGTCCAGTTCCGGGTACGGGCACTTCTGCTCGACCACGAAGACGTCGACCCGCAGCCGGATCAGGTCGTACAGCGTACGGGCGTCGAGGTCGGCGAAGGGGGCGACATGGAGGGTGATCGGCTGCTGCATCCCGCGATCGTATGTGCCCTGCCGACACACCCGTCCCACCCCCGCCGCCTGCCCGCTGCCCGCTGCTCGCTGCGCGCCGCCTGCCCGCCGCCTGCCCGCTGCGCGCGGCCCTGCTGCGCGCCCGCTGCGCGCCGCCTGCCCGCTCCGCGCCGCCCTGCTGCGCGCCGCCTGCCGACGCGGGGCGATAACAAGGGGCCCTTCCTCTACCGAAAGCGATAACAAGGGGCCCTTCCTTTCAGGCGGGGCGGGCGCCGACGGTGTCCTTGATCGCGGCACCGCGGTCGCCCTCGACCGCGCGGGCGCAGTGGGCGCAGCAGAAGAATCGGCCGGAGACCTCGACCCCGTGTCCGACGATCCGGACCTGGCAGTGCTCGCAGATCGGTGCGAGGCTCTGGATCGCGCACTCGAACGAGTCGAAGATGTGCGAGTCGCCGCTGACCGTCCGTACTTCGAACGACAGCCAGTAGTCGTTGCCGCAAGTTTCGCAGGTTGCCATGACAAATCCCCCCGTTTCGGACACTGCTGCCAGCTTGCGGCCTCGCGTCATGCTGAGTCACCCAAACAGGCAAAACAACTCATCGCGACCCGTGGCGGGCGTGCCGCGTTGAGCCGGGTGGGTGGGGAGTGGCGACCACGCAGGCCGGGGCCGCCGGACACCATCTCGACGGCACGGAGTCGCTGACTGGAGGGCGAAATGATCAAACGGAGCCGACTGTTCGGAAACCAGACCCGGGTGACCTTCTCGCTGCCGAAGGACGCGCCCACCGGCACGGTGAGCGTGGTCGGCTGCTTCAACGGGTGGGAGCCCGGACGGCACGAACTGGTGCCGCGCCGCGACGGTCGGCGTACGGTGACCGTCCGGCTCGCCCCGGGCGAGTACCGGTTCCGCTACCTCGCCAGCGGTGGGGTGTGGCTCGACGACGAGCAGGCCGACCTGGTGGACCAGCAGGGTGGCCGACTGCTGCTCTGAGCCGCGCACACGCCGGGGCGGGTCGGCGTCGCGGCGGCTGGACAGGCCCCGCCGGGGCCGCCGGTACGGCCGCCCCGGCGTGATCCGAACGTATCGGGGGGAACGGATCAGGGGCGATCGGTCGGGTCCAGACGCATGGAGACCGAGTTGATGCAGTAGCGGGCGTCGGTTGGGGTGAAACCCTCACCGTCGAACCGGTGACCCAGGTGCGAGTCGCAGTTGGCGCAGCGCACCTCGACCCGGACCATGCCCAGCGAGCGGTCCTCGATGTAGCGGATCGCCCCGGGCAGGGCTTGGTCGAAGCTCGGCCAGCCGCAGTGCGAGTCGAACTTGGTGTCACTGGAGAAGAGTTCCGCGTCGCAGGCGCGGCAGCGATATGTCCCTGGAGTCTTGGTTTCGACGTATTCGCCGGTCCAGGCCCGCTCGGTGCCGGCCTGACGCAACACCCGGAACTCCTCGGGCGACAGGCGGACGCGCCACTCGTCCTCCGTACGCGGAAGCTCCTTCTTGTCAAGAGTCATACCCCAACGGTACGGCGGCCGGGGCGCGGGTGATTACCAACTGCCCCCGGCAGTCGTTGACCGGGTATGCGGGCGGCCACCAGGCCGGGCGGGGAGCAGGACGGCAAGCATCAGTTGGTGGTGCTGGCCAGCTTCCGGCCGACCTGGCGCCAGGCGTTGCTCAACGGGCTCTGGGCCGGAGTGGTGGGCACGATCACCCTCACCAGCGCGGTGCTGACCGGGCCGACGGTGCTGGCCGTCCTGGTCGGTGGAACCTGGCAACTGCGCCCCCCGACGCAGTCCGGCTGGCTCGTGGTCCTGGTGCCACTGCCGCTCGGCCTGATCTACGGGATCGCGATCCGGCGCCGGATCGGGGCCCGCCTCGACGAACTGGGTGTGCGCAGCGTGCCCCTCGGGCTGGACGGCTTCGCCCCCTGGCGTCTCGTGGTGGACATCCGGGCCGAGCGCCGCCGGGGGCGCACCCTGGTCGCGGTCTACCTGCGCAACGGCGCCACGCTGCGGTTGCGCGCCCCCTACGACGGGTGGCTCGGGCGCGACCACAGGTTCGAGCGGAAACTGTTCCTGATCTGCCATGTCTGGTCCACCCACCGGGACTGGCTGGTGCCGGGACGCGCCCCGGAGCCGGGCCCGGTCGAAGGATCGGTGCCGGACGGCCCGCCGGGGCCGTGAGCAGCCGCTTGTTGACATATGGTCGCGGCATGGTTGGCAGCGCGAAGGCGGCGGCCGTCGAGGTCGAGGTGGCCGGACATCAGGTACGGCTGAGCAGCCCCGACCGGGTGATCTTCCCTGGGCGCGGCTTCACCAAGAAGGACGTGTTCGAGTACTACCTGGCCGTCGGGGACGGGATCATGCGGGCGCTGCGGTCCCGTCCCACCACCCTGCAACGCTTCCCGGACGGCATCGAGGGCGAGATGTTCTTCCAGAAGCGGGTGCCGGCCCGGGGCGTACCGCCCTGGGTGGAGACCGCCCAGATCAAGTTTCCGAGCGGCCGTACCGCCGACGAACTCTGCCCGGCGGACCTGGCCCATGTCGCCTGGGCCGCGCAGATGGGCACCGTGGTCTTCCACCCCTGGCCGGTCCGGGGCGCCGACGTGGACCGGCCGGACGAGATGCGGATCGACCTCGACCCGCAACCGGGGACCGACTTCGGCGACGCGGTGACGGTGGCGGGGGAGGTGCGCGCACTCCTGGACGAACTGGGCGCCACCGGCTTCCCGAAGACCTCCGGCGGCCGGGGCGTGCACGTCTACCTCCGGATCGAGCCGCGCTGGACCTTCACGGAGGTACGCCGGGCGGTGATCGCGTTCGCCCGCGAGGTGGAACGACGCCGACCGGACCTGGCGACCACCGCCTGGTGGAAGGAACAGCGGGGCGAGAAGGTCTTCCTGGACTACAACCAGATGGCCCGGGACCGGACGATCGCCTGCGCGTACTCGCTGCGCGCCAACGCCCGGGCCACCGTCTCCACCCCGGTCACCTGGGACGAGTTGGCCGACGTCGAGCCGGACGACTTCGACCTGCGTACGGTGCCGCCCCGACTGGCGAAGATCGGCGATCCGTACGCCGGCCTGGACGAGACGCCGTGGGACATCACGCCGCTGCTGGAGTGGGCCGAACGCGACGACCGGGGCGGCTCGGGTGATCTCCCGTACCCGCCGGACCACCCGAAGATGCCGGGTGAACCGAAGCGGGTCCAGCCCAGCCGGGCCCGGCAGACAGACGGGAAATCCGAATAACGAGGCGCGCGGCAACCAGTTGCGGCTCAGCGAGATCACAAAATGTGCCATCCTGTCCGTCGGCACGAAACCGCAGGTCAGAGCGCTCGTTGCTTAAAGTAACGGCGTTGACGACAGGCGGTCGGGGGAGACTGATCTCCTACTGACCGGCCCGCACCGGGAACCGGAAACCGGTGTGCGGTGCCCGCCGGCACGTCGGCCGGGCAGTGCGGCCCGGCGTGCCGACCCCCGTACGGGGGTCGGCCGGGCAGGTCCTCGCCACGGCGAGGAGATCATCGATCATCAGATCACGAACCGGCAGGTCGACCCTCTCGGGCGGGCGTTGCTCGCCGCCGCCGGCGGTTGCCACACCCCCCGCGGACCGGCCGGTACGTGTTCGGGAAGCGGTGCCTTCATGGCCACGCAGGCAGCATTCAACGCCGATCCCTGGGTACGCCGCGAGATCGTCACCGTAGAGCTGGACTGGCTCGGGGACGAACTGTGCCGGCGTACCGGACGACCCCGCGCCGCGGCGGGGACCAAGGGCGACTACCTGCACCTCAGGGGTGCGCACCGGTCGCAGGAGTTCGTCGAGAACAGTCCACTGTGTACAAACCGTACCTACACCAGGCAGACCGGTCTGACCGCCGATCAACTGCGGCACATCGCCGGTTTCGACTTCACACCAGGCAACACCGAGAGCATGATCGCCCAGTCCAAGCGGCTGCTCACCGCGATGAAGGCCGGGCAGCTTGAGGAGGTCCGAGAGATCTACTGCAATGTCGACGGCGACAAGGTGGTGGATGGCTGGGACAACGTCCGCAACGTCGCGGCCACCTCGGACAGCTCACACCTCTGGCACTGGCACCTGAGCCTCGACCGGCGCCACTGCGCCAACCGCCAACTGATGGAGCGGATCCTCGGGATCGCGCTCGGCGAATCAACCACAACCGAGGAGGACACGGACATGATGACCCCGGCCCAGGACGGCGCGTTGTCGGTGGCCTGGCAGGCCAGCGACGCGTTGCTCGACATGCAGGAGACCACCGACGGCGGGACCCGTCAGATGAAGTTCGTCCGCGAGTTCAACCAACTCCGCCGTGACGTCACCGCCCTGCTGAAGCTGCAGGCCGCCGAGGCGGCGAAACCGACCCCGATCGACTACGACAAGCTGGCCGAGGCGCTGCTGCGGAAGGTGGCCGCCAGCTCGCGTTGATCCACCTCGCGAGTGGCGTACGACCGCGTCACGGACCGGCACCGTCGCCGGTGCGTGAGCCGCCGTACGTACGAGCAGTCGGGGCCCGCCGGATCCGGCCCCGCACGCCGCACGGTCCGTCGTGCATGACGGCGACGGTCCGTACGGCGTCCACCGGCGGGGGGGGGGGGGGGGGGCGCGCCCCCCCCCCCCCCCCCCCCCCCCCCCCCACCCCTCCCGTCCGAGCGGCAACATGGCGCTGACCTGCCGAAACGCGACAGATACGGGATCGGCGGAGGTCGGTCGACCGTGCTACCACTTGAAGCCAGGGGGCACATCATGAGTTTCACCGCCCACCACGCGGACCGGTACACAATGACCGGCCTCCCCGAATCCGACCACATCCTGACGGGCCGTCCTGGGCCTGTCGCCCGGAGGAGCTGACGATGCGTCCTGTGCTGATCATCTCGGGACGGCATCCGTTCGAGGTGACCCTGCTCGCAGCGGCGGTCATCTGCGGTGCGGGCCTACTGCTGAGTGACTCTCGACCCCGCTCGGTGACCGTCGCGATGCCGTTGGCCGTCCAAGCCACATGGGAGATCGGACTGATCGTGGGCGGGATGGTCGGACTGCTCGGCGTCAGTTGGCGCGGCCAGCTCTCCACCGGACTGGGCCTGGAACTCGGCGCCATCGTGCTCTTCGGCACCACGACCGGGATGTACGCCATCGCACTGCTCGCCATCAGCGGCCGGTCCGGCCTGGCGGCCGGCACCTTTGTCGCCGCGGTCTCGGCCGCCTCCCACTGGCGGGCGATGCAGATAGTCCGCGACCTCCGCCGACTGGCGCGGGTGGGCACCACCTGCACATTCGTCGACGTCCCCCTGCTCGTAGAGAGAGAATCGCCGTGATCACCGCAGTATCCGCCCCGGCCGGCCCTCCCTGGATCCAGATTCTGCTCTCCGTGGTGGGACTGCTCGGTGGCACCGGCGGGATCACCGCGATCGCCACCGTCGCGTTGCAACGACGCAAGTTCCGGGCTGACGCCGCCGACGTACTCACCGACACGGCTCTCACCCTGGTCGACCCACTCAAGACCCGGGTGGCGGAGTTGGAGGCGGAAACTCAGCGGGCCCGCCGTCAGGCCGCGGCGGCGAGTCGCGAGATCCGCGAGCTGCGCTCCGCCGTCCAGGAGATGTCCGATCTCATCCGCCGGTGGCAACGGGCGATCTTCGCCACCGACGCCACGATCGAGCGGCTCCGGGAGTACATCCTCGCCGGCGAGGCCGGTGGTGGTCCGGCTTCCCGGATTCCATGACCTCGGCCGCTGGCGACGGCCGGCGGCCTATCCACGCCGAAGCGGGAGCTTCATCCCCTCGTGGCTGGCCTGGAATCCCAGTCCGGCATAGAAGCGTTGTGCGGCCGTACGTCGCTTGTCGGTGGTCAACTGGACCAGACCGCAGCCCCGCTCCCGGGCCTGCTCCACCGCCCAACCGATCATCGACCGACCCAGGCCGGTACCGCGTCGGTCGCTGCGTACGCGTACTCCTTCGATTTCGGCACGCTCGGCGCCGCCGCGGGTGAGCGAGGGGATGAAGGTGAGCTGCAGGGTGCCGACCACCTCACCGTCCTGGTCGGCCACGACCAGCACGTTGCGCGGATCGGCGTCGATCGCCTCGAACGCGGCCCAGTAGGCGGCGTCCACCTCCTCGCCCACGATCTCCCGCCCGACGCCCAGGTCGTCGTCGGCGAGCAGCGCCACGATCGCCGGTACGTCGGAGCGGCCCGCGGCCCGGTAAACGATTCCCGTCACGTGCCCAGCCTGGCACGACGTCCCGGTGCCGGAACCACCGGCCGGGGCGGCTCGGGTTGACCCCCGGTAGCCGTGGTCACCGGCGCCGGCCACGGCAGCGGCCCGCGACGGTGACCGGTCAGCGGGCCGGGCAGCGCAGGCCGGTCGGCGGCACGGTGAGGTCGACCAGGTACGCGTCCACCGCCTCGGTGACACAGCGGGTCTGCGGGTACGCCGTGTGCCCCTCGCCCTCCCAGGTCAGCACCGTGCCGACACCGAGCATGTCGGCCAGTTTCGGCGTCTGCTCGTACGGGGTGGCCGGGTCGCCGGTGGTGCCGACGACCAGGATCGGCGGTGCCCCGGTCGCCGGACCGGTCGGGTAGGGGTCCCGCTGCCCCGGCCAGTACCGGCAGGTCAGCAGACCGGTGGCGAGCGCCGGCCCGAACAGCGGGTACTTCGCCCGCCACTGCGCCTGTAGCTCCCGGATCCGGGCCACGTCGGGCGTGCCCTCGTCGTCCGCGCAGTTGATGGTCAGGTTGGCGTCGAAGAGGTTCGAGTAGGTCCCGTCGGCGTCGCGTTCGGCGTACGAGTCGGCCAACGTGAACACCCCGGTCGGGTCACCGCCTTCGAGCCGGTCGATCGCCTTGGCCAGTTCCTCCCAGCCGGACTCGGTGTAGAGCGAGGAGATCACCGCGTACAGGACCCAGCCGCCGGTGGCGGTCCGGCCGTCACGTCCGCGTACCGGGGAGACGTCGGCCTTCGCCAGCGCGTCGGTCACCGCCTTGCGGGCGTCCGGTGCGATCGGACAGCGGGACGGGGTCTGGGCACACCACCGGGTGAAGTTGGTGAACGCCAGCTCGAACCCCTTGGCCTGGCTCTCCGAGTCGGCGACGCTGTCCTGCCGCGGGTCCACCGCGCCGTCGAGCACCAGTGCCCGTACGTTGCGCGGGAAGAGCTGCGCGTAGGTCGCGCCGAGCAGGGTGCCGTACGAGTAGCCCAGGTAGGTGAGCTTCTCGTCGCCCACCGCCGCGCGGATCGCGTCCATGTCCCGCGCCGCCTGCTCGGTGGAGAAGAGGCGCAGCTCGTCGCCGTACTTGTCCGCACACGCCTCGCCGATGCGCTGGTTGAGCGCGACCAGGCCGTCGAATCCGGCCTGGCTCTCCGGGTCCGGGTCGTAACCGAAGCTCGCGTCGAGGTTGGCGTCGGAGACGCACTCGACCGGGCTGGAGCGGGACACCCCGCGCGGGTCGAAGCCGACGATGTCGAACCGTTCGGTGACGTCGTCGGGCAGCCCGCCGAAGGCCGGGCCGAAGGAGAGGTAGACGGCGGTGTCCACGCCCGAGCCGCCAGGGCCGCCGGGGTTGATCAGCAGCGAGCCGATCCGGTCCCGTTGGCGGGTCGAGCGGGCCCGGATCAGGGCGAGGTCGAAGGTGGCGCTGTTGCTGGGGGTGGCGCTGGTGCCGGTTGCGGGGGCGGCGGTTGCCGGGGCGGCGGTGCCACCGGCGGCCAGCCAGTCCCGGGGTACGGCGACGGTGGCACAGTCGTACCGCATGTCGGGTGCGGTGCGGCCGACCAGCTCACGCGCCGTCTCCGGGCACGGTTTCCAGTCGGCGGCCGACCCGACCGGGCCGGCCGGGGCGCGGTCCGGTGCTCCGGCGTCGGTGCGCGGCGCGAAGACGGGCAGCGTGCAACCGGTCAGCGCCAGTGTGGCGGCGACACAGCCGGCGAGTACGCGCCAGCGTCGGGCGAGCGTGCGGGTCACCTACAGACCTCCCGATCCATCGGTCGCCAGGCTACGCGTCGCTCACACCCGCCCGGTCGTCGCAGCCGGGTCGCCACCGAGCACCTGGTCGACGTCGAAGCGGATCGGCCGTTCCAGTTGCCCGTAGCCGCAGGAGCGGGGTTCCCGGTCCGGCCGCCAGCGGGCGAACTGGGCGGTGTGCCGGAACCGGTCGCCCTCCATCGCGTCGTAGCCCACCTCGGCCACCAGTTCGGGGCGCAGCGGTTCCCACTCCAGGCTCTTGGTGCCGGTCCACCGGCTCGGTCCGCCGGGCAGTCGCTGGCCGCTGGCCGGGTCGCCGTGCACCCACGGGTGGCCCTCCGGGTCGCCCCGGAAGGGGGCCAGTTCCTCCAGCAGTTCCGCCCGTCGGGCGGCGGTGAACGAGGCGCAGACGCCGACGTGGTGCAGGACGCCCGCGTCGTCGTAGAGGCCGAGCAGGAGTGAGCCGACCACCGGCCCCGACTTGTGCCACCGGAACCCGGCCACCACCACGTCCGCCGTACGGGCGTGTTTGATTTTGAACATCAGCCGCTTGCCCGGCTCGTATCTGATGTCGGCCGGCTTGGCGATCAGGCCGTCCAGCCCGGCACCCTCGAAGATCTCGAACCAGCGTCCGGCCACCTCCGGGTCGGCGGTGCTCGGCGTGACGTGCACCGGCGGCTTGACCCCGGCCAGCGCCGCCTCCAGCCGGGAGCGGCGGTCCGCGTACGGCAGCTCGACCAGGGCCTCGTCGCCGAGCGCGAGCAGGTCGAAGGCGACCAGATCGGCCGGGGTCGTCTCGGCCAGCATCGCCACCCTGGAGGCGGCCGGGTGGATCCGCTGGCTGAGCAGCTCGAAGTCGAGCCGGGGAGCGCCCTGGGGCCCGTCGCGCCGGATCACGATCAGCTCCCCGTCGACGGCGCAGCGCACCGGCAACTGCCGTCGGGCCTGCTCGACCACCTCGGGGAAGTAGCGGGTCAGCGTCTTGCCGCCCCGGCTGGCGAGTTCGACCTCGTCGCCGTCACGGAAGACGATGCACCGGAACCCGTCCCACTTCGGCTCGTAACTCATGCCGGGGGTGGTGGGTATCCGTGGCACGCTCTTGGCCAGCATCGGCTCGACCGGCGGATTGATCGGCAGCTCCACCCGCCCAGTCAACCAGAACGAGCCCGTGACGGTGGCCCATCTCATCCGCCACACCGGCCCCGGCTGTCCCGTGGGTCCCGGCCGTTCGGCGTCTGCGCGGGTCAGAGCTATCTTCGCCGGATGCGGGGGTGGGTTTGCGCCTGTTGTGGGCGTTGGCAGGTGAGTATCGAGCGGATCTCGGGCCGGTACCTGTACCGGCTGGTCCGCTGCTACCCGGCCGAGGTCGGCGGGGGCCGGAACGTGCTGGGTGAGGTCGGCACGGTCGACGCGCTCGAACGGCTGCTGCGGGCCCGTACGCCGCTCACCCTGGCCGACCTCCGGGAGGCAGCCTGAATCGGTGCCGTAGGTCCGGCCCGTGCCGCTGTCCGCTGTTAGGCTTGCGATGATCTTGCTGGTCGCGCCGGTGGCTGGCGCGGGTGGCTGGCGCGGGTGGCGGAAGGGCGGCACGGTGGACGCATGGACGTACCCCGAGGTCGGTGCCACCTTGACCGGCGAACTGCCGCCGGGCTACCGACACCTGCGTTACCGCGTCCGGCTCGGTGCGGTGGACCTCGCAGCCGCTGGCGACGCGGTGCTTGACTGGCGCCTGCACCGCGCCGCCGGGATCCGGATCGATGCGTCCGCGCCCCGCGCGGCCGAAGGGGTCACCGTGGTCTCCGGGCTCGGCGTCGGCCGGCTGCGGCTACGTGCGCCCTGCCGGGTGGTCTGGGCGGTACGCGACGAGCACCGCGCCGGCTTCGGCTACGGCACCCTGTCCGGTCATCCCGCCCGGGGCGAGGAGGCGTTCCTGGTCGAGCGGGACGACCGGGGCGACGTCTGGTTCCGCGTCACCGCCTTCAGCCGCCCCGCCGGGTGGCTGATGGGCTCGGCCGGCCCGTTCGCCGTCGTGTTCCAGCAGCTCTACGCCCGGCACCTTGGCCGTACCCTGCGCCGCCTCACCGCTGCCGCCGCCCCGCCCCGTCCCACCCCGCCGGGCCGTTAGGAAGGGCCCCTTCCTCTACCGAATCCGATAACAAGGGGCCCTTCCTTACTCCTAGACGAGTAAGTCCTAACGACCCCGGGGTGTGGGCATAGGCGAAGGGTGTTGAAGATCCGTTTGTGACGACAGACCTCAACACCCTTCTGACC
>NZ_JBITIH010000007.1:0-281638 GCF_044458865.1 Micromonospora sp. NPDC050417
AAAACGCTCGGCTGGGACACCCCAGCCGAGCGCCTCGCTAAGCTCCTAACCGTCACCGACTAACCACCGTGTTGCAACGACCCCTGGAATCCGCCCGCTTTCGGTAGAGGAAGGGGCCCTTCCTAACATTGGCCTTTCCCGGTGCATCGGGCGCCTGTGCCGTACCCGTAACTGCGCGGCAGGAGCAGAGCTGATCACGTAGCGTGATTGTGTGCGTACGAAGTCGGGGGCGTCGCGTCGTGAGCGGGACGATCCGTGACACCGCTTGCGGTCCTGCTCGCGCTCTGCGCCGCCGCTTGCTTCGCCACCGGGGCCGCGCTCCAACAGCGCGCCGCCCGGCGTGAGCCGGTGCACCACACGTTCGACCCCCGGCTGTTCATGCGGCTGCTGCGCCGCCGGAACTGGCTGTTCGGGAAGATCCCCGACATCACCGGCACCCTGCTGCAGGCGCTCGCGCTGCGGTACGGCCCATTGACGCTGGTCCAGCCGCTGCTGATCAGCGGCATGTTCCTGGCCATCCCGCTGGAGGCGGCTCTCGACCGTCGACGCCCGCACCCCCGCGACGTCATCGCGGTCACCTCCTGTGTGGTCGGGCTCGGGGCCTTCCTCGTCGTCGCGCGACCACGTCCCGGTGTGGCTGAGCCGACCTTGATGGCGTGGCTGGGCGTGGGGCTTGGCAGCGGCCTGGTGGTGGTGGTCTGTCTGGCCCTCGCCCACCGTGCCACCAGTGCTCTGCGCGGGACCCTGCTCGGGGTCGCCACCGGCATCTTCTACGCCGGGGTGGCGGTGCTGCTGAAGGCGTTCACCGGACGCCTCTTCGCGGACCCGTTCGACGCCCTCACCGATTGGCACCTCTACGCCCTGGTCATGGCCGGTCTCGGCGGTGTGATGCTCAATCAGAACGCCTTCCAGAACGGGCCGCTGGCCGCGCCGCTGACCGCGATCACGCTGGTGGACCCGGTCGCCAGCGTGGTGATCGGCGTGACCGCGTTCCACGAGACCCTCTCCATCACCGGGCTGCGGTTGCTGGTGGAAGTGCCCGCCATATTGGCCATGGTTTTCGGGATCTGGCTCGCCAGCACCCGCCCCGGTGGTCGAGGCGGCGATGGGGAGATGCCCGGAGCGCGACCGGGGAAATGAGGGGAGGGCCGGTGGGTCTCGCGGGCGAACCGCCCGCGAGACCCACGGGTGTCGTGCCGGCGGCACGTCACCCGTCCTCTGTCGGTCAGGACCTGTCGAGGGCGACGGTGTCGGCGGCGGTGCCCGTCAGGGCCGGACCCGCGGTCGTTCCGATCGGAATCCGGCGGGGCTTGGCCTGCTCCGCGACCGGGATCGTCAGCGTGAGCACGCCGTCCTGCCAGGTCGCGGTGATCCGGTCGAGGTCGAGCCCGTCGCCCAGGGTGATGCGGCGCTCGAACGTGCCGGTGGCCCGCTCCCGGCGTACCCACTGCACGTCGGCGTCGGTGCGGGCACTGCGTTCGGCCCGGATGGTCAGGGCTCTGCCGTCGACGTTCACGTCGACCGAGCCGGGATCGATCCCGGCGAGGTCGCAGTGCAGCACGAAGTGGTCACCCGACCGGTACAGGTCCATGGGCATCGCCATCGTCGCGGCGCCGCTGCTGGTCGTGCCGAACACCTGACCGGCCAGACGGTCGAACTCGCGGAATGGATCGAAAGTCAGCACCACGCCAACCACCTCCTTGAGACTGCCTGCCGGCGGGTCCGGCAGGTCCTGTGGCGCTCGTTTCCGAGGTCGCGCCTGCCGGGGCGGGGTGGTCTTTCACCGCCCTGGTCAGGTGCGACACCTCATTTTTTAGCACTCTCCACCGGCGAGTGCCAAGTGGTTCGGGCAACGGTTTCCACCGGGCCACCGGGCCACCGGGCCACCGGCCACCGGGCCACCGGCCACCGGGCCACCGGCCACCGGGCCACCGGCCCTCCAAGATTGGAGGGTCGTCACCAGCGGGACGGACGGCGCCCGGAGTGCGCGGCCGTCACCAACTCCGGGCGCCCGGTTCCGTGCCGGCTGAGCGGTGGCGGCGGAGGCCTGGGCGGGCGCCGACGACGATTTTCTGCCACCCCGACCCCCGTCACTCGATCGTGCGAAAGCGCAGCGTGGCACGGGCGGGACGACGGGAGATACGGGGCATTTGAAGGTTTTTCCCGAAGGATCCTCACTACGATCCAGATGACAGCCGGCACCCACCGGACACTCGGGACGGGTGCCGCCTTCGCTGCGCGAACACCCGAGACGCTGTGCGAACACCGAAGACCTTGTCCTGGCATCGCTTCAGGGCGGCATCGCCATGGCCTTGACCGCCCATCCCTAGGGAAGTCGTGAGTCACGATGACGGATGCGGAAACCGTAGTGATGCCCCGGATCGGGGCCTCGGAGGCGAGTGTCGAGGACCCCTGGGGAGAGGGTCGGGTCGGGGCGGACGGCCGGTACGGAACAGTGGACCGTGACACCACCGGGTTCGCGTCCGTGGCGCGGATCGCGTCCTGGCTGGTGCCGGGCGCGGTGATGGGGCTGTTCGGCCTCGCCGGGGTGGCCGGACCCGGACTCTGGGCGGACGAGTTGGTGACCTGGGACCGGGCCACGTCGTCCTGGCGGGAGAACTGGCTCCCGAGCCACGGGACAGACGTCGGCAGCGTGCCGTACCACCTGGTCATGCGGGCGTGGGTAGAGGGCTTCGGCACCTCGGACCTGGCCCTGCGGGCGCCCTCGCTGCTGGCGATGGCGGCTGCGGCGGCACTCGTCGCGGCACTGGCGACCCGGCTGTTCGGGGCGCGGGTGGGCTTTCTCGCCGGGGTGATCTTCGCGCTGCTGCCGACCTCGACCCGGTACGCGCAGGAGGCCCGGCCGTACGCGTTCACCCTGCTGGTCGCCGTGCTCGCCACCCTGTTCCTGGTGCTGGCGATCGGCCGGCCCCGCCGCTGGCCGCTGGTGGCGTACGGCATGTCGGTGCTGCTGCTCGGTCTCTTCGACGCGGTCGCGCTGGTGCTGCTCACCGGGCACGGCTGGGCGGTACTCGTGTTCGGGCGTCAGGTGGCCCGGCGGTGGCTGCTGGCGTCGTCGGCCGGTGTGCTGCCGGTGGTCGCCCTGCTCTGGCTCGGTTCGCGGGTGACCGGGCTGCCGCTGCGGGCATCCGAGGGCGGTGCCCGGCTGCTCGCCGGCGTGCCGAGGGAACTGTTCGGCGTCACCGCCCTGGGTGCGCTGCTGCTCGGGTTGGCCCTGTTCAGCCTCCCACTGCGCCGCACCGCCGCGATCTACACCGCCTGGGCGGTCGTGCCGTTGCTCGTGCTGCTGCTGGCCTCGCGCGTCGTGTCGCTGTCGCTGTCGCAGTGCCTGCTCTTCACCCTGCCGGCGTGGGCGACCCTCGGCGCGGTCGCGCTCGGACGGACCCGCGCCGTCTGGGGTGTCGCGGTGCTCGCCGCGATCGCGGTGATCGGCCTGCCGGTGCAGGCGGCGGTCCGCGAGCCTGACGGCCACGACCAGAACACCCGGCAACTCGCTGCGATCGTCGGGTCCGGAATGCGGTCGGGGGACGGGGTCGTCTACGTCTCGACCGATCCGGACGGCGGCCGGGTCGGCCGAAGTGCGCTCGACCGGTACCTGCCGACCGACCGTCGCCCCGACGACCTGCTCGCGATCGGATCGGTGAGCGCTTTCGGCGGTGTCCCGGTCGCGGAGTGCGTGGAGGTCGGTCGGTGCCTTGGCGATACCGGGCGGCTCTGGGTGGTGCGCTTCGGCGAGCTGGTCGATCCGATGCACGCGATCGGTGGCCGCAAGGAGGAACTGCTGCGTACGCGGTACGAGGTGGCGCAGATCTGGCGGCCGACGGGGTTCACGTTGGCGCTGCTGGTGGACGAGCGGACGGCGGTCTGAGCGGCCCGGCAGCGAGTGCCGGGCAGCGAGTGCTGGTAACGAGTGCCGGCAGCGAGTGCCGGCAGCGAGTGCCGGCAGCGAGTGCTGGTAACGAGTCAGGGCAGCGAGTGCCGGTAACGAATCCGGGCGGATTGCCGCATTTGTTGGTAGTAAGCAGGTTCGCAAAGTTTGTCAGCATTGCCCGCTTAAGATCTGGCTAGCAGGGTTTGAGGCGAGCAGGGTTCAGGTTCTTGGGGGAAATCGTGAGCGTCGCCGACAAGGCCAGCCCTACCCGTGTCCCACCCGGGCCGCCGGGAGGCGGCAACCGCCGCCACGGATCGAGGTCGACGAACCAGCGGCGCCCGCCGGACCGACGCCAGCGCAATATCAGCGCCCGGGTGGCGTACGCGGACTGTGGCGCGACCGCCGGGCCGCTGGTTGCGCCCCGGCGGGAACAGCCGTCGGTCGAGTTGCGGCACGTCGCCTCGCCCGCCGCGCGGCTGGTCTTGACACTGCTCGTCTGTCTCAACGGCGCCGCCGGACTGCTCTTCGTCGGCTGGCTGCTGCTGCCCGGTCACGTACCCGGCGCTGGGGTGATCGGGATCGGCGGCTGGCAACTGACGCTCGCCCGGATCGGTTTCTGTGTCGTCGTCGCGATCGAGCTGATCCGCATCGCGCAGAACGTCGCGGTCTGGGTCTTCGCCTTCAACGCCAAGGATCCGGTCCCGGTCGACCCGCCGGTCGGGCTGCGGGTCGCCCTGCTCACCACGATCGTGCCCAGCAAGGAGCCGATCGAGGTCGCCGAGCGGACTCTGCGGCGAATGCGGGAGTTGGTCTACTGCGGCCCGGTTGACGTCTGGATCCTCGACGAGGGTGACGACCCGGCGGTACGGGCGATGGCGGCGCGGCTCGGCGTACGTCACTTCAGCCGCAAGGGCAGGCCCGAGTACAACCAGCCCAGCGGCGAGTTCCGCACCCGTACCAAGTCCGGCAACCACAACGCCTGGCGGGCCGAGCACGAGCAGAGGTACGACGTGGTGGCGAACGTCGACCCGGACCACGTACCGCTGCCCGGTTTCCTCGAACGGACCCTCGGTTACTTCCGCGACCCGGACGTCGCCTTCGTGGTGACCCCGCAGGTGTACGGCAACATGCACCAGAACTGGGTCGCGCACGGCGCCTCCGCGCAGCAGTACCTCTACAACGGCCTGATCGCGCGCGGTGGCAACGGACTCGACGCGCCGCTGCTCACCGGCACCGGCCACCTCTATCGCCCCAGTGCCTGGCGGGCCATCGGCGGCTACCAGGACTCGATTATCGAGGACCACCTGACCAGCATCCGGATCCACGCCTCGACCAACCCGGAGACCGGGAACCGGTGGAAGGGCGTCTACACCCCCGATGTCGTGGCCATCGGCGAGGGCCCCACCTCCTGGGCCGACTACATCAACCAGCAGAAACGCTGGGCGGCCGGCATCTGGGAGATCCTGGTCCGCCCGGACCTGCGCGCACCGCGTGAACTGGGGACACGGCGACGGTGGCAGTACCGACTGCTCCAGTTCTACTACCCGAGCGTCGCGGTGAGCCTGCTGCTCGGCAACTTCGCCACCGCCCTCTACATGTGCACCGGCGTCACCACGGCCCAGCTCGACACCACCGTCTGGGCCACGCTCTGGGGGTTCACCCTCGTCACCTGGTTCATGGTCTGGCTCTGGCTGCGGCGTTACAACATCGCCGCCCACGAACGGGAGGAGATCGGCATGGTCGGGATGGCACTGGCGTTGTTCGTCGGCCCGATCTACGTGGCAGCCGGCTTCTCCGCGCTGCTGCGGCGCAAGCTCGCCTTCGTGGTCACCGCCAAGGGCAAGCTGCGCACCACCGAGTCGCTCGGCACCTTCCGGCTGCACTTCCTGTGGGCCGGTTTCGCCGCCGCCATGCTCACCCTGAGCTTCGTGTTCGACCACAGCTATCCGCTGCTGCGGGTGTGGCCGGCGTTGACGCTGGTGGCGGCGTTGGCCCCGCCCGCGATCGCCATCGTGACCGGACTGCTGGCCCGCCGTGAACTTCGCGACGAACCGGCCGCACCGGCCGCGTACGTCATCCGGAACAGTCGAGGGGACAGGCAATGGCAAGGCTGACCGTACCGAGGGTGGCGGTCGCGCTGATCGGCGTGCTGCTGCTGACGTACGCCTTCGTGGTCGCACCCCGGACGGCGCAGCGGTGGGGCGCGGACGTCGGCTCCGACGTCGCGGCGACGACCGGTCCGGGCGGCTTGGCGTCGCCGTCGCCTCGGGAGAAGGAACTCTTCCCGCCCGCCGGCAAGGTGTTCGTCGGCGTGATGACGCACGAGGGCGCCTACGACTTCGGCGCGGTCGACGCCTTCGCCGAGGCCGCCGGTCGGCAGCCGCAGGTGATGCTCTTCAGCGCGGACTGGGCGGTCGCCCGGTTCGACCGGTCGCTCTTCGACCGGGTCCGGGACCGGGGCATGATGCCGATGCTGGCCTGGGAACCGTGGGACTACCGGATCGACGAGCGGGCCCGGGAGCAGGACCTGGACCAGCGCGAAATCGACGAGATCCGCTCCGACCAGCCCGACTACCGGCTCTCCCGGATCATTCGCGGTGACCTCGACGACTATCTGCTCTCCTGGGCCGAGGGGATCAGGTCTCTCGACTACCCGGTGGCGATCCGGTTCGCCCACGAGATGAACGGCGACTGGTACCCCTGGTCGGAGGCGGCCAACGGCAACCGTCGCGGCGAGTACGTCAAGGCATGGCGGCACCTGCACGACCTCTTCCGTGCCGCCGGGGCCGAGAACGTGACCTGGGTGTGGAGCCCGAACGTGCAGTGGGACGACAGCAACCCGCCGCTGGAGACGCTCTACCCGGGCGACGAGTACGTCGACTGGCTCGGGCTCTCCGGCTACTACGGCACCGGGTACTTCTCGGACTACCGCTCCTTCGACGAGATCTTCGACGACACCATCGACGAGATGCGTACGTTCAGCGAGCGGCCGTTGGTGATCACCGAGACCGCCGCGGCCGACGACAACGGGCGCAAGGTCGAATGGATCGAGGAGACGTTCCAGTTGCTGCCCCGGCACAAGGACATCATCGGGCTGATCTGGTTCGAGGTGGACAAGGAACTCGACTGGCGGATTGTCAGCTCACGGGCGTCGAGCAGGGCCTTCGCCGAGGGCGTCGCCGCCGCGCGGTACGACGTGCGCTGGTCACCGCAGACGGTGCCGCGTACCACGCTCGCCGACTGAGCGGCGGCGGGGGACCGGGTCTGACCAGCACCGGAAGGGGTCCCGTCGAACGTCTGTTCGATTCGTCGCGTACGCTGGCCGGGTGGCGCACGGCAGCTACCAGCCTTCGATGCTGGACACGGCACCCATGGCGAGCCTCGGTCGACTCGCCGGGGCGGTCCGTCGGCACGAGCTGACCCGGGGTGCCTGGGTGGACCACCTTCCCGGCTGGGTGCACGGCTCCGACCTGGTGTTGGGCACCCTGCTCGACGAGGTCGACTGGCGCGCCGAGCGCCGCCGGATGTACGACGACGAGGTCGACGTGCCGCGCCTGCTGCGCTGGTACGACGGTCACGAGACGCTGCCGCACCCGCTACTGACCGAGGCGCGCCGTCGACTCGACGCGCACTACGCCCCGGAGTTGGGGGAGCCGTTCGTCACCGCCGGCATGTGTCTCTATCGCACCGGTCGGGACAGCGTGGCCTGGCACGGCGACACCCATGGTCGTTCCGCCACCGTCGACACGATGGTCGCGATCGTCTCCTTCGGCACTCCGCGCCCCCTGTTGCTCCGCCCCAGGGGTGGTGGGAACAGCCTGCGTTTCCCGCTTGGTCACGGCGACCTCATCGTGATGGGCGGCTCCTGTCAACGCACCTGGGAGCACGCCATTCCGAAGACGCACCGTCCGGTCGGCCCCCGGGTCAGCGTGCAGTTCCGCCCGGCCGGCGTCGCCTGAGTCGATCGGCGTCGAGCGGCCCGACGCTCCTTGTCCGCTCTGGACATATGGCGCGGGCCGCAGCGTATCGACCGTGGTGCGCTGCCGTGCCGACGTGCGATCGAATCTCAAGAATTGCTCAAGATCTTGCGTCATCCACGCAAGTCGATCATGCTGGCCGCACTGCTGTCCCTGGTCAACTGTGCCTTCCACCCTGGAGGTCCCATGAGATACAGACGATCATCGGCGGTCGTCCTGTCCGGACTGCTCGTCGCCACCCTCGGTACGGTCACCTCCCCGGCCGCCGCGCTCGGCAAACCGACCGCGACCACCCTCGCCGGACTCGCCGCGCCCGAGCCGAACCAGGTCCAGGACCTGACCGTCAAGCAGGCCGACGGCTTCGCCACCCTGGCCTGGACCCCGGTTGACGGGGCCACCGACTACCAGATCGAACGCACCCTCGTGGACGATGCCGGCACCGCCACCGGTCCGGCGACCATCGTCGGTGTCTGGCGCCCCAACCGTCAGATCAACAACGAGGAGCCGACCTTCGCCGACGCCGGCTTCAACCCCGGCGACCGGTTCCAGTGGCGGGTACGCGCCCGCCTCGGCACCACCGAGCAGCCATACTCGCTGCCGGTCTCGGGCACCACCACCGCGCCCTGGGGCGACCCCGCGGTACCCGGCCAGAATCTGCGTACCCAGTGGGAGACCACCAAGGCCGCGCAGTACACCAGCGATGTCAACGAGTACGCCTACACCGCGGCGATCGACGAGCGCAGCGACCGGGTCCGGATCGTCGAGATCGGCCGAACCGTGCTCGGCCGACCGATCAACATGTTCGTCATCGGCTACCCCACCCCGCCGGCCACCCCCGCCGAGGTGGCGGCGACCTCGCCGCTCTCGGTCAACTGCAACGTGCACGGCAACGAACCCGGCGACCGCGAAGCCTGCCTGATCATGGCCCGTCAGTTGGCCTTCAGCGACGACGCCCGGACGAAGGACCTGTTGTCGCACACCACCGTGCTGATCGTCCCCACCGTCAACGGCGACGGCCGGGCGGCCAACACCCGGGGCAACTCCACCGGTCAGGACCTCAACCGCGACTACTCCCTGATCCGTCAGCCGGAGACCTTCTCCTTCGTGCAGATGCTGCGCGAGTACCGGCCCGTGGCCGGTTACGACGGGCACGAGTTCGGCAACTCCAGCGCCGGTGACCTGCCGATGCTGCCGCCGCGTCACCAGAACGTGGCCACCTCGATCTTCAACGAGTCGCAGCACATGATCGAGGGCCACATGTACGAACACGGCGCCAAGGACGGCTGGTGGCCGTGCCCGTACGGGTGCAACGGCGGGGGCAACGTGGGGTTGAGCGAGGAGACCATCCTGCGCAACACCCTCGGCCTGAAGAACGTGGTCAACTCGCTGCTCGAACTGCGCAGCTCGGGTGGCGCCACCCGACCGGACGAGGGCAACACGGCGAACAACCGGCGGCGCAAGACGTTCTCCGCACTCTGGACGTTCAACGAGTTCCTCGACTACCACCGGGCCAACCTGGACGCGATCAAGCAGGCCCGGACCGAGGCGATCACGTTCCAGGCGTCGAACAGCAGCCGGATCGTCTTCCGTGGCTCGCACCTGATCCCGGCGCACCCGGCGCCACACCCGGGAGAGGCCCCGCCACCGGCGAACGCGCCGACCGAGGACCAGATCCTGGATAACGCGCCGTGCGCGTACAAGCTCACCGAGGAGCAGTACAACGGGACCCGTACCGACGGTCCCGGCGGAGTGGGCTTCACGGTCGCGCAGCGCGTACGGGCGCACGGTTGGAAGGTCGTCAAGGCCGCCGACGGGTACGTCGTACCGCTGGCCCAGCCGGAGCGTGGCCTGATCCCGCTGCTGCTCGACGCCCAGGGCGCCGAGGAACTCGTCGGTGCCGAGCGGGTCTACCCCAGCGGCCCGAACCGGCACAACGGGCCGCTGGTCGTCTCCGGAGTCACCTGCCTCGCCGGTGCCACGGTGAACGGTCCGATCACGGTCCGGCCGGGTGCGACCCTGATCGCCACCGGCACGACCATCAGCGGCCCGGTCAGCGCCGCCAGCGCCGCCGGGGTCTTCCTGGCCGACAGCACGGTACGCGGTCCGGTGTCGGTCACCGGGACCAGCGGTGCGGTCGCCCTGGTCGACGTCGCGGTCTCCGGCCCGGTCACCCTGGCGGCCAACGCCACCGGCGCCGACCTGCCCCTGCTCGCGGGGAACACCGTCAGCGGTCCGCTGAGCTGCGCCGGGAACAGTCCGGCGCCGATCAACCTCGGCCTCCGCAACACCGTGCAGGGCCCACGATCGGGCCAGTGCGCGGGGCTCTGACCAGGCAGGACCCGTAACGCACCTGATCACCACCGGCACCCTCGTACCGGCGGGCCGGGCCCCGAGCCCGGTCCGCCGGTACGACCGGATCCGAAGGGCTGAGACCGTGTCCGAGCCATCCGCTCCGTACCACCCGTCGACCCTCTCCGGCACCCGCCGGTCCCGTACGGCACCGGGCCTCGCCGTCGCGGCACTGCTCCTGGCGCTCGTCGCGACCGCCTGTACGGGCGCCGACCCCGACCACGGCGAACGCGGCGCCGCCCGGGGCGCACCGGCCGTAGCGGGACCCGCCGGCGTGACCGGTCCACTCTGCGACGTGCTGCCCGCCGGCACCGATCCCGGGAACCCGGCGTCGCTCGCCGGTGAGCCGGTCGACGTGGTGTTGCAGTGGATTCCCGTCCTCACCCGCTTCGAGGCGGCGCTGCGGGCCTCGGGACTCGGGCCCGAACTGCGCGGCATGACGGGGCTGACCATTCTCGCCCCGACCGATGACGCGTTCGGCGGCAAGTTCTCCGAGGACACCCTCGACAAGCTCTTCATCGAGCGCAAGGACGACCTGCGTGCACTGCTCAAGGCGCACATCGTGGACGGGTCCCGCCCGCTGGCCGACCTGGTGGCCGCCGGCCAGGTGACCACCCTGGACGGCACGCCGGTCGAGGTGACCGCGAGTGGCGCGATGGCCCGGGTTGCCGGCCAGGCGGACACCCTCTGTGTCGACTACCGTGCCGTCAACGCCCGGATCCACATCATCGACAAGGTTCTCGGCAAGCTGCCCACCGATGCCGACGGCGGCGACCACCGCAGCCACTGAACCGGTGTATCCCGCCCCCGGTCGGGGTAGGGAAGCAGCATGAAAACCACCTGGAAGCCGCACGAGGAGCACGGCACCCTCGGTAGCAAGCAGAAGCGGGAACTACCAGACACGGTCTTCGCGTTCCCGACAAAACGCAAGGAACCCCTAGTCGACGCCTCCCACGTACGTAACGCGGTGGCCCGGTTTGACCAGGTACAGGGCGTTACCGACGCCGAGCGGGAGCAGGCTTTCGCCAACATCAAGGTCGCCGCGAAGCACTACGGGGTCGAGGTGGCCGAGACCGAGTGGCGCCAACTCGGCAAGCTGCCGCACACGCCGAACCCGGTCCACAGCCGGGGCTGAACGACGCGGCGCCGGACACTGCCACGGCCACCGTCCGACGGGCGTGGAGCCCGCCGAGCGGTGGCCGTGCTGTCGAATGTCGAAGCGATCAGGCCGGGACCGTCTCGCCCGCCCGTCGGGTCGCGGTGGCGCGGACCCGGCGTTCGGTGAGCGCGCCGAAGAGCAACCCGAGGGTGGCCCAGGTGACGAACTGGGTGCCGAGTGACGCCAGCCGGAACTCCCACAGCACCAGGGCGGGGAAGCCGTCCGGCACCTCGTTGATCGTCGGCAGCGAGAGCTGCACGACGGTGATGAATACCGCGTACGCCCCCACCGCGAGCAGGGTCGCGTTCCACGCCCCGTACCGGGGGTGGAGCCAGCGGCCGAGGTGCAGGGCGAGCAGCCCGGCAGCCACCCCGATCACGATCATCAGGAAGTACAGGACGGTCCGCTGGTCGAGGGTGTCCGGGTTACCCGTGGCCGGCGGGTTCGCCGGGTACTTCAGGAACGGGACGAGAGCGACCGTCACGAAGCCGCCGAGGGCGACCAGGGCGGCGGTCGCCCTCGGGGTGAACCGACCGATCCGGCCGTACGCGATCGCGAACGCGAGCGCGAACAGGCCGCCGAGCGCCACCCCGTACACAAGTGCGGCGGTGGCCAGCCCGATCGTGCTCTGCACGAGACGGCTGACCAACTCGGGCTCGGCCGCGTCGGTGTGTGCCCCGGCGTCGGCCGCGTGCGCCGCCGCGTGTGCGGCAGCACCCTGCGCGGATTCGAAATCGATCGCCTGCCCGACCGGGCCCTCACCGAAGAGGGTGGCGAACAGGTAGGCGGCGACACCGGCGGCCAGGCCGACCAGCATCCCACGAATCAGCAGTGAACGAGCGGAGAGCATCTGAGTCCGCCCGCTACTAGTGGCAGGGGAAACCGAGAAGGTGGCGTCCGTCGTGGACGAACTCGTGCACCGACTCGCCGGAGAAGACGGAGGTCACACCCTGCTCCGCGCCGACGAAGTAGAGCAGCACGACGGCGAGCACCGCACCGAAGATCGCCCAGGGCAGGATCTGGCGGAGCGGGATCGGCGTCGGTGCCGGTACGGCGGTCGGCGTCGGCAGTGCGGATACGGATATGTTTGCCATGGCAAACCTCCTCGGGATCACGCGTCCCATAGCGGCGTCCGTGACGGTGGAGGGTCTGACTTCCGGAGCCGCCGACATCGGCGGACCGGTTACAGTGGCGCGACCGTGCCGGGTTCCCACCGGCTTCCTCCCACCGTCACGCTGTGCTCGGGACGCTACGGGCGGCGGCGCAGGGGTGTCAACTGCGGCCCCGTGTGCCCGGCGCACCGACCACCCCGGCGTGAGCCGGCACCCGGATCGAAAGCAGGTCGACACAGGTGGTGATCCGACTGGTCCTCGTCTCCCACGCGTCCACCCCGGCGGTACGCCGGGCGGCGTTTCCCCTGGACGAGCCGCTGGACCAGCACGGGCTCGCCGCCGCCACCACCGCCGCCGCGACTCTGATCCGCTACGACGAGGTGCGCTGCGCCCCCGCCCGGCGCTGCACCCAGACCGCCACGGCGCTCGGGCTGACTCCCACCCCCGACGACGGGTTGCGTGACGGGGATCTCGGTCGCTGGTCGGGGCGTACCCTCGACGAGGTGGCGGCCGACGAGCCGGACGCGGTCGCGACCTGGCTGACCGACCCGGCAGCCGCGCCCCACGGCGGCGAGAGTCTGGACGACCTGATCGCCCGGACCGGGACCTGGTTACGGGAACTCCCCGGCACCGCCCGTACGGTCATCGCCGTCACCCACCCGATGGTGATCCGCGCCCTGGTCGTCAACGCGATCGCGGCGACCCCCGCCTCGTTCTGGCGCATCGACATCGCCCCGCTGACCGCGACCGTGCTCGGGGGAGGGGCGGGGCGGTGGAACCTGCGCCGGTCGGGGGAGCCGTTGGGCTGAGCCGGTCAGTCGTTGGCCAGGGTGTCCAGGATCTGCTGGCCGTACTTCGCCAGCTTGTTCTCACCAACGCCGCTGACCCCGCCCAGCGTGGCCAGGGACGACGGGACCTCGGTCGCGATCTGGCGCAGTGTCGCATCGTGGAAGATCACGTACGCCGGGACGCCCTGTTCCTTCGCGGTCGCCGCCCGCCAGGCCCGGAGCCGCTCGAACACCGGCTCGGCACCGGGCGGCAGTTCGACCGTCGCGGTCGCGCCGCGCGACTTGGCGGCACGGGAGGTGGACGTCCGCTCCGGCTCGCGTCGCATCATCACCGTCCGTTGCCGGCCCAGCACCTCCGCGCTGGTCTCCGTGAGGACCAGGGTGCCGTACTCGCCCTGCACCGCGAGCAGGCCCTGGGCGAGGAGCTGGCGGACCACCCCGCGCCACTCGGCCTCGCGCAGTTCACCGCCGATACCGAAGACGGTGAGCGAGTCGTGGCCGTACTGGACGACCTTCTCCGTCTTCCTGCCGAGCAGGATGTCGATCGACTGCCCGGCGCCGAACCTCTGGTTCCGTTCACGGTGCAGGCGCAGCACCGTGGAGAGCAGCTTCTGTGCCGGGATCGTCGCGTCCCAGGACTGCGGCGGGGTGAGGCAGGTGTCGCAGTTGCCGCACGGGTCGCTGCGCTGGCCGAAGTAGGCGAGCAGCCCGACCCGTCGGCACTCGACCGTCTCGCAGAGGGCCAGCATCGCGTCGAGGTGTCCGGCGAGCATCCGACGGTGCGTCAGGTCTCCCTCCGAACTGTCGATCATCTTGCGCTGCTGCACCACGTCCTGGAGCCCGTACGCGAGCCAGGCGGTGGAGGGCAGCCCGTCCCGGCCGGCCCGACCGGTCTCCTGGTAGTAGCCCTCGACCGACTTCGGCAGGTCGAGATGGGCGACGAAGCGTACGTCCGGCTTGTCGATCCCCATGCCGAACGCGATCGTGGCGACCATCACCAGGCCGTCCTCGCGCAGGAAGCGTTTCTGGTTCGCGGCCCGGGTCGACGGGTCCAGCCCCGCGTGGTACGGCAGCGCGTTGATGCCGTTGGAGACCAGGAACTCGGCGATCTTCTCCACCGACGCGCGGGAGAGGCAGTAGACGATGCCGGCGTCCCCGGGGTGCTCGTTGCGCAGCAGGTCGAGCAGTTGCCGGCGCGGCTCCTGCTTCGCCACGATCCGGTACTGGATGTTCGGCCGGTCGAAGTTCGCCACGAAGTGGCGGGCGTCGCGCAGGTTGAGCCGGGCCGCGATCTCGGCGTGCGTCGCCGGGGTCGCGGTGGCGGTCAGGGCGATCCGGGGTACGTCCGGCCACCGCTCGTGCAGCATCGACAGGGCGAGGTAGTCGGGGCGGAAGTCGTGCCCCCACTGGGCCACGCAGTGCGCCTCGTCGATGGCGAAGAGGGCGATCGTGCCCCGGTCCAGCAGACTGATGGTCGCGCCGGAGCCCAGCGCCTCCGGTGCCAGGTAGAGCAGGTCGATCTCGCCCGCGAGGAAGGCCGACTCGACCCGCCGCCGGGCGGCGAGATCCTGGGTGGAGTTGAGGAACCCGGCGCGTACCCCGAGGTTCGTCAGGGCGTCGACCTGGTCCTGCATCAGCGCGATCAGTGGCGAGACGACCACCGCGACGCCGTCGCGGACCAGTGCCGGGATCTGGTAGCAGAGCGACTTGCCGCCCCCGGTCGGCATCAGCACGAGCGCGTCGCCGCCGCCGACGACCTGGTCGATGATCTCCTCTTGGCTGCCCCGGAAGGCGTCGTAGCCGAAGACCCGGCGCAGCACCTGCAACGATTCGCTGGTCCGCAGCTCGGTCGGGGAAGCCATCCGGGGATTCTACGAGTTCCGGCTTCTCTCTCCGGTGAGCAGGCCCTGTTCGCTGACCACCGGTACGGGAAGCGACTTATATCCGACATTCTCGAACACGGTGCCGCGCGGCGCAGGCGGGTCGAGTGCGGAAGTGGGCGGTCACCAGGTGGAGTTGGTCGCCCCGACACCGAGCAGCACCTGGTCGAACTGGTTGCCGTCGTTGTCGTCGGTGTAGCAGACGGCCACCTCGCCCCAGGCCGAGCTGGCGACGGCGATCTGTTCCTGACGGCCGGTGGTCGACTGGCTGAACACCTGCGCGGCGAGCCGGCCGGTGCCCGTACCGTCCGGGTTGAGGCCGCGGACCCGGACGTCCGGGTCGGTCGCCTGCACCGTCCAGGCGACCACCACGTTGGCCTGGTCGTCGATGCCGATCCCGGGCGCGGCGGCACCGGCACCGGCGGAGGTCTCCACCTCGTTGTGCCGGGCGACCCCGGCGGCGGTGAACGAGCGGGTCCACACCCCACGGGTGCCGGTGTGGTCGGACTCCCAGGCGACGCTGAAGTCACCGGCGAAGTTCGCCGCCACGGCCGGCCGCACCTGCTGGCCCGCGCTGGTGGCGTTGGCGGTCCGCCGGGAGAGCGTCACCGCACCGTTCGTCCTGGCCAGCCGGAGCAGGCCGACGTTGTAGGACCCGTTGGCGTCGCCGTCCTCGCCCCAGACGACGGTCGCCTCACCGGAGGCCGACACCGCCACATCCGGGCGATGGTGCTGGCCGGTGGTCTGGCTCGCCGTCACCTCGTACGCCTTGGTGGTCAGGTTCGTGTAGCCGGCGGCCTTCACCGTCGCCGGCGCGGTGCCCTGCACGTCCTCCCAGACCACGGTGAAGGCCACCCCGGCGGCGTTGTTCGGCACCCCGTCCGGGTCGACCGCCACCTTCGGCGCCAGTTGCTGACCGGCGGCGTCCGCGTTGGCCCGTCCGGAGGCGAGCACCGCCCCGGTCGGCGACACCACCCGGTACGGCACGTTGTAGACGCCGTTGCCGTCCGGGTCGTCGGACCAGACCACGACCGCGTTGCCCTTGTCGTCCAGCCCCACGTCGGGGCTGATGTGTTTCCAGGCGGCGCCACTGGTCCCGCCGGCCGAGATCTTGGTCTCGTACACGGCCGCGCCGTTGTGGAACATCCGCAGGTAGATCTCCGAGTGCAGGTTGTCGCCCGGCAGGGTGTCGTCCCGGTCGTCCTCCCACACCACCGCGACCCGCCCGTTGCGGTTCGCCGCGATCGCCGGTGTGTCCTGGTCGCCGGTGGCGACGCTGTTCGCCGTGGACCAGGACACCGGTTCGGCGGCGATGTCGGTCGGTACGGGTGCCGCGAGCAGCGCCGCGACGATCATCGAGGTGATGGCTGACATGCGTTTCTCTTCCTACGCGGGCCGCAGGCCGGGCTGGCCGTCGACGATGACGAACGAGCCGACCGTGGAGACCGGAGCACCGTGCTCGGTGACCGAGGCCACCGCGCGGAAATCGGCCCGGACCTGGGTGGGACTGATGGTCGTACGGACGTAGCCCCGCCGATCCGAGAAGAACTTCAGGTGCGGGTTGTTCGACACGTTCGGGATCGTCGTGCTCGCGGTCCCGTTGCCACCGGAGGAGATCGAGGTGCAGACCAGTTCGGTGCCGATGGTGGCCGAGGCCGGGTTGGCGTAGTCGGCCTTGAGGTCGTTCGCCCACGCTTGGTGCACGTCGCCGGTGAGCACCAGCGGGTTGCGCACGCCCCGGTTCAGCCAGCCCTGTTGGATCCGGGAGCGGGAGGCCCGGTAACCGTCCCAGGCGTCCATGTTGGCCGCGCCGGCCGAGTTCAGTTGGCGGGCGAAGAAGACCTGCTGGCCGAGGATGTCCCAGGTGCCGTGGTGCTGTGCCAGGCCGTCGAGCAGCCAGGTCTCCTGGGCGGCGCCGGTGAGACTGCGGGAGGCGAGGTCGGCGTCGGTGGAGACCTTCCACCCGTCGCCGCTGGCCTGGTCGTCCCGGAACTGACGGGTGTCGAGCATGTGGAAGGTGGCAAGTTGACCCCACCGGACCCGCCGGAAGAGCGAGATGGCGTTGCCGCTCGGGGCCGAACTCGGCCGCAACGGCATGTTCTCGTAGTAGGCGCGGTAGGCGGCGGTACGACGAGCGGTCCACTGCGCGACGGTCAGCGCCGGGCTGCTGTCGGCCCGAACCATGTTCGCGTAGTTGTTCTCCACCTCGTGGTCGTCCGGCACCACCAACCACGGCGCCGCCGCGTGCGCCGCCTGCAGGTCCGGGTCGGACTTGTACTGGGCGTAGCGGCGGCGGTAGTCGGCGAGCGAGACGATCTCGCTGCCCAGGTGTTCCCGTACCGAGCCGGTGCTCGCCGCGTCCTCGTATATGTAGTCGCCCAGGTGGAGCACGAGCCCCGGGTTGTCCTCGGCGATCCGGCGGTAGGCGGTGTAGTAGCCCGACTCGTAGTGCGCGCAGGAGGCGAAGGCCATCACCAGGTCGCGGCCGAAGGTGCCGACCGCCGGTGCGGTACGGGTCCGCCCGACCGGGGAGATGTGTCCCTGGGCGCGGAACCGGTAGTAGTAGTCGGCGTCGGGAGCGAGCCCGCCCGCCACCACGTGCACGGAATGGGCGTCGGCGTATCGGGCGGCGACGGAGCCGGCGGAGACCAACGAGCTGAACCGTTCGTTGGTCGACACCTGCCACTCGACGGTCACGTCGGCGTTGGCCATGCCACCCTGCCCGTCGGCGTTGAGCGGCGACGGGGCAAGGCGGGTCCAGAGCACGACGCTGTCGGGCGCCGGCTCACCCGAGGCGACTCCGAGCGTGAACGGGAACGGTACGGCGGCCTGGGCGGTGCGCCAGGGCGCCACCACCGTGCCGGCGGTGGCGAGTCCACCCAGGACGATGGTGCGGCGACTGAGCCTCTTCATGGTCGCTAACCCTGGGGGGCGGGTGTGAACGCCCAGGGCTGAGGCGGCGAAACCCCGGTGACGCACGGGTGGTTACATCAGGGACAGTAGATGTACGAGATCAGGTTCTGTCGCCGACCGAGGTGGCGCGTACGTCGCCGTCCGATCAGAACGCGGCGGCGACCGGGACCACGTCGGCGCCGAGCCTCTCGAGTGCGTCCAGTCGTGGCAGTTGCGGCACCGCCCCGATCGCCATGTCGAATCCCAGGCCGTGCAGCCGGCCGAGTTCGTCGATCAGTTCATGGGTCCTCTCGCCCTGGTCGCCGATGTCCATGAGCTGGTAGACGGTCTTCGTGATCTCGTCGTAGTCGCGGCCCACCTCGTCGCAGTGCCGGCGGAGAACGTCGAGCTTGTGCGGCAACTCGGGAGTGTTGAACAGGTTGCACGCCTGACCGTAACGCGCGACGAGCCGAAGGGTCTTTTTCTCGCCGCCGCCGCCGATCATGATCGGCGGGTGTGGTCTCGTCAGCGGCTGCGGGGCGTTCAGGAGACGTGTGGCGTGGATGTGTGTGCCGGCGAACGGGCCATCGTCGTCCGACCACATCTGCAGCAGGAATCGCAGTGTCTCCTCCAACAGCTCGAAACGTTCGGCGAGCGGGGGGAACGGGAAGCCGAGACCGCGCGACTCCTCCTCGTTCCAGCCGGCGCCTATCCCGACCATCGCCCGTCCACCGGAGAGCACGTCCAGGGTTGTCAGGATCTTCGCGAGCAGTCCGGCGGGTCGGTGGTGGACGCCGCTGATCAGGGTCAGGAGCGTGGCACGTTCGGTGTGGCCGGCGAGGAACCCGAGCGTCGTGTACGCCTCCAGCATGTCCTCCTCGGGCGTACCGACGGTGGGGATCTGGAAGAAGTGGTCCATCACCGCGATGTATCCGAACCCCGCCTGGTCCGCGGTGCGGGCGACGTCCGCCAGGTTGCCGGCGAGTGCGGCCGATCCGCCGGGCCAGGTGAAGGTGGGAATCTGTACCCCGAGCTGCACGCCCGGCCTCCTTCTGCTCGTGGTCGCCAGATGCACCCGATGCTACGGAGTGAATGGTGCCGAATCCGGCTGATTGTTTCCATCAAACACTGGATCACCGGCGACCGACAGGGATTACGTACGTCGGCCCGGCGTGTTGTCCCACCCTCGTGCGATGCTGGCGCCGACCCCGCCGACCACACCACGTGAAGGACAGTCATGCCCACCGCCGAGGAACTCATCAGTACGGCAACGGTGACCGGGCTTGTCCGCGTGCTCACCTCGGCCGCGCCCCACCGGCGCTGGGACGCGGTCGCCGCAAGTGCCACCCGCCTGACTGATCTTGCCCTGGGTGAACGGTCTCTGGCTGTTCGTGACGCTCTCCTGGTCGATCTGCCCGACTCGTACGCGCTCTCCGCCGCGATCGTCGACGCCGCGCTGGCCGACCCCGCCTTACCGGCTGGATGGTCTGGCCGGTGACCGAGGCCGTCGCGGTACGCGCGCTCGGCTCCCCCCGCGACGGTGACTTCGAGGCCGGGCTCGGCCTGCTCGCCGCCCTGACCAGCCGCCTGACCAGCGAGTTCGCCCTACGTACGTTCCTCAACGCCGACCTCGACCGCACCCTGGCGACGGCGGTCGGCTGGAGCGGTCACCCGGACGAGCACGTACGTCGGCTCGCCAGCGAGGGCACCCGTCCCCGGCTGCCCTGGGCCAAGCAGGTTCCAGCACTGAAGCAGCGCCACGACGCGACCCTGCCGATCCTCGACGCGCTCTACCGCGACGACGTGGAGTACGTACGACGCTCGGTGGCGAACCACCTCAACGACGTCAGCCGGCTCGCCCCGGACCTGGCCGTCGCCACCGCCGCCCGCTGGTCGGCGCGGCCGGAGCCGACCACGCCACGCCTGGTCCGGCACGCGATGCGCACCCTGGTCAAGGCCGCCGACCCTGGTGCCCTGGCACTGCTCGGGTTTCCACCGGCCGCCGACGTGACAGTGAGCGGACCGTACCTGGCCGAGACCTCAGTCGGGCTCGGCGGCGAACTGGCCTTCGAACTCGTCGTCGCCAACAAGGGCACGCAGGACGCCAACCTGGTGATCGACTACGTCGTCCACCACCGGAAGGCGAACGGCACCCTGGCGCCGAAGGTCTTCAAGCTGACCACCCGGGTCCTGGCGCCCGGACAACAACTCACGCTCAGCCGGCGGCACTCCTTCAGACCGATCAGCACCCGCCGCTACTATCCGGGTGAGCACGCGATCGAGGTCCAGGTCAACGGCGTCCGCTCCGGAACGGCCAGCTTCGACCTCGGCTGACCGGGGCCCGGATGGGACGGACGCCGGGCGTCACCGCTTCGTCGGTGCGTCCGCCGGGACTTCCTCGTCGACCTCGGACGGGTCGGCGCTCCGGGGACGCAGCCGGACCTTGGTGATCGCATGACCGGTGATCTCGACCACCTGCGCACTGAACGCGGGCACCTCGACCGTCTCGCCGGGCGCCGTCGGGATGTGGCCGAGGCGGGCGAGCAGGAGTCCGGCGATCGTGGTGTAGTCGCCGTCGTCCGCCTCGTCGAGGTCGAGCCCGATGTCGGGCAGGTCGTGGATGGGAAAGGTGCCGGAGAGCAGCATCGTCCCGCCGGGCTCGCGGACGACGGCCTGGACGTCCCGGTCGGTCTCGTCGTAGATCTCGCCGACGATCTCCTCGATCAGATCCTCCATCGTCACGATGCCGTCGATCGAACCACGCTCGTCCACGACCAGCGCGAACTGCTGTCGTTGCTGACGCATCTGCCGGATCGCGTCGGTGACGCCGAGGGTCTCCGGCATGAACAGCGGCTCGGAGACGTGGTCACCCACCACCCCGCTCCCGTCGAGCAGGTCACGCAGGTGCACCACCCCGACGACGTTGTCCAGGCCGGCGCGGGTGACCACGGGGGCACGGGAGTGTCCGGAGGCGGCGAGCTGGCGCAGCGCGTCGGCGGTGGGCACGTCGGTCCGGAGCGCCACGACCTCGCCCCGGGGCACCAGGATCTCCCGCAGGATCCGGTCGGCCACCTCGAACGCGCCACTGATGATCGTCCGGTGTTCTGCGGTGAGGCTCGGCTGGGCGGCGACCATGTCCCGCAGTTCCTCGGCGGTGACCTCCTCCCTGCCCCCGTCGGGGTCGGCGCCGGTCAGCCGTACGACCGTGTTCGTGGCCCGGCTGAGCAACCACACCGCCGGCCGGGAGAAGCTGGAGAGCATGTCCAGGGGGCGGGCCACCAGCAACGCCCAGCCCTCGGTGCGCTGCATCGCGATCCGCTTCGGAGCCAACTCCCCGAAGACCAGGGTGACGAAGGTCAACAGGATGGTCACCAGCACGATCGACACTGGTTCGGCCGCCGAGCCGAGCCAGCCCAGTGGTTCGACCAGGGGTGCGGAGAGAGACACGGCCGCGGCGGCCGAGGCGAGGAAACCGGCCAGCGTGATGCCGATCTGGATGGTGGCCAGGAACCGGTTCGGGTCCCGCGCCAGCCGGGCCAGCACCCGCCCCGTACGCGACCCGCGCTCCAGTCGTTGCAGTTGGCTCTCCCGCAGTGACACCAACGCCATCTCGCTGCCCGAGAAGACCGCGTTGACCAGCACCAGTACCGCCACCAGCGCTACCTGGAGCCCGTATTCACCCACGCCGCGACGCCTTCCCTCACCGACCGGTCGGAGCCACCAACCTACCCGGCGCTGTCGGTTTGTCCGACCGACCGCCGATGGTTTCCGACCGCAGGCTCAGATGGTGCGTCGACGGACCTCCGCTCGCCTTTGGTCGCGGGTCCACACTGGGGGGCAGACGGCCCGCCGGGTGGTTGGAACCACCCGGCAGACAAGAAGGGAAGGGACCGACATGGAGATCAGCGGCATCTTCACCGCAATCGTCATCGGCCTCGTCATCGGCGCTCTCGGGCGTCTTGTCGTACCGGGCAGGCAGAGCATTCCGATCTGGCTCACCCTGGTCATCGGCATCCTCGCCGCCCTGCTCGGCACCCTCATCGCCGGTGGTCTCGACGTCGCCGACACCCGCGGTGTCGACTGGATCGAACTCGCCCTCCAGGTCGGTCTCGCCGCGGTCGGGGTCTCGATCGCCGCCGGCGCGTACGGCCGCCGTACGCCGTGAACACCTCGGCCGTACGCCGTCGGCGGTAGGCCGCCGCTAACGCCGGGAGTGGCGGGGACGGGACAGGCGGAACCGGAGGACCCGCCACACGGTGCTCGGCCGGGCGAGCGCGTACGGATGTTCGGCCATCGTGGTCACCCTGGCCAACCGTTCGTCGATCACCTCGTCGGTCATCGAACCCTCAAGGAGCAGTTCGCTGAACCATCTGACCAGTCGGTATCCGGGCGGGTACGGGCCGTCGACGTGCGGTAGTCCGAGGTCGGCGAAGGTGGAGACCTGCCAGGCCGCGTCGACGATCACCCGTACCTGCTGGAAGTAGGCTCGCGCGGGCTCGGTGTGCGGCGCCGGGCCGGAGCGCAGGTACGCCGAGAGACAGGAGGCGTGCATCGCGGCCGACGTCATGCCCTGCCCGTAGATCGGGTTGAACGAGGCGACCGCGTCCCCGGCGGCGACCAGCCCGGCCGGGAGTCGGTCCAGTTGATGGAAGTCGCGGCGTCGGCTGTCCGCCTGGTGGTAGGTGACCACGTCGCCGATCATCTGGCCGTTCTCGGCGATCTCCCGGAACTCGGTGGGGAAGTGGTCGCGGCAACGGGCGATGAAGTCGTCCGCGTCGCGTCGGGGACGGTCATCGTCGTATCCGGCGACCAGCATCAGCCAGCGGTCGCCCTCGACCGAGTTGATCCCTCCGATGCGGGGGATCCGTCCGTTGCCCGGCGTGGTCTGCGCGATCGCCATCCAGGCGTCGCTGACCTGCTCATCCCGCTTGAACAGTGCGGTGGCGTAGTTCAGTTTGATCGGCATCCGACGCATCGGGGGCCGGGGCCAACCGTTCTCCTCAAGCCAGTCACCGAGCCGGCTGGAGCGCCCCATCGCGTCGACCACCAGGTCGGTGTCGACGGTGGCGAGCTCGTCGGCGCCGTCGGGGAGGTACCGGACACCGGACACCCGGTCGCCGTCGAGGATCACACCGTCCGCGCGACCGGGCACGAGCGTGACGTTTCCGATCGCCAGGGTCCGGCGGCGCACCAGTGCTTCGAGGAAGGGTCGGGTGGTGATGAGGCCCGGCACCTGCGGCCGGGACATCGGCGCCGTACGCCGTACGCCGTTGATGAAGATCCGGCCGGTGCCACTGGTCGGTCGTGGCGCACCCGCGTCGAAAGCCTGCTCGGTGAAGCCGGGGAACCAGCGTTCGATCTGCGCCTGTCCCGCCGCCAGCAGCGCGTGGACCTGACTGCCCTGCGGTGCGCCGGGACGTGGTCCAAGCGCGACGTCGCTGGTGTCCGGCTCGATCACGAGCACCTCGTCGGCGTGGTCGCTGAGCACCCGGGCGGCCAGCAGGCCGGCGATGCTCCCGCCGAGGACCACCGCCCGGCGCATGACGATCTGGGCTCCGGTGGGCTGTTGCACCGTGGAGAGTTGGGCGAAGCGCTGGGACGCAGAGGGCAGCATGGGACACTCCTTCTTCGATCAAGAAATGATCACCACGGTTGCCGGCCTCCGTTGGCCAGTGTCGCCACCTCGGTCACAGTGTGTCGCGGGCTGACTGCGCAGTGGAATCAGCCGGAGACTATCACTGGCTGAACGTCCAGGCCGCGAGTTGCTGGTCGCGACGCTCTGTTGTGGAGGCGGAAACGCTGACCGGTTCCTGATTGACAACCGCACCCCTTCGGCGTACGGGCAGCCATCTCCGCTGCTCACGCACTCCTTTCCTTCATGATCGTCCGATGTTCCGCCCCTTGATCCGCGACCCGACAGGGGCTGACGCACACGGGCGAATGATCCCGGTTACCCTCCTTGGCCATGAGAGGTTGGCGCTCGTGAGGGGGCGGCGTCTGCTCGCCGCGGTGACCGGGGCTGTACTCGCCGCTGCGGCCCTTCCGGTGAGCGCGTCCGCCGGCACGACAGCCGTTCCGGTGAGCGCGGTCGGTGCCGCACCGACCAGTTCCGCCACGGTGACGCCGAGCACGCCGCCGGTGCCCTGCCCGGTGCCCACGCCACCGGTGCCGCGTCCGACGTCACCGCCGCGTCCGAAACCGCCCGCCGACGACCCGGTCAAGCGCACGGTCGGAGGCCCGGAACTCGCGACGTCCGGCCTGGTCGTCGCGGCGGGATCGGCCAAGCCCCCGGCGGTGACCGCGACGTCGTGGCTGGTCGCCGACCTGGACACGGGTGCCGTTCTCGGTGGTTGCGGCCCCCACGAGTACGGCACCCCGGCGAGCGTGCAGAAGCTCCTGCTGACCGCCACCGTGCTGCCGAAGCTCGACCCGAAGCAGGTCGTCACCGTCACCCGTAAGGACCTCGACTTCGAACAGGGCAGTTCGGCCGTCGGCCTACTGCTCAACGGCCGCTACTCGATCGAGACCCTCTGGCTCGGGCTGCTGCTGAACTCCGGCAACGACGCGGCGAACGTACTGGCTCGTCTGGCCGGCGGAGACGCCGGTGTCGACGGCACCCTGGAGGCGATGAACGAGCGGGCACGGGAACTCGGCGCCCTCCAGACACACGCGGTGACACCATCCGGCCTCGACGCTCCCGGCCAGTTCACCAGCGCGTACGACCTGGCGCTGATCGCCCGCGCCTGCTTCGCCGAGGAGACGTTCGTCCGGTACGAGCAGACCGAACGTGCCCAGATCCCCGCGCAGCCGCCCAAGAAGGGCTTCCAGATCCAGAACGACAACCAGCTCCTGTTCAACTACCGGGGCGCGATCGGTGGCAAGACCGGCTTCACCGACCTGGCCCGACACACGTACGTCGGGGCCGCCGAGCGCAACGGTCGGCGGCTGGTGGTCACCCTGCTCGGCGCCGAGGCGAGACCGCTGCGGGGCTGGCAGCAGGGAGCGGCACTGCTCGACTGGGGATTCGCCCTGCCCCGGGACACCTCCGTCGGTCGACTCGTCGATCCGGGTGAGGCAACGGCAACCCCGTCGCCGTCTCCGGCCTCGACCCGGCCCGGTGGCGGCTCGACGACCAGGGCCGCGGCTCGGAGCACGCCGTGGTGGTCGGGGGTGTCACCGACGGCCGGCGTCGGGCTCGGCGCGGCCCTCGCGGTCGCGGCGGTGGTGACGGTGGTGGCCCTGCTGGTGTCGCGCCGGCGTGGTCCGCAGCGTCCGGCCGGCCGGCGTCGACGTCGCCGACAGGGGATCTTCGACGGCTGAGTGGTCGGGCGGCGTACAAATCGGTTGTCCGTGCCTGGCCGTGGCGTTACCGTCCGGCGGTGCTGATCCGAGAGTATGCCGGGGGCGACTGGGCGCAGGTGTGGCCGATCGTGCGGGAGGTCGTCCGGGCGGAGGAGACGTTTCCGTACGACCCCGGGATGACTGAGGAACAGTCCCGGGGGATGTGGGTCGAGGCACCGCCCGGTCTGACCGTGGTGGCGGTGGACGGGGACCGGGTGCTGGGCACCGCCAAGATGGGGACGAACCGGCCCGGTCCGGGTTCGCACGTCGCGACCGCCAGTTTCATGGTCGCGGCTGGCGCCCGGGGACAGGGGGTCGGCACCGCCCTGTGCCGTCACGCGTTGGACTGGGCCAGGGCACGCGGGTACGCCGGGATGCAGTTCAACGCCGTCGTCGAGTCGAACACCACCGCCGTCGAGCTGTACCGCCGCCACGGCTTCGAGGTGCTCGGCACCGTGCCCGGAGCGTTCGCCCACCCGACGCTGGGCCGGGTCGGACTGCACCTGATGTACCACGCTTTCTGACCTCTGCCCTGGTCACGCTGCGGGTAGGCTTCATCGGCCCGCCCGCATCCACCTGGAGAACGCTGCCTTGTCCGCGTCACGCACCGAGCAGGTCCGCCCCGACCTCCGCGCCGACTGCGGGAACTGCTTCGGGCTCTGCTGCGTCGGGCCGGCCTTCGCCGCCTCGGCGGACTTCGCGATCGACAAGTTAGCCGGACACGCCTGCCCGAACCTGGACCAGGACTTCCGCTGCGGCATCCACCCCGACCTGCGGCAACGGGGATTCGCCGGGTGCACCGTCTTCGACTGTCTCGGCGCTGGGCAGAAGGTGGCCCAGGTCACCTACCGGGGCGAGGACTGGCGACGGGCTCCGGAGACGGCGGAACAGATGTTCGACGTCTTCACCGTGATGCGGCAACTGCACGAAGTGCTCTGGTACCTGACCGAGGCGCTCGACCTGGAACCGGCCCGCACGATCCGCCCCGAACTCGGCGTCGCACTCGACCGGACCGAGAGCCTCACCCGCCTCGGCCCCGACGACCTGCTCGCACTCGACGTGGCGACGTACCGGCGGGAGGTGAACGAACTGCTGCTCCGCACGAGCGAACTGGTGCGGGGCAGCGCTGGTGGCCGAGCGCTCGACCGCCGGGGAGCCGACCTGATCGGAGCCCGGCTGCGTGGCGCCGACCTGCGCGGTGCGAACCTGCGGGGCGCGTACCTGATCGGCGCCGACCTCTCGGGTGCCGATCTCCGGCTGGCCGACCTTCTCGGCGCCGATCTTCGGGCGACTGACCTGCGCGGCGCCGACCTGCGGGGCAGCATCTTCCTCACCCAGTTCGGGATCAACGCGGCAACCGGCGACGTGGAGACCCGGCTGCCGGCGGCGCTCGTCCGCCCCGCGCACTGGATGGTTCCGGGGCCGCCACCGGGACGGGCGACGATTCCGATCCGCCGCCAGCCCCGCGCGGCGAAGCCCACCCCGACCTCCGACCCCACCTCCGGCAAGGCACGCCCCCGCCGCAGACCCCGACCGCGCTGACCCCAGCGCCCCCACTCCTCTCTCCCACCCCGTTGATCTAAGACATATCGTCGTGCTTTGATCTCTGGTCGCGACGATGAGCCCTGGGTCGCGCGAGGGGGAGAGCGGGGAGGGTGGAGGGGAGGGAGCGGGAAGCGGGCATCTATTAGTCGAAATTTTTCTAGCTTCCGATGGATTCTTGCAGGCATCGGGACTAATCTATCGCTCAACACACCGCCGAAACATGACCGCAACGCCCGCACAGCGGGGGGTGATCGCGGTCCTCGTCGAAGACCCGATGCGGGCACCGCCATGGCACCACGGTCTCGCCGAGCCGATGGCGCCTGTCCCGGTACCGCCACCGGGAAAGGAGACCCCGAATGTTCCGGTCCCACCACCGCTCCCCGCGTCCACCGACACCACGGAGACTCGCCCGTACGCTCGCCGGGCTGACCGCCGCCGTTACCGCCACGGTCACCACCCTCGGCGCCGTCGCGCCGCCCGCCATCGCGGCGCCGTCGCAGGGCGCCCCGGCACAGGCCGTGTCGTCCGCCCGGGGGGCCGAGACCACCGGAAACAACGGAGACGTGCCCGCCGTCCAGGACGTGCGAGCCGCCGCCGCGTACGCGGTGCTGGTCTTCTCCAAGACGGCCGGCTTCCGCCACGACTCGATCCCGGCCGGCATCACCGCGATCCAGCAACTCGGCGCCGCGAACGACTTCACCGTCGACGCGACCGAGGATGCCACCGCCTTCACCGACGCGAACCTGTCCCGCTACCGGGCCGTCATCTGGCTCTCCACCACCGGGGACGTACTCGACCCGACCCAGCAGGCGGCATTCGAGCGCTACATCCGGGCCGGTGGCGGCTACGTCGGCATCCACGCCGCCGCCGACACCGAATACGACTGGTCCTGGTACGGCAACCTGGTCGGCGCCTACTTCACCTCGCACCCGGCCAACCAGCAGGCGACCGTCAAGGTCGAGGATCCGGGCCACCCGTCCACCGCCACGCTGCCGGCCCGCTGGAGCCGGTTCGACGAGTGGTACAACTTCCGGACCAACCCGCGCGGCTCCGCGCACGTACTCGCCAGCCTCGACGAGTCCACCTACACGCCGGGTTCCGGTGCGATGGGCGCGGACCACCCGACCGCCTGGTGCAAGGCGTACGACGGGGGCCGGTCCTGGTACACCGGAGGCGGCCACACGAACGAGTCGTACGCCGACGCGCAGTTCCGGGCCCACCTGCTCGGCGGCATCCAGACGGTGGCGGGGGTGGTCGCGGCCGACTGCGGCGCGTCGCAGACCAGCAGCTTCGAGAAGGTCACCCTCGACAACAACACCAGCAATCCGATGGAGTTGGACATCGCACCCGACGGCCGGGTGTTCTACCTGGAACGCGACGGTCGGTTGCGGATCATCAAGCCGGACACCCAGACCACGGTCACCGCTGCCACGCTGAACGTTTTCACCGGCAACGAGGACGGACTGCTCGGCCTCACCCTCGACCCGAACTTCGCCACCAACCGGTGGGTCTATCTGTACTACTCACCCAACGGTGGGGCGGCACGCAACCTGCTCTCCCGGTTCACCGTGAACGGTGACACCCTCGACCTGGCCAGCGAGCGGATCCTGTTGCAGGTCGACACCCAGCGCAACACCTGCTGCCACTCCGGCGGCACGATGACCTTCGACAGCGCCGGCAACCTCTATCTCGCCACCGGCGACAACACGAACCCGTTCGAGTCCGGCGGCTACTCGCCGTTGGACGAGCGCGCCGGACGCCAGGACTTCGATGCCCAACGCAGCTCCGGTAACACCAACGACCTGCGCGGCAAGGTGATCCGGATTCGTCCCGAGGCGAACGGCACCTACACCGTGCCGGCCGGCAATCTCTTCGCGCCGGGCACCGCGCAGACCCGTCCGGAGATCTACGCGATGGGCTTCCGGAACCCGTTCCGGATCGGTGTCGACCCGGAGACGAACGCCCTCTACGTGGCCGACTACGGACCGGACGCCGGGCAGGCGAACGCCGACCGGGGCCCCGGCAACACGGTGGAGTGGAACATCGTCGGCCAGGCCGGCAACTACGGCTGGCCGTACTGCGTCGGGCGCAATGTCGCCTACCGGGACTACACCTTCCCGTCCGGACCGAGCGGCCCGGCGTTCAACTGCGCCGCCCCGGTCAACAACTCGCCGAACAACACCGGCCTGACCAACCTGCCCCCGGTGGTCCCCGCGACGGTCGACTACGACTACGACGCCAACCCGCTCTTCCCCGAACTCGGCGGTGGCGGCGCCCCGATGGCCGGTCCGGTCTACCGGTACGACCCGGGCCTCGCCTCGGCCCGTAAGTGGCCGGCCTACTACGACGGCAAGGCGATCTTCGGCGAGTGGAACCAGAACAAGATGTACACGATGCAGGTCAGCGCCGACGGCCGGTCGTTGGTCGACATCAACCCGCTGCTGACCGGCCTGTCGACGGTCCGGCCGATGGACTTCGACTTCGGGCCGGACGGCGCGCTGTACCTGATCGAGTGGGGCAGCGGGTTCGGCGGCAACAACGACGACTCGGGCATCTACCGAATCGACTACCGGGCCGTCGACCCGGCGCCGATCGCCGCCGCGAGCGGGCAACCGGTCAGTGGGCAGGCACCACTCACCGTCCAGTTCAGCAGCGCCGGGTCGCGTGACCCGGAGGGGCAGCCGATCACGTACGCGTGGCGCTTCGGCGACGGTGGCACCTCGAACCAGGCGAACCCGAGCCACACGTACACCGGCAACGGCAACTTCACCGCCCAGTTGACGGTGACCGACCCCGGCGGACGCAGTGCGGTGGCGAACGTACCGGTCACGGTCGGCAACACCGCGCCGGTGGTGGCCCTGAGCCTGCCGCCGAACGGTGGGTTCTTCGACTGGGGCGCCCAGGTCAACTACACGGTGAACGTCACCGACCCGGACGGCGGCACGATCGACTGCTCCCGGGTGGTGCTGCAGTACCTGCTCGGACACGACGAGCACGCCCACCCGTTGCAGCAGAAGACTGGCTGCTCGGGCAGCGTCCAGACCTCGCTGGACAGCGGACACGGCGGCGACGCGAACATCTTCGCCGTACTTGAGGCGACCTACACCGACCTCGGTGGACCCGGCGGCGCGGCGCCGCTGACCGGCCGGGCGTTGGTGCAGTTGCAGCCGAAGCGCAAGCAGGCCGAATACTTCACCACCACCGGGCGGGTCGCCGGCGCACCCACCGGCGGTACGCCGGGCGTGCAGCGGGAGACCACCACTGACCCGCAGGGCGGCTTCCAGAACATCGCCTTCGTCGAGAACGGCGACTGGTGGTCGTACTCGCCGACCAACCTCACCGGCATCCAGTCGCTGCGGTTGCGGGCAGCCTCCGGCGGTTCCGGCGGCACGGTGGAGGTCCGCAGCGGATCGGCGACCGGGACACTGCTCGGCTCGGTGACCGTACCGGGCACCGGCGGTTGGCAGAACTACACCGACCTGACCGTGCCGTTGGCGGCCAGCACCAGCACCGGGGCGCTCTACTTCGTGGCGAAGGCGGCGTCGGGCACCCCGGCGGGAGCTGCCCTGCTCAACGTCAACTGGGTGGACTTCGTCGGACAGGGCGTCGGCGGCAACACCCCGCCGCAGGTGACGGCGTCGGCGACGCCGACCTCGGGCAGCGCGCCACTGCTGGTGACCTTCACCGGCAACGCCACCGACGCCGAGGGCGACATCCCGCTCAGCTACGCCTGGGACTTCGGCGACGGCGGTGCGGCGAACACCGCCAACGCCACCCACACGTACGCCAGCGCCGGCACCTTCACCGCGACGCTGACCGTGACCGACTCCCGTGGTGCGCGCGGCACCGCGACGGTCACGGTCACCGCCACCGGTGGCCCGGCACCGACCGGCTCGTCGAACGTGCACCTCTTCTACTACCCGTGGTACGGCAGCCCGACCGGCCCGAACGGCGGCTGGCGGCACTGGCAGCAGGGTGGACGTACCCCGCCGAACGACGTCGGCGCGGACTTCTACCCGACCCTGGGCGCGTACGACTCCGGTGACCCGGCGGTGCTCACGCAGCACATGAACTGGGTGAGGCAGTCCGGCGCGAACGTGCTCGTCTACTCCTGGTGGGGCCAGGGCTCGTACGAGGACAACCTGGTCAACACGGTGATGAACGCGGCGGCCCAGCAGGGCATCAAGATCGCCTGGCACCTGGAGCCGTACGCCGGGCGCACCGCCGCCTCGACGGTGGCCGACATCAACTACATCAACACCCGGTACGGCAACCACCCGGCGTTCTACCGGGCGGCGGACCAGGGCAACCGGCCGGCGTTCTACGTCTTCGAGAGCCTGCTCATCCCCGACTGGTCGGCGTTGGCGCAGGTCAACGCGAACAACATCATCCTGGCCCAGACCACCGACACCTCGAAGATCGCCAACTTCTCCGGTATGTACACCTACGACGCGATCGCCGCCGCGACCGCACCCGGCTGGGCCAACGCGAGCGCGTACGCCAAGGCCAACGGGCTGATCTGGGCCCCGTCGATCGGCCCCGGCTACATCGACGACCGGGCCGTACCCGGCAACACCACCCCCACCCTGGCCCGCAACAACGGCGCCACCTACGACCAGGTGTGGAACAACGCCCTCGGTACGGCCACCGGCGGACTGCCGACCTGGGTGTCGATCACCTCGTTCAACGAGTGGCACGAGGGCTCCACCCTCGAACCCGCCCGGAGCACCCCGCCGGCCGGCTTCAACTACCAGACCTTCTCCGGCGCGTACGGGCGCACCGGGGCGTCGGCGGAGACCGCCTACCTCGACCGGACCGCCTACTGGGCGGCCGAGTTCGAACGGCGGCGGACCGGCACCGGTGGTGGTCTGGTGGCAGAGCCGACCAGCGCCAACTTCGGCGCGCAGAACGTCAACACCAGTAGCGCCGCCCAGGCGGTGACGGTCCGCAACACCGGCACCGCCGCGGTGGCCCTCACCGGCGTGGTCACCGGTGGTGACTTCAGCCAGACCAACACCTGCGGCTCGTCGCTCGCCGCCGGTGCCACCTGCACGGTCAACGTGACGTTCCGGCCAACCGCTGCCGGCGCCCGCAGTGGCTCGTTGACGGTCACCCCGGCGACCGGCAGCGTACTGACGGTGCCGTTGACCGGTACCGGCGTCACCCCGTCGAGCAACCTGGCGGCGGGCCGGCCGGTCACCGCGACCAGCACCAACCAGGGGTACGGGCCGGGTAACGCGGTGGACGGCAACGCGTCGAGTTACTGGGAGAGCGCGAACAACGCCTTCCCACAGTCGCTCACGGTCGACCTCGGTACGTCGGTGACGGTCAACCGGGCGGTGCTCAAGCTGCCCCCGAACTGGGAGACCCGCAACCAGACGCTCTCGGTGCTCGGTTCCACCGACGGTTCGGCGTACACGACGGTGCTCGGCTCGGCCAGCTACACCTTCAATCCGGCCAGCGCCAACACCGTCACCCTCAACCTGCCGGCGGGTGCTCGCCACTACCTGCGGTTGACCTTCACCGGCAACACCGGCTGGCCCGCCGCGCAGCTCTCCGAGTTCGAGGTGTACGCCGGCAGCGGCACCGGGGGACCGGTGCTGAGCCTCTCACCCGGCTCGCTGTCGTTCGGCAGCCGCACGGTCGGATCACCCAGCCCGGCGTCGGCGGTCACGGTGACCAACGCCGGTACGGCCACGGCGAGCCTCACCGGCGTCTCGGTGACCGGGGACTTCGCGCAGTCGCACAACTGCGGGTCGAGCCTGGCGGCCGGGGCGACCTGCACGGTCAACGTGACGTTCACGCCCACCGCGTCCGGGGCCCGTACGGGCACCCTGTCGGTGGTCTCGAACGCACCCGGCAGCCCGCACACGGTGGCGCTGACGGGCACCGGCACCTCCACCAACACCAACCTGGCGGCAGGCCGGCCGATCACCGCGACCAGCACCAACCAGGGGTACGGGCCGGGTAACGCGGTCGACGGCAACGCGTCGAGTTACTGGGAGTCGGCGAACAACGCCTTCCCGCAGTCGCTCACGGTCGACCTCGGCGCGGCGACGACAGTCTCCCGCCTGGTGCTCAAGCTCCCACCGCAGGCCGACTGGCAGACCCGTACCCAGACCCTGTCGGTGCTCGGCTCCACCAACGGTTCGACGTACGCGACAGTGGTCGGTTCGGCCGGATACTCGTTCAACCCGGCCAGCGGCAACACCGTGACCATCACCTTCCAGGGCACGTCGCAGCGCTACCTGCGACTGACCTTCACCGGCAACACAGGCTGGCCGGCCGGTCAGCTCTCCGAGTTCGAGGCGTACGCCTCCTGACCTGACCACCACCGCCAAGCCGTTGTGGCCGTCTACTACCCCTGGAGGGGTAGTAGACGGCCACAGCCCTTCCCGCTTGTCATCTCTGGTCGTAAACAGTGGTGGGTACCGGATCGGCGGCCCGTCGCTGCCGGCGCGTTCCCGGTGCCACTGCCGACAGGCGTGTTCGGGTTCCGGCCACCGGCCAGCGGGGTGGTCCACCGACGTCTTGCCCGAATCGTGGCTTGACAAACGCTGGGGTCCAACCTGGACGATCTGGCATGAGGATTCTTGTCGTGGGCGGAAGTGGTCTGATCGGCGCTCATGTCGTGGACGTGCTGCGTGAGCGAGGCCACGCGGTGACCACGTTGGCGCGCACCGCCCAGCCGGGCATCGATCACCTGGTCGATGTCGCGTCTGCCTCGGTCGACGAACTGCGACCGCTGCTCGCCGGCCATGACGGCGTGGTGTACGCGACCCGCACGGACGAGCAGCGACCGCTGCGCAAGCCGATCTATCCGGTCTTCCGCCGGGACAACGTCGAACCCGTGGTCCGCCTCTTCACCGCGGCCCGCCACGAGGGTCTCACCCGCGGCGTCGTGATGGGCTCGTACTACACCTACCACGACCGGCTGCATCCGCAGTGGCGCCTCGCGGCCCGCCACACGTACGTCCGATGCCGGGTGGAGCAGGCGCGGGAGGGACGAGCGGCCGCCGGCCCGGGTCTACCCGTTGCCGTGCTCGAACTGCCCTTCGTCTTCGGCCGGGCCGGCGACCGGCTGCCCAACTGGTCCGGTCCGCTCGACCGTTGGGCGAGGTCTCGTTCACCCCTGGTTGTCCCCGTCGGCGGGACTGCCGCGGCCTCGGCGCGCAGCGTGGCCGACATCGCGGTCGAGGCGCTCGAACACGCCAGTGGCGAGGACATTCCGGTCGCCGACGAGAACCTCACCTGGAACGACATGATCGCGCGGATCGCCGAGGCGGTCGGCCGACCTCGCCGGGTCGGCCGCCTGCCTGCCGGTGCCGTACGGGCCGCCTTGGGCGGTGGCGGCATGCTGCAGTCACTCGGTGGTAAGGAGTCGGGCATGAACCCCACCTACCTCGCCAACCTCCTGCTCGCCGAGCTGTTCATCGAGCCGACGACCGGCCGTTCGCTGGGCTCGGCACTCCGCGAAACCTTCTCCGACCCGCCGTCGGCCGCCTAGCAGGATCGCGCCACGCGACGCGGGACCGGCGCTGCGTAAAGTACCTGTCGTGCGAGCGACGGTCGACGGACCGACAGACGATGTCGACGCCGTTCGCCCCACCGACCCGGGGGCCGGCTACCGGGTGCTGGCCAGGAACGCGGCGATCGCGGCCGGTGCCGTCGTCGCCAACGGGCTGCTGAGCGCGGTGATCCTGGCGCTGTGCGCGTCGTTCGGGCAGACGGGCGAGATCGCGGCGTACACGGTGGTCACGTCGGCGCTGGCCTTCGTGCTGATCATCCTCAGCGGCGGATCGGCGCTGCTCTACCTCAACGGCACCGAGGAGCAGCGTACGCTGGTGCGCAGCCAGTGGACGCTGGTGGTCGTACCCGGACTGCTGCTCGGCGTGCTGGTCGTCGGCGTGTTCTACGCCCACCGGGGCTACGACGCGACCGCGCTGGCGGCGGCGGGCGTGGTGGCGCTCGGCAACGGCCTGGCCCAGTTGCAGACCGCCGACTTCAGCCGGCGGATGCGGTTCCTGGCCAGCGCCGTGCTGATGTGCGGCAGCAAGGCGGCGTCGCTGGTCATGGTCCTGCTCGGGGTTCCGCTCACCGGGGCACTCGCCGTCGCCGGTCTGACGCAGCTCGTTGTCGGCGAACTCGTCCTCGGCGGGGACGGTTCGCTGCGGCGTGAGCGGTTCCGGGAGCTTTCGTTGCGGCGCGCCATCGCGGGATACCGGTCCAGCCGGCACCTGTTCGGTTTCGCCCTCGGCGACCTGTACGTGGCGCGGTTCGCCACGCTTGTGCTGTCGCTGGTCGCGACGCCCGCGATCATGGGCAGTTTCGGGGCGCTCGTCACCGCCTACCAGGCCATCGGCGGCGTCGTGCAGTCGGCGCTACAGGTGCCGATGGTGGCGCGGGCGCGCAGCCGGTTGGGCTTCGAGCGCTCGGCGCACCCGGCCCACTTCTCGGTGGTGGTCGCGCTGGTCTGCGCGGTTCCGATGGCGGCGGCCGTCGCCTGGCTGGCACCCTGGCTCACCGGCACGATGCTCTCGCTGCCGCACGGGGAGGCCGCCAACTGGCTGGCGCTGTTCATGCTGGCGCTGCCGTTCATGGCGGTCAGCCGCGCGCTGATGTCCAACTGGATCGGCGACGGCCACTACGGCCGGGCGACGAGGGCCATGGCGGTGCTCGCGGCGCTGCTGACCGTCGCCGTCGCGGTCGGCGTCCCCGGGTTCGGCCCATTCGGTGCCGCCGCCGCCACCGCAGCGGCCGAGGCGTCCGCCCTCGCCGTGATCCTGCTGTTCGCCCGCCGCTTCGCGGGCCGGTGACCGCCGGGGTGGGGCAGGTGACCCAGCCCCGGCGGCGTACCGGACCGCTCAGCGGGCGGGTGGGCTGGAGTAGACGGTCGGGTCGCCCTGGACGATCCAGACCTCGGGACGGTCGATCGGAAGGAACGAGCGGTCGCCGCCCGGTTCCCGGGTGGCCGGCACGCTGTCACCGTTCGGCAGGTGCATGATGAAGTTGACCGGGCGGGTGTCGTCGACGAGCGGGATGTCGTACTGGGCCCAACCGGCTTCGGTCCGGGTCACCGGCAGTGGCCGGTCCCAACCGATCGTGGCCAGGGTCGCCGGGTCGACCGCGTCGCCCCAGAGGTGCAGACCCCACTGGCCGTAGTCGCCTGCGGGTCGCAGGTAGTGCAGGGTGGCGGTGGTGATCGGTGGCCCCGCCGCCCGGACCCGCCGGTTGGCGCTGGTGACCCGGGTTCCGTCCGGTTCGGTGAGGATCGCCCGGTACTCGACGACCGTGTCGGCGGCCAGGTCCAACGGGGTGAGGTCGTCGAAGACGGTGTAGACCGGGGACGAGGCGTCGGCGCCGACCCGTTGCCAGGGGCCGCCAGCGACGCGCCGTTCGACCGCGACGACGTGCGTCGCCCGCTCCGGGTCCGCGGTGGCCCGCACCTCGACCCGCCCCCGTACGCCGCTTCCCTCGGCCGGCGCGGCGATGGTCAGGGTCGGTGCCGGCACCACGGCGGAACGAGTCCCGCTCTGCGCACTGTGCCGGTTGTTGTCCCCGACCACCGCCCGGTACTGCACCCGCGTGCCCGGAGCCAGCCCGGACACGTCGTGGAAGACCCGGTACGGCGCGCTGTCGTCGGTGCCGATCGACTCCCAACGACCGTTGCCGGTCCGGGCGTAGAAGGTGACCTCGTGGAACGCCGACCCGGCCACGTCGGCGCCGACCCGGATCCGTCCCGCCGTCTCGGTGGCCGGCGCCGGCGTCCCGAGCGAGATCGCCGGGGCGGCCTTGGAGCGGGGGAGTCGTCCGGTCGACTGGTAGACGACGGTGCTCAGCGGCGGCACGGTCAGGTTCAGCTTCCGGTCGCCGCCGGTGCGTACCCGGTCGGGACCGTCGCCGTACAGGTTGGTGAAGGTGTGCCCGGCCAGGTAGGTGGGGATCGCGGCGGTCCGGGGCTGTTCGCTGTTGTTGGTGGCGACAACGTATTCGCGTTGCTCCGTGCGGTCGAGCCGGGAGTGGGCGTAGACGCCCGGACCGTCGGTGGCGTAGCGGTGCTGTTGGGCCCCGTCGCGCAGGGCCGGATGTGCCCGGGTGAGCCCGGCGAGCGCCCGGATCGACTGGTAGAGCGGGTGCGTGGGGACGAAGTTGTCCTGCCCGTGGGTGGCGTCGGTGCCGATCAGGTCGTCGTCGAGGTACGCCGGGACCTGGCTGGCGAACATCGTCTGCCGGGCGGCCTGGTCGCCGCCGGGACCGGTGAAGCCCTGCTCGTCGCCGTAGTAGATGACCGGGTTGCCACGGGACAGATACATCAGTTCGTGCGCGAGCCGGTCGCGGGCCACCAGTTCGGTGTCGTCGGCGCCCGGGTTGTCGGCGGCGACGAAGCCGCCGATCCGGCCCATGTCGTGGTTGCCGAGGAAGGTCGGCAGCCCATAGACGTTCGAGTCCTGGTCGGTGAACCAGTCGTCGTCGGCGAAGAACGAGGCGAGTTGGCTGGTCGGCTGGCCGCGTGAGGCGAAGTTGCGCGCCGCCTCCTGGAACGGGAAGTCCAGCACCGCCTGCATCCTGTCGCGGGTGGTGAACTGCGAGGTGAACGCCCGAGTGGTGTCGAAGACCTCGCCGAACATGAAGAACTCGGACTTGCCGTGGCGGTGGGCGTAGCGCAGCACCTCCGGGCCGAACCGCTGCCAGAACTCGTCGTTGACGTGTTTCATGGTGTCGATCCGGAAACCGTCGATGCCGAAGTCGCCGATCCACCGCTGATAGATGTCGATCATGCCGTCGACCACCCGGGGATTCTCCGTGAAGAGGTCGTCCAGGCCGAAGAAGTCGCCGTAGTAGGAGTCCTCGCCGGTGAAGGTGGTGTCGCCCCGGTTGTGGTAGAGCGTGACGTCGTTGAGCCAGGCCGGCACCTTGAGGTTCCGCTCGTCCGGGTCGAGCACCGGCGTGTACGGGAACGACCCGGTGGTGTTCAGCGTCGGGAAGCTGTTCCGGCCCGCGTGGTCCCGGTCGTCGAAGGGCGCCCCGGCGGCGGTCCGGTACGGCACCGCGTCCTTCCCGCTGTACGCCATCCGGGCGCCCTGCTGGTAGCCGATCACATCGGCGGTGTGGTTGGTGATGATGTCGAAGTAGACCTTCATGCCTCGGGCGTGCGCGGCGTCGACCAGCGCCCGCAGGTCGGCGTTGCTGCCCAGGTGTGGGTCGATCTGGGTGAAGTCCGTGATCCAGTAGCCGTGGTAGCCGGCGGACGGGCCGTCCTCCACCTGCACGGCCTTGTTCTTGAAGCTGGGGGTGAGCCAGATCGAGGTGGTGCCCAACTCCCGGATGTAGTCGATCCGGTCGCGCAGGCCCCGGAGGTCGCCGCCGTTGTAGAACCCGGTCCGGGTCGGGTCGAAACCGGAGACGAGCGGGTCGTCGCCGAGACCTCCGCGGTCGTTGCCGGGGTCGCCGTTGGCGAACCGGTCGGCCATGACGAAGTAGAAGTTCTCGTCGGTGACCGGGGCGCGCAGCGAGTGCAACGCCTTCACGTCGTCGCGCCCGGATCCCCTGGTGTCGGCGCTGGCCGGGGCGGCGGGCAGGGCCATGGCCAGCATCACGGACAAGAGCGCGGCGGTACTTCGGCGAATCGACATGTTCGGCTCCTCCGGGGGCGGGTGGTGGTGTTTCGCCCCGTACAGGTTGCCGGAAGCCATCGATGGAAGCCAGGTGTACGGCACCCGGTGCGTCAGTCGCCGCCGTCCCTGCCGATGCTGGTCGCGTGGGCCGGGACCGGTCCGGTGGACTCGCGGATGACCAGCCGGCAGGGCTGGCGCAGGACGCCCGCGGGACGTTCGCCGCCGAGCGCGGCGAACAGGTGCGCGACCGCGGTCGCGCCGAGCTGTTGCAGGTTGAGGTCGACCGTGGTGAGCGGGATGCGGCAGTCGGCGGCGAAGTCCTCCCAGTTGTCGTAGCCGACGATGGCCACGTCGTCCGGGATACGGCGCCCGTGGTCGAGCAGGGTCTCCGCCACCCCGGTCGCGATCTGGTCGTTCCCGCAGAAGATCGCGTCGATCGCCGGGTCGGCGGCGAGCAGCATCCGGGTGGCCTGGCGGCCCCAGCGCTGGGACCACTCGCCGTAGCGGGGCCCGCCGCCGGCCAGTTCGAGCCCGGACTCGTCCAGCACCCGGCGCAGCCCGGTCACCCGGTCGCGGGCGGCGCGGTAGCTCTCCGGGCCGGTGATGTGCGCGATCCGGCGCCGGTTGAGCGAGACGAGGTGCTCGGCGGCGAGCCGGGCGCCGCCCTCGTCGTCGGCGAGGACGGAGAGGTCGTCCGAATCGGTCGACTCGCCGTAGACGTACACGACCGGGACCGGGATGTCCCGGGTGATCGAGGGGCGGAAGTCGTTGCTGTCCCCCAGGATGATGAACCCGTCGACCTGCCGGGCGAGCAGCGTACGGATGTAGTGCTGGCGCCGGATGGCGTCGCCGCGCGCGTCGCAGAGCAGTACGGACATCTGCTCGTTGCCGAGTGCGTTCTCCACGCCGAGCAGGATCGGGATGGAGAACCGGCCGCCGAGTTCGTCGGTGAGCAGCCCGATGGTGCGGGTACGCCCGGAGATCAGCCCTCGGGCCAGGACGTTGGGCTGGAACGCCAGTTCGGCGGCGGCACGCAGGACGCGTTCACGAGTGGCGGGAGCGACCTCGCCACGTTGGTTGAGCGCCTTCGAGGCGGTGGCGACCGAGACTCCGGCCCGTCCCGCCACGTCGCTGAGGGTCACTGACTCTGATCGTCGCCTGCCCACGAAAGCCTTTCGAAACGGTATCTGAAACCGAACTCCGACCGGATCGACCGATCCTGCTCGTCGAGTCTACCGACTCCAGAAGCGACACCTGCAATAGCGCTGCTTGTTATCTACCTGTAACAACGTTGGCATCTTGCCGAAAACCTTTTCGTAAGCCACTGTGAGTGCACACAGGAGTGATCCAGCTCACGTCGTCAGACCGGTGAAGGAGCTACATGTCAGTGACGTCTGCGGCCGCCGATCCCACCGGTGGTCGTCCCGTGATCCCGACCCGGGGCACCCTGCGCCCGCTCGGGCTGGGCGAGGCGCGGATCACCGGCGGCGCCTGGTCCCACCGGCAGCGTGTCAACGGTGGCGCGACCCTCGACCACGGCCGGTCCTGGATGGACAAGATGGGCTGGACCGGGAACTTCACCGCCGTCGAGCAGGGCCGGGGCTCGGAAGAGCGGCGAGGCCGCGAGTTCGCCGACTCCGAGGTCTACAAGCTCGTCGAGGCCATGTCGTGGGAGGTCGGCCGGAGCGCCGACCGGATCCGTGACCGCGAGATCGGTGAGCTGACCGCGATGCTGGTCGCCGCGCAGGCGCCCGACGGCTACCTCAACACCGCCTTCGGGCGTCCGGGGCAGCGGCCACGTTACAGCGACCTGGCTTCCGGGCACGAGCTCTACTGCACCGGGCACCTGGTGCAGGCGGCCGTCGCGCGTACCCGCACCAGCGGGCCCGACGACCTGCTCGGGGTCGCCCGACGCGCCGCGGACCAGGTCTGCGAGACCTTCGGGCCCGAGGGGATGTGGGGGATCTGCGGTCACCCCGAGATCGAACCGGCGCTGGTCGAGTTGGCCCGGCTCACCGGGGAACAGCGCTACCTCGACCAGGCGTCGCTCTTCGTGCAGCGGCGCGGCTACCGGACACTGCCCCTGCATCCGTTCGGCTGGTCCTACTTCAGTGACGACATCCCGGTACGCGAGGCCGAGGTACTGCGCGGCCACGCGGTCCGCTCGCTCTACCTCACCGCAGGGGCGGTCGACGTGGCGGTCGAGACCGGTGACCGGGAACTGCTCGACGCGGTGATCAGCCAGTTCGACCGTACCCTCGCCCGGCGGACGTACCTGACCGGTGGGATGGGCTCCCGGCACATGGACGAAGCCTTCGGCGACGACTTCGTCCTCCCGAGCGACCGGGCGTACTCCGAGACCTGCGCCAGCGTCGCCGCCGTCATGGTGGCCTGGCGGCTGCTGCTGGCCACCGGCGAGCCGCGCTACGGCGACCTCATCGAACGGATTCTCTACAACGTGCTCGCCACCGCGATCAGCGACGACGGCACGTCGTTCTTCTACGCCCACACCCTGCACCAGCGGACCCCGACCGAGGACCTGCCACCCGATCGTGAACAGCTCGGTTTCGGCGGCGGGCCGCGCGCACCCTGGTTCGAGGTCTCCTGCTGCCTCGGCAACATCGGACGTACCCTGGCCAGCCTCTCCACCTACCTGGCAACCGCGAACGAGCGGGGTCTGCAACTGCACCAGTACGCCGACGCGGAGGTGGGCACCCGGCTCGCCGACGGCCGGCGGGTCGCCGTACGGATGGCCACCCGGTATCCCGACGACGGAACGGTCAGTGTCCGGGTCACCGAGACCGACGGCGGACCGTGGACGATCGCCCTGCGGGTGCCGCGTTGGGCCGGTGGCGCCGTGCTCGTCGACGGCGACCAGCGCCGCCCCGCCGCCCCCGGCACGGTCGAGGTGACCCGGGACTTCTCGGTCGGTGACGAGATCCGGCTCCAACTGCCGGTACGGCCACGGTGGACCTTCCCGGACCCGAGGATCGACGCGGTACGCGGCTGCGTCGCGGTGGAACGCGGCCCGGTGGTCCTCTGCGTCGAATCGGTCGACCAACCGGTGCCCGACCTCGACCTGGTCCGCGTCGACCCGTCGGCCGAGCCGCGCGAGGCGGGCGACGGCGCCACCGTGGCCGGTTGGTTCGACCAGCCGGCCGAGTCGGGGTGGCCCTACGACGAGTCGGCGCCGCAAGCGGGGGAGACGACGCGTGCCGCACTGCGCCTGGTTCCGTACCACCGATGGGCCCGCCGGGGGCCGTCCACCATGCGGGTCTGGCTGCCGCTGGGTTGACCAGGGGCATCTCCGTGCCAGCGTGACCGGGCTGACATGCCACCGAATCACCTGTTGATCCCACAAGGAGAATCCTGTGCAGCGAAGAATCGGAGTGAGGACGGCCAGTGTCGCGGCGGCGGCGCTCCTGGTCGTGGCGATGGCCGCCTGCGGCGGCGGGGACGACCCGGGGAGCACGACCGGCGGCCCGGAGGGCGTGGACGACGGAGCGACGCTCACGCTCTGGACCCGGGCCGCGACCGAGTCGGTCTCCAAGGCGTACGCCGAGGCGTACAACAGCACGCACAAGAACAAGGTCGAGGTGACCGCGTACCCGGGTGAGGAGTACCCGGCGAAGCTCGCCTCGGCGGCGGGCGCGCGGGCGCTGCCCGACCTCTTCGCCGCCGACGTGGTCTTCTCGGCCCAGTACGCCTCCCAGGGGCTGTGGCAGGACGTCACCGAGCGGTTCGCCGCCTCCGGGGTGAAGGACAAGGTGGCGCCGGCACACGTGGCGGCGGCGACCTGGGAGGGGAAGAACTACGCCGTCCCGCACACCATCGACATGTCGGTGATGCTCTACAACAAGGACCTGTACCAGCGGGCCGGACTCGACCCGGAGCGCGGCCCGACCACGCTCGCCGAGTACGCCGAACACGCCCGGAAGATCGACAAGCTGGGCGGTGACATCAACGGCACCTACTTCGGCGGCAACTGCGGTGGCTGTGTCGAGTTCACCTTCTGGCCCTCGGTCTGGGCCGCCGGTGGCGACGTGATCGACGCCGAGGGTCGCAACGCCAAGGTCAACTCCAAGGAGATGGCCGACGTCTTCGCGCTCTACCGTGGCCTCTACGAGGAAGGTGTGGCCGCGCCCGCGTCGAAGGACGAGGCCGGGCCCACCTGGCTCGGTGCGCTCCAGAACGGGAAGGTCGGCGTCGCGCCCGGCCCGTCGGTGTGGCTGGGACTGATCGAGTCCGCCGGGGTCAAGATGGGGGTCGCGCCGATCAGCGGGATCGCCGGTGGTGAGTCGACCTTCGTCGGTGGTGACGCCATCGGCATCAGCGCGAGCAGCAAGCAGGCGGCCCAGGCGTGGCACTTTCTCCAGTGGACCATGTCCGACGAGGCACAGGTCGAGGTGATCGCGAAGAACAAGGGCGTGCCGACCCGGACCGACCTGGCGACGAACAAGTACTCCTCGGCCGACCCCCGGATCGTTATGATCAACAGTCTGATGGCCAAGGGCAAGACGCCGTACGCGCAGAACTTCAACGCGTCCTTCAACGACCCGCAGAGCCCGTGGCTCGCCACCGTCCGGGGAGCACTGTTCGGCTCGGCGGACAGCGCGCTGTCCGAGGGGAACACCGCGATCACCAAGTCCCTGCAACAGAGCTGACGTCCGGTGGCCCGGCCGGCGCCGTACGACGACCGGGCCACCACCCGACCGGAGGATCAGATGGCCACGACGGTGATCACCCGCAGCGGAGCCGGGCTCGGCCCTCCGCTACCGGAGAAGACGCCCCGACCACGGCAACGGGGGCGCGGGGCGCGGCGGCGGGCGCTCGTCGGTGCCCTCTACGCGGCCCCGAACGCCGCCATGGTCGGCCTCTTCTTCGTGACACCCCTGGTCCTGGTGATCTGGATGTCACTGCACCGGTGGCCACTGCTCGGAGCACCGACGTTCAACGCGCCGGAGAACTACACCGACATCGCCGACAACGACCTGATCCGGGACGCGATCTGGTTCACCGTCCGGTACACGATCTGGATGACGGTGCTGCTCTTCGCCGTCGCCTTCGGGATGGCGCTGCTCGTCCAGCACCGTCGGCGCGGCGTCGGCTTCTTCCGTACCGCCTTCTTCATGCCGATGGCGGTCGGCTTCGCCAGCGCCTCACTGCTCTTTCTCGGCCTGCTCAGTGACGAGATCGGACCGGTGAACGACATCCTGTCGCGACTCGGGCTGATCGACGGCTACGTCTCCTGGACCAGCGGCAGCTCCGGCTCCGCCCTCGGCTCGGCCATCGTGTTGGTGCTCTGGCGGTTCGCCGGGTTCAACATGCTCATCCTGCTCACCGGGCTCCAGGCGATCCCGAACGAGGTGTACGAGGCGGCCCGTCTCGACGGGGCGAACCGGTGGCAGGTCCTGCGCCGGATCACGCTGCCGCTGATGCGGCCCACCATCGCCCTGGTGCTGACCATGATGACCACCGGTTCGTTGCTCGCCTTCGACCAGTTCTGGATCCTCACCCGGGGCGGCCCGGACAACAGCACCACCTCGCTGGTGATGGTGATCTACCGGGAGGCGTTCATCCGGTTCGACCTCGGCTCGGCCGCCGGCATCTCGGTGGCGCTGCTCGCGGTGCTCGTCGTCTTCAACGTCATCCAACTCGGCGTCCTGCGCCGCCGGTCCCAGTGAGCGAGAGGCCAGCGATGATCGGCTCCAGCACCGCCTCGCGGTGGGGTTACTACGTCACCGGCACCGCGCTGGCCATCCTCTTCCTGTTCCCGCTGCTCTGGAGCGGGTGGGCGTCGCTGCGTACGGACACCGGCTTCGGTCTGGAGAACTACGACCGGCTCTTCACCTCGGACAACGGCGTCCGGCCGCAGCACGTGTTCAACAGCGTCGTGGTGAGCGGGTTGACCGTGCTGGGCACGCTGCTCGTCTCGACCCTGGGCGGGTACGCCTTCGGCCGGTTCCGCTTTCCCGGCCGGGACGTGCTCTTCCTGCTGACCCTGGCGATCCTGATGGTGCCGTACGCGACCATCCTGATCGCGCTCTACGTGCTGCTCGGCTGGATCGGTCTGGAGGACTCGTTGATCGGGCTGAGTCTGGTCCTGATCATGTTCCAGTTGCCGTTCTCCATCTTCATGATGCGCAACTCCTTCGAGGCGGTGCCGAACGAGCTGGCCGAGTCGGCCTCGATGGACGGGTGCAACAGCTTCCAGGCGTTGCTCCGGATCATGCTGCCGGCGGTCCGACCGGGTTTGGTCACCGTCGGCCTCTTCGCCTTTCTCACCTCGTGGAGCGAGTTCTTCGCCCCGCTGATCCTGCTCAACTCCACGGACCGGTTCACCACGATGCTGGCGGTGGTGAACATGCGTACGGCGAGCCACGGCTCGATCGACTACGCCGCGCTGGAGGCGGGAGTGGTCTTCATGGCCGTGCCCTGTCTGCTGCTCTTCGGCGTCATGCAGCGCAGCTACGTACGTGGCTTCACCTCCGGGGCACTCAAGGGCTGACCAGCAGCCCCCGCGCGCCACCGGTCCGCCCCGTCCGTCGTCTGTCGTCCTCGTCCCGCCGCTCCGGTTTTTCGCCCGGGGCGGACCCGACCCCAAGAGATCGATAAATGTCGATCTTTATCGAGAGGGGAGGTCTCGTCCGCGCGCCCCGCTCACCCACCCTTCCGTCCGTTCCCGAGAAGGTGACCCGAATGCCCAACCCATCCCTGTCCCGTCGGACCCTGATCCAGACCGGTGTCGCCACGGCGGTCGGCGTCGCCGCCGCCACCGCGCTGCCCACCACGCCGGCCATCGCCGCCCGCCCGGACACCGGCGTCTCCGCGTACGCGTTCCCGCTCGGCGCGGTACGCCTGCTCGCCGGCCCGTTCCAGGCCAACACCGCCCGCACCCACACCTACCTCAACTTCCTCAACGCCGACCGGCTGCTGCACACGTTCCGGCTCAACGTCGGGCTGCCGTCGTCGGCGACCGCCTGCGGCGGGTGGGAGTCGCCCAGCACCGAGCTGCGTGGCCACTCGACCGGTCACGTCCTCACCGCACTGGCCCAGGCGTACGCCAGCACCGGCGACACCGCGTTCAAGACCAAGGGCGACTACCTCGTCGCCGAACTGGCCAGGTGTCAGGACCGGGCTCAGACGGTCGGCTTCAACGCCGGCTACCTCTCCGCGTTCCCGGAGAGCTTCATCGACCGGGTCGAGGCCCGCCAGCAGGTCTGGGCGCCCTACTACACCCTGCACAAGATCATGGCGGGACTGCTCGACATGTACCAGCTCGCCGGCAACGCCCAGGCGCTCCAGGTGCTGCTGCGCCAGGCTGCCTGGCTGAACCTGCGCAACAGCCGACTCAGCTACACCGCCCGGCAGAACATGCTCGACACCGAGTTCGGCGGGGTCGGCGAAACGATGGTCAACCTCTACCAGGAGACCGCCGAGGCGACGCACCTCACCACCGCGCAGTACTTCGACCACGCCGAGGTGCTCGACCCCCTGGCGGCCAACACCGACGCGCTGAACAACTACCACGCCAACACGCAGATCCCGAAGGTCGTCGCCGCGATCCGCGCCTACCACGCCACCGGCACGACCCGGTACCGCGACATCGCCGTCAACTTCTGGAACATGGTGGTCGGCCGGCACAGCTACGCCATCGGCGGCAACTCCAACGGCGAGTACTTCAAGCTGCCGAACCGGATCGCGAGCGAACTCTCCGACAGCACCTGCGAGTGCTGCAACTCGTACAACATGCTCAAGCTCACCCGGCAACTGTTCTTCACCAACCCGGAGCGGGCCGACTACTTCGACTTCTACGAGAAGGCCCTCTACAACCACCTGCTCGGTGCCCAGAACCCGAACTCGGCCAACGGACACCACAGTTACTACACACCGCTGCGGGCCGGTGGCATCAAGACCTACAGCAACGACTACAACGACTTCACCTGCTGCCACGGCACCGGGATGGAGACCAACACCAAGCACGGCAACAGCGTCTTCTTCCACAACGGCAACACGCTGTACGTGAACCTCTTCATCGCCGCCGAGCTGACCTGGCCGGGGCGGGGCATCACCGTACGGCAGGACACCACCTTCCCCCAGGCCGGCTCCACCCGACTGACCGTCACCGGCACGGGCGCCATCGACCTGCGGATCCGCATCCCGTCCTGGGCCAGTGGCGCGCAACTGCGGCTCAACGGAGTGGTCACCGGCGGCACCCTCACCCCGGGCAGCTACGCGCAGCTCAACCGCACCTGGGCCACCGGCGACGTGGTCGACCTGACCCTGCCGATGGCGCTGACCCGGGAACCGACCCCGGACAACAGTGGCGTCCAGGCGGTCAAGCACGGGCCGATCGTGCTGGCCGGCCAGTACGGCACCAACAACCTCACCACCATGCCCACGCTCAACCCGTCGACCCTGGCGCCGACCGGTCAACCGCTTGAGTACACCGCGACCGCGAGCACCGGCACCGTACGGCTGCTGCCGTTCTACCAAACCCACGGGCAGCGCTACACCGTCTACTGGAGCGTGGTCGACGTACCGCCGCCCGCCCCCTTCGTGGCGCACTACCTGTTCAACGAGACCTCCGGCACCACCGCGGCGGACGCCACCGGCAACGGCCGTACCGCCACCCTGGCCGGCGGTGCGAACTGGACCGCCGGCCGTACCGGAAACGCGGCCAACCTCAACGGCACCGGCGCGCACGTCGTGCTGCCGGCCGGCATCCTCGCCGGCGCCACCGCCTTCACCATCGCCACCTGGGTACGGATCGACACCGCCGGCACCTGGACCCGACTGGTCGACATCGGTGCCGGCACCGGCTCCTACCTCTTCCTGAGTCCACGCAGCGGCTCCGGCACCGCCCGGTACGCCATCACCACCGCCGGTGCCGGAGCGGAGCAACGGATCGACGCGCCGGCGGCCCTACCGATCGGGGCGTGGACCCACGTCGCGGTCACCCAGACCGGCAACCTCGGCGTGTTCTACGTCAACGGCGTCGAGGTGGCCCGCAACACCGCGCTCACCCTGCGCCCGGCCAGCCTCGGCAGCACCAGCCAGAACTGGGTCGGTCGCTCCCAGTACGGCGGCGACCCCTACCTCGACGCGGCCGTGGACAGCCTGCGGGTCTACAGCCGTGCCCTGACCGCCGCCGAGGTGGCGAACCTGCACACCACCGGTGGGTGAAGCCGCCCGCTCCGTCCGCATCCGAACAGGAGGAGTCATGTCCCGCAGACGCTGGTTCCCAGCCGTCGCCACCGCAGTCGTCGCCACCGTGGTCGCCGGGGTCGCGCTGACCCCGCTCGCCCACGCGGCCAACCCGATCATCACCAACATCTACACCGCCGACCCGGCGCCGCTGGTGGTCGGCAACACCATGTACATCTACGCCGGCCGGGACGAGGCGCCGACCGGCAACAACAACTTCCTCATGCGGGAGTGGCGGGTTCTCTCCTCGACCGACGCCGCCACCTGGACCGACAACGGGGTCCGGGCGAACATCGGCACCTTCCCGTGGGCCGGTGCGGACGCCTGGGCCAGCGAGGTCGAACCCCGCAACGGCCGCTACTACTGGTACACCTCGATCAACGGCAACGGTGCGGGGTGGATGGACATCGGGGTCGCGGTCGGCGACAGCCCGCTCGGTCCGTTCACCGACGCCAAGGGCGGACCGCTGATCAGCGACAGCACGCCCAACTCGTCCGGCCTCAACATCGACCCCACGGTCTTCGTCGACGACGACGGCCAGGCGTACATCTACTGGGGTGGTTACTGGGGTGCGCGGGCGGCGCGGCTCAAGTCGAACATGATCGAGCTGGACGGCGCCGTGGTCACCCCGACCGGCCTCACCAACTTCTGGGAGGCGCCGTGGATGTTCAAGCGCAACGGCCTCTACTACATGATGTACGCGGCGAACGACACCAGCGGCTGCGTCACCTCGTCCAGCTACGCCTGCCAGCGGTACGCCACCGCGACCAACCCGCTCGGTCCGTGGACGCACCGGGGCATCGTGCTCGGTCAGGTTTCCTCGACCACCAACCACGCCGGTGTGGTCCAGTTCAACGGTCAGTGGTACATCGTCTACCACAACGCCAACGCCCCCGGCGGCGGTAACTTCCGCCGGTCGGTGGCGGTCGACCGGCTCTACTTCAACGCCGACGGCACGATCCAGCAGGTGGTCCAGACCACCACCGGCCCGCCGCCGAACCCGGGCGGCGGTGGCCCGACCAACCCGCCGACCACACCGCCGACGAACCCCGGCCAGCCGCCGACCGGCACCAACCTCGCCCCGTCCGCGACCCGATCCACGTCGTACGTGTCGACCTGGGAGAACCTTGCCGCGATCAACAACGGCGGGGTGCCGGCCAACTCGCAGGACCGGAGCAACCTGGCGTACGGCAACTGGCCCCAGCAGGGCACCCAGTGGATCGAGTACCAGTGGCCCTCGGCCCGGACCGTGAACCGGACCGCCGCCTACTGGTTCGACGACAACCAGGGGATCGACGTGCCCGCCTCCTGCCAGGTGCAGTACTGGAACGGCAGCGCGTACGTCAACGTACCGAACCAGTCCGGCTGCGGTGTCGCCGGAAACGCCTACAACGTCACCACGTTCGGCTCGGTCAGCACCACCCGGCTGCGGTTGACCATCACCGCCCGGACCGGACTCTCCACCGGCGTCCTGGAGTGGATGGCCTTCCAGCCCTAGTCGCCCCAACCGAATCCGACCCCACCGCACCCGTCCCCACCCGTTTCCCTGGAGGTGACCCAGTGTCACTGCACCCCACCCGCCGCCGTAGACCGTTGGCGTTCACCCTCGCGGCCGTCCTCGCCGCCAGCGTGCTCGCCGTGCCGGGTTCGCCGGCCGTCGCGGCCCAGACGATCGGCTATCCCACCTTCTCCGGTCCGACGATTCCGGCCCCGCCGGTCGGCTACAGCACCGGCAACACCATGCAGGCCATCTACAACGCCGAGGCCGGCGGCACCGACTTCTGGATGGACCGGCTGCTCGCCCGTCCCGGCAACGATCCGGCCGGTACCTGGCTGATGACCCGCGGCCGGGGACTGTTCATGACCACGCACACCCCGTCCGTGATCGGTTTCGGCGGCCAGGTCGCCTACTGGGACAACATCAGCAGTCAGGCCGCCTACTCGGTGGCGATCACCCCGGGTACCTTCGCCGAGCAGGTCAGCGGCCGGTGGCAGTCTCCCAGCCACTGGAAGGGGGTCTTCACCAGCGGGTCGATCCGGGTGGAGATGTCGAAGTTCATCACCCACAACAACGTCGCGGTGACCAACCTGACGATCATCAACAACGGTTCCGCCAGCTCGACCCTGCAACTGCGAGCCACCTCGCCGTACGCGACGACCGGCAGTGGGAGCGAGTTGACCGGCAGTCGGCAGGTGAAGAACAACCTGACCACGATCTATCCCCGGTTGGCCGGGGACGGCTTCACCGTCAGCAGTGGCGGTCTGAACCGGTCGGTGACCGTCGCCGCCGGGCAGAGCGTCAGCACCAAGGTCGTGATGGGATTCGTGACGAACGAGATCCCGGAGTCGTTGACCGAGTACAACTCCTACCGGGGGTACACCCCGGCCACCGCGTTCGCCACCCACGTACGGGACTACAACCGGTGGTGGGCGGAGAACATCCCGTACATCGACGTGCCGGATCCGGCGATCAAGAAGAACATCTACTACCGCTGGTGGCTGATGCGGTACAACTACCTCGACGTGGACATCCCCGGGCAGGATTTCCAGTTCCCGGTCTCGATCGAGGGCGTCACCGGCTACAACAACGCGATCGCGCTGACCCAGCCGATGCACATCGACGACCTGAAGTACCTGCGCAACCCGATCTACTCGTACGGGCCGTGGCTGTCGGTCGGCCAGTCGTCACGCAACGGCCGGTTCATGGACAACCCCGGTGACCCGGAGAACTGGTCCAACAGCTACACCCAGTACATCGCCGAGGCGGCCTGGCGGTCGTACCAGATCCACGGCGGACAGCCGGCGATCGCCGGCAACCTGGCCCGTTACGCCGAGGGCGACGTCAAGGGGCAGTTGGCGACCTACGACACCAACAACAACGGCCTGATCGAGTACGACTGGGGCGCGATGACCGGCAACGACGCCGACGCGGTGTCGTTCCACTGGCGGGCCGGCAACCTCGACCGGGCCGAGTCGGCGTACGTCTACAGCGGCGCGATGGCGGCGGTGCAGGCGTACACCCTGCTCGGTAACACGGCGAAGGCGAACGAGATGCAGGTGCTCGCCGACCGGGTCCGCAACGGTGTGATCAACGTGCTCTGGAACCCGAGTCGACAGTTGCTGGAGCACAAGCACGTCTCCACCAACACCCACGTGCCGTGGAAGGAGATCAACAACTACTACCCGTACTCCGTCGGGTTGATGCCGAACACCGCCCAGTACCGGGAGGCGCTGCGGCTCTACGACGACCCGGCCGAGTACCCGATCTTCCCGTTCTTCACCGCGAACCAACGGGACAAGGCGGCAGCCGCCGCGGCCGGGCAGCCGGGCAGCAACAACTTCTCCACCATCAACTCCACCGTGCAGTTCCGGCTCTACTCCTCGGTGCTGCGCAACTATCCGAACCAGTGGATGTCGGCGGAGGACTACAAGAAGCTGCTGTACTGGAACGCCTGGGCCCAGTACGTCGGCGGCAACACCCAGTGGCCGGACGCGAACGAGTTCTGGGCGAACTGGAACGCGGGCAGCCGCACCATCGACTACCGGTCCTGGATTCACCACAACATCCTGGGCAGCAGCAACTGGACGGTGATCGAGGACGTCGCCGGGCTGCGACCGCGTACCGACACCCAGATCGAACTCTCCCCGATCAACATCAACTGGTCCCACTTCGCGGTCAACAACCTGCGATACCGCAACACCGACCTCAGCGTCGTCTGGGACGACCCGGCCGACGGGGTGACCCGCTACACCGGCATCCCGCAGGGTTACTCGGTCTATCTCAACGGCACCCGGGCATTCACCGTCGACCGGCTGACCCGGGTGCTCTACAACCCGGCCACCGGGGCGGTCAGCTTCCCGGGCGGTGCCGGTGTGGTGAACTACAGTGCCGCCGTACCGGGCCTGCAGTCGCCCCAGCAGGTCAACCAGAACAGCGCCCGGATGGTGGACATGTTCGCCAAGGCCGGCGCCGACCTCACCGCCACCATCCAGAACCTGGCCCAGGGCGCCACTGGGACCGCCTCGTACACCGCTTCGGGCACCTCGACCGGGGCGGCGCTGGACGGCTTCCCGATCAACGAACCGCTCTGGGGCAGCTACGGCTCGCCGAACAGCACCGACTGGTACGAGATCAACTTCGGCCAGGCGCGGGCGGTGGACGAGGCCCGGATCCACTTCCGCAACGACCGTGCCACCAACCGATACCGGGCGCCCGCCTCGTACAACGTGCAGTACTGGAACGGCAGTACCTGGGTCAACGCCGCCGCCCAGGTCAAGACCCCCGGGGTGGCGCAGGCCAACTACAACCAGGTCCGGTTCACGCCGGTCAGCACCGCCCGGCTGCGGGTGCAGTTCACCCACGCGTCCGGCTTCAAGACCGGCCTGACCGAGATCAAGGTCTACAACCGGGGCGGTACCAGTCCCGGCCCGGACCCCGATCCTGATCCCGAGCCGGGCGGCAACCTCGCCGGTACGGCCGTGCCGACCGCCTCCTACACCTCGGCCTGGGAGAGCGTGGCGGCACTGAACGACGGGGTGGACCCGCCGTCGTCGAACGACACGGTCAACCCCCGGTGGGGCACCTGGCCCAACACCGGTGAGCAGTGGGCGCTGTTGACCTGGCCGTCGGCGCAGACACTCCGCTCGGCCCAGGTCTACTTCTTCGACGACAACGGCGGAGTGCGCCTGCCCGCCTCCTGGAAACTCCAGTACTGGACCGGCAGCGCGTACGCCGACGTCCCCGGCGCCAGCGGTTATCCCACCGCGATCAACCAGTACAACCAGGTCACCTTCCCGGCTCTGGGCACCAGCCGGCTGCGGGTGGTGTTGCAGAGCGGAGCGGGCTCGGTCGGCCTGCTGGAGGTGAAAGCCTTCTCCTGACCGACAAGCACTGCCTGACGCGGGTGCGCGGCCTCGCTCCACCGGCCGCCACCCGCGTTCCAGGTTTCCGCATTCCAGGACCGACAGCGGGGCGAAATGCGAAACTTGTCGGCAAGTGGAGGTTCGCATGGTCAGCAAGCAGCAGGTTCTGCACCTGGTCGACCAGGGCCACGGGTACCCCGAGATCGGCCGAATACTCGGCGTGTCGGCCGGACAGGCGTACCTCGTCGCCACCGGTATCCCAGCCGACGGTAGCGACACCGTCACCACCCGGCAGCGGAAACGGCTGGGCATGCTCCCCTCCCGATCACAACGACTGGTGAACCCGCGCGAGGTCAACCCGACCCACTCCGAGCGGGTGCACGGGTGGATCCGTGACCGGGCCAAACGTGACCATCCGACCCGGTAGCGCCCCTTCGGCGGACCGACCAACGGAGTGCGGAAAGGGAGGCGGATACCGGTGCGTCAACCAATCTCCATCGGATCGTGGCCGGTCTGGCGTCAGCTGACCGCAGCCGACCCGTTCGCGCGGGCCGCCGCCGTGAAGTCGTCGCAGAGCGCATCCCTGGAAGCCCGGACCGCCGCCGCCGACTGCGTGGTCAAGTCGATCTGCCCGTACTGCGCGGTCGGCTGCGGTCAGAACGTGTACGTCCGCGACGAGCGGGTGGTGCACATCGAGGGCGATCCGGACTCGCCGGTGAGCCGGGGCCGGCTCTGCCCCAAGGGTGCCGCGACACTCCAACTGACCACCGACTCCGGTCGGCTCGACACGGTCCTCTACCGCCCTCCGTACGCCCGCGAGTGGCGCGAGCTCGACCTGAACACCGCGATGGAGATGATCGCCGACCGGGTGATCCGGACCCGGCGGGACACCTGGGAGTGGGAGTACGACGGCCTGCGGGTGAACCGCACCATGGGCGTCGCCAGCCTGGGCGGTGCGACCCTCGACAACGAGGAGAACTACCTGATCAAGAAGCTCTTCACCGGGCTCGGTGTGGTGCAGGTGGAGAACCAGGCCCGGGTCTGTCACAGCTCCACCGTCATCGGCCTCGGCACCTCGTTCGGCCGTGGTGGGGCGACCACCTTCATGCAGGACCTGCAGCACTCCGACTGCATCGTCATCGAGGGGTCGAACTTCGCCGAGGCACACCCGGTCGGCTTCCAGTGGGTGATGGAGGCGAAGGCGCGCGGCGCGACCGTGATCCACGTCGACCCCCGGTTCACCCGTACCAGCGCCCTGTCGGACCTGCACGTACCGATCCGGGCCGGATCGGACATCGCCTTCCTCGGCGGGATCATCAACAAGATCCTGACCGAGGAGAAGGACTTCCGCGAGTACGTGCTGGCGTACACGAACGCCTCGACGATCGTCAACGACCAGTTCCGCGACACCGAAGACCTGGACGGCCTCTTTTCCGGCTTCGACGACGAGGTCCACCAGTACGACGAGACGAGCTGGCAGTACGAGGGCACCCAGGTGGCCCCCTCCTCCGGTGACCGCGACGTGGCGTACGAGCGCAGGCTCGCCGCCCGCCGGCATGTCAACCCCGCCGGACGGGGGGAGAAGTTCGGCTCCGGCACCGCGGCCCTGGACGGCGACCCCCGACAGGATCCGACGCTGCGGGATCCGCGCTGCGTCTACCAGATTCTCAAACGGCACTTCTCCCGCTACACCCCGGAGATGGTCGAGCGGATCACCGGCATCCCGCAGGACGTGTTCGACCAGGTCTGCCGGCACCTGATCGAGGCGAGCGGGCCGGAACGGACCAGCTCGTTCGTCTACGCGGTCGGCTGGACCCAGCACACCGACGGATCCCAGTTCATCCGGGCGGCGAGCATCCTGCAACTGCTGCTCGGCAACATCGGGCGGCCCGGCGGCGGAATCCAGGCGCTGCGGGGGCACGCCAGCATCCAGGGGTCGACCGACATCCCGACCCTGTTCAACCTGCTGCCCGGCTACATCCCGATGCCGCACGCCCACCGCCAGGGCGACTTCGACGACTTCATCGACGGCGACGCGGCGCGTAAGGGGTTCTGGTCGAACCTGCGCGCGTACATGGCCAGCATGCTCAAGGCATGGTGGGGTCCGGTCGCCCAGCCGGAGAACGACTTCTGCTTCGACTACCTGCCCCGGATCACCGGCAGCCACTCCGCCTACGACACCACGCTCGAACAGCTCAAGGGGACCTGCAAGGGCTACTTCCTGCTCGGCGAGAACCCGGCGGTCGGCTCGGCGAACGCCCGGATGCAGCGGCTCGGCATGGCGAACCTCGACTGGCTCGTGGTCCGGGACTTCAGCCTGATCGAGAGCGCCACCTGGTGGAAGGACGGCCCGGAGATCGAGTCGGGCGAACTGTCGACCGAGCAGATCGGCACCGAGGTCTTCTTCATGCCGGCCGCCGCACACACCGAGAAGGCCGGCAGCTTCACCAACACCAACCGGATGCTCCAGTGGCACCACCAGGCGGTGGAACCGGCCGGCGACCAGCGCAGCGAACTCTGGTTCGCCTACCACCTCGGTCGGATCATCCGAGAGAAGCTGGCCGGCTCGACAGATCCGATGGACCGGCCGATCCTCGATCTGACCTGGGACTATCCCACCGAGGGGCAGACCAGGGAGCCGATGGCCGAAGCGGTCCTCGCCGAGATCAACGGCTGGGACGCCGACGGCCGGCCGCTGTCGAACTACAACGAACTGCGCGACGACGGCTCCACCACCTGCGGCGTCTGGATCTACTGCGGCGTCTACGCCGACGGGATCAACCAGTCGGCCCGGCGCAAGCCCCACCAGGAGCAGAACTGGGTCGGCGCCGAATGGGCCTGGGCCTGGCCGGCCAACCGACGGGTGCTCTACAACCGGGCATCGGCCCGGCCGGACGGGCAGCCGTGGAGCGAGCGGAAACGGCTGGTCTGGTGGGACGAGCAGGCCGGGCGGTGGACCGGGCACGACGTACCCGACTTCGAGCCGACCAAGCGACCCGACTACCAGCCGCCGGAGGGGGCCGAGGGGGTGGCGGCACTGCGCGGCACCGACGCCTTCATCATGCAGGCCGACGGCCTGGGCTGGCTCTACGTGCCCAGCGGGGTACTGGACGGGCCGCTGCCCACGCACTACGAGCCACAGGACTCGCCGGTGCAGAATCCGCTCTACGGTCAGCAGCGCAACCCGGCCCGGCTGCTGCGCCCGCACCCCGAGAACCGCTACCAGCCCAGCGGCTCCGAACCGGGTGCGGAGATCTTCCCGTACGTGGTGACCACCTACCGGCTCACCGAACACTTCACCGCCGGGGCGATGACCCGGAACAACCGGTATCTGGCCGAGCTGCAACCCGAGTTCTTCTGTGAAGTCTCACCGGAACTGGCAACCGAGCGAGGGCTGGAGCACGCCGGCTGGGCCACCATCGTCACCGCCCGCAACGCGATCGAGGCCCGGGTCCTGGTCACCTCCCGGATGGCCCCGCTGCGGGTCGACGGTCGGGTGATCCACCAGATCGGACTGCCGTTCCACTGGGGACCGAACGGCTACAGCAGGGGCGATGCCGCGAACGAACTCTCCGCGATCAGCCTGGACCCGAACTCGCACATCCAGGAGGTCAAGGCCTTCAGCGCGGACATCCGGCCCGGCCGCCGACCCCGGGGGCCGTCCCGCCCCGCCATGGTCCGGGACTACCAGCGCCGGGCCGGGATCACCGAACGCACCGGCACGGAGGTGTGAGGCCATGACCTTCGACCTACGCGAAGCGGCCGGTACGGGGATCGACCCGGCAACCGCCGGCGGTTACCGGGACCATCCCGAACGGGTCGGCTTCTTCACCGACACCAGCGTCTGCATCGGCTGCAAGGCCTGCGAGGTGGCGTGCAAGGAGTGGAACGCCGTACCGGAGGACGGTCTGCTCTTCACCGGCATGTCGTACGACAACAGCATCGGCCTCGGCGCCGACACCTGGCGGCACGTCGCCTTCATCGAGCAGCCGCGACAGCTCGGCCGGCAGGAGACCTACCTCGCCCCAGCCGAACTGCCGGACGTACTCAAGCAGGCGGCGGTCGGCCGGGCCCCGGTCTCGCTCGGCATGCCGGCGTCCGCCCCGCCCGACGGCGTCGTCGGCGCCGTCCCGGAGATGGACTTCCGCTGGCTGATGTCCTCCGACGTGTGCAAGCACTGCACCCACGCCGCCTGCCTCGACGTCTGCCCGACCGGCTCGCTCTTCCGCACCGAGTTCGGCACGGTCGTGGTGCAGGAGGAGATCTGCAACGGCTGCGGCTACTGCGTACCCGCCTGCCCGTTCGGGGTGATCGACAAGCGTCCCTCGGACGGGCGGGTCTGGAAGTGCACCATGTGCTACGACCGGTTGTCGGTGGGCCAGGAACCCGCGTGCGCCAAGAGCTGCCCCACCGACTCGATCCAGTTCGGCGAGCTGGAGGAGCTACGGGAGCGGGCGGGCCGGCGGGTGGTGGCGTTGCAGGCGAGCGGGGTCACCAGCGCCCGGCTCTACGGCGCCGACCCCGACGACGGGGTCGGCGGCGCCGGAGCCTTCTTCCTGCTCCTCGACGAACCCGAGGTGTACGGCCTGCCGCCGGACCCGGTCGTCACCACCCGAGACCTGCCCGCCATGTGGCGTCGGGTCGGGGTGGCCGCCGCGGGACTGTTGATCGGGCTGATCGCGGTCACGATGCCGGTCGGCGGACGCCGGACGGGAGCGCACCGATGAGCCGTACGGGAACCGCGACCGGCGGCGCCATGACCGACGTACGGCTGGACGACGCACCGGACCTGCCCGCCGAGCGGGACGCGGTGGTCGGCTCGGCCGGGCGCAAGAACCGCCGGCAGCGCGGCGAACGGCTGATGGTGCCGAAGGCCGACTTCCGCTCCTACTACGGCCTACCGGTGCTCAACCAGCCGACCTGGGAAGCACCCGACATCGGCGGGTACCTCTTCCTCGGCGGACTGGCCGGCGCCTCCTCCACCCTCGCCGCGGCGGCCGAGTTCACCAGGCGGCCGAGACTCGCCCGTGCGCTCAAGGCCGGCGCGGCCACCGCCATCACCGGATCGCTCTACCTCCTGGTGCACGACCTGGGCCGGCCGGAACGATTCATCAACATGCTTCGGGTGGTCAAGGTGACCTCGCCGATGAGCATCGGCTCCTGGCTGCTCGCCGGTTACGCCCCGATGGCGATCGCGGCGGCCGGCACGGTGGTCACCGGGCGGTTCACCGTGCTCGGCCGGCTCGCCACGGTCGGGGCCGCACTGCTCGGGCCGGGCATCGCCTCGTACACCGGGGCTCTGATCTCGAACACCGCCGTGCCCGCCTGGCACGAGGGGCACCGGGAGATGCCGCTGCTCTTCGTCGGCTCGGCCGCCGCGTCCGCCGGCGGCCTCGGCCTGCTCGTCACCCCGCGCGCCGATGCCGGCCCGGCGCGCCGGGCCGCCCTGCTCGGGGCGGTCACCGAACTGGCCATGACCCGTCGACTGGAGCAGCGGCTCGGCCCCCTCGCCGAACCAATGCAACAGGGCACCGGCGGTTTGTTGATCCGTGCCGGCAAGATGTTCACCGCGACCGCCGCGCTGACCCTGGCCCTGGCCGGCCGGAACCGGAAGGCGACCGTGGTGGCGGGCGCGGCGCTGCTCGCCGGATCCCTCTGCACCCGGCTCGGCATCTTCCACGCCGGCCTCGCCTCGGCGAAAGACCCGAAGTACACCGTCGGGCCGCAGCGGGAACGGCTCGACGCGAGCGGCAACGGCGCGGAGGTCCCGAGATGAAAACCGTACGCAGCTACCTGCCGCTCGCCGGGATGATCGCCGCCACCTGCGTTGCGGCCCTTCTCGCCGCCCGCAGCGGCACCGCCCTCACCGACACCTCGTCCCGGGCCACCGGGCGGGCGTGGCGGGTCGCCGCCTCCGCGAGCCACCGGGCGGCGTAACGCAGCCGTGTGCCCCACCTCGGAGGGTGGAAAATCGGCACGGCGCGGGGGAACCTGCCAGTAGGCTCGCCTACCCATGGAGACCGGCACCGGACTTGAGCTGCTCACCATCCCGGCGGGGCGGGTGATGCTCTCGGACCGACGCACCCAGCGCAGTTGGCCGGTGCAACTCGTGCCGTACCAGCTCGGCACCGTCCCGGTCACCCAGGCGCTGTACGCGCGGGTCACCGGCGAGCGGCCGGGCGCTCGGCACGGTGACCGGTTGCCCGTCGAAGGTGTCTCCTGGTGGGACGCGGTCCGGTTCTGCAACGCCCTGTCCCGACACGACGGGCTGGCCCCCGCGTACCGCCTCGACGTGGAGGGCGAGCAGGCACAGTGGGATGCCGCCGCCGACGGGTACCGACTGCCGACCGAAGCCGAGTGGGAGTACGCGTGCCGCGCCGGTACGACCGGCCCACGGTACGGGCAACTCGACGAGATCGCCTGGTACCGGGGCAACTCGCAGGAGCGGATCCACGACGTGGGCGAAAAGCGGCCCAACCCCTGGGGCCTGTACGACATGCTCGGCAACACCTGGGACTGGTGCTGGGACATCTACGACGCCGAGGTCTACGGCACCTACCGGGTGCTCCGGGGCGGCGGTTGGTTCGACGAGCACTGGAGCTGCCGGGCCTCGGTCCGGCGCCGCAGCCATCCCACCTTCCAGGTCGACGACCTCGGTTTCCGTCTCGCCCGCAACGCTCCACGCTGACCCGCCGCCGGCTTGTCGCGTGGCCCGCTGCCCCTGGCACCTTGCATGATCTGGCAAGGACCCGACCGGGGCATGGTGTTCCGCCCGCTCCGGGCCCGACACTGACAACCGTCGTTGGCGGTGACCAGGAACAGTCGGACGGCGGTGGCGGTATGACAGCGGAGCGGATCGACCCGTCCCGGGTGGCGCACCCGACGCGACGGCCGGAACTGGATGCCATCCGTGCCCTGGTCGTGGTCGGGCTCGTCTTCTTCCACTCGGCCCTGGTCTTCGACAGTCGGGACGATTTCTACGTCAAGAACGCCGAGACCACCGACGTCACGATGATCTTCGCCAGTCTCGGTGTGGTCTGGGCGATGCCGATGCTCTTCCTCATCGCCGGCCTCGGCTCGTGGCACTCACTGCGCCGACGAGGGCCGGTCGGGTTCGCCCGGGAACGGGTACGCCGGCTCGGAGTTCCCCTGCTCTTCGCCACCGTCACCATCGTGCCGGTACCACAGTGGCTGCGGCTGCGCGCCGACCCCGACTACCACGAGTCGTACCTGCGCTTCCTGCCGCGTTTCTTCGACGTACGCCTCGCGCCCGCCGACTTCCCGTTCGTGCTCCAGGGCGAGCACTTCGAGACCGGTCACCTCTGGTTCGTGGTGCTGCTGCTCGCCTTCTCGCTGCTGCTGGCGCCGGTGGCCCGCTGGCTGCCGGCCCAATGGGGGAGCGCGCTACGCGACCGGACCGCCGAGGCGGTACGCCACCGTGGCCTGGTGCTGCTGCCCGCCGTGGCGGTCGGCGTCGTCAGCGCCGTACTCGGGCTCGAGGAGGGCTTCGCCGCCTGGCACCGCTGGGCGTACCTGCTCTTCTTCCTGTGCGGATTCGCGCTCGCCGCCGACGAACGGTTCCGGACGGCGATGCGGCGCGACGCCGTGCTCGCCGCCGCCCTCGGTCTGCTGCTGTTCGCGGTCGGCCTGCCCGGATTCCTGGCCGCCGGGGAGAGCGGTGACCCGTTCACCGACCACACCCCACTCGCGATCGGCGCCCGCGCTCTCTACGGGGCGACCGGCTGGTGCTGGCTGGTCGCGATCCTGGGACTGCTCGACCGACGTCCACGCCGCCCGGCCGGCACCGCCGAACGGGACACACCGGGCCGGCGCCGGTACGCCTACCTCTCCGCCGCCGTACTGCCGCTCTACGTCCTGCACCAGCCGATCGTGGTGGCGGTCGCGTACGGCGTGGTCCGTTGGCGGGCCCCGATCCTGGTCGAGTACGTCGTCATCGTCGCCGCCTCGCTCGTGCTGACCGTTGCCGCGTACGACCTGCTGGTGCGGCGTACCCGGGTGACCCGGTTCCTGTTCGGACTGCGCGACCAGGAACCTCGCCGTGGCGGCTCGGATCCGGCGCGATCTTGAATCGGGGCCGTGACGGACGTTACATTCTCCCGAGTGATCACCACCATCGATGTGATCGCGGTCGCTGTCCGTACCTACGCCGCCGGATGATCCCGGCCTGACCGGAGGTCTTCAATGGACACCAGCGCAGCACCTTCTTCCGACCCGTCCGCCGTCACCCCCACCGGCACCGCGCCGACCCGGGACACCTCGTCCGGCTCGTTCCTGTCCCGCCGCCGGGCACTCGCCATCGGCCTCGGTGGCGCCGCCGGGCTGGCCGTCGCCGCGCCGGCCTGGGCGGTCACCGACCAGCGGCCCGGATCCACCCGTCCGCCGTCCCTGCACGCCAGCGACCGGCTGGTGGCGAGCCGGGTCTCGGCCTGGCGGGCGCTGGGGCACCTGCGGGTCCTCACCGAGCGGATCGGCCCGCGCATCGGCGGCACCGCCTCGGAGCGCACCGCCGCCGACTACCTGGCCGACGTGCTGGACGATCTCGGCTACCGTACGACGCTGCAGCCGTTCGCGGTCGCGGACAAGTTCCTCGCCCAGCTCAGTTCCCGTCCGGGACTGCCGAGCGACCTGAACTGGCAGGTCGGCGCCTCGCCGCACGCCGCCCTCGACACCCGGGTCAGCGGCCGGGTGGTGGACGTCAAGGCCGGTACGCCCGCCGACTACCCGCAGGACGTCACCGGCAAGATCGTGCTCGTCGACTATGTCGCGGCCCAGCGTGAGGCGCTCGTGGCCACCGCAGTGGCAAAGGGCGCGGCGGCCGTCGTCTTCCTTCCGGCGGACCTGGTGGAGCCGAGGCGCGCCTCGGCCTTCGCGCCCACCCTGCCCGGCTCGGCGACCTCGCCGGTGCCGATCCCGGTGGTCGGGGTGGCCCAGGCGCAGAAGCACCGGCTCCGGGAACGCCTTGCCGCCCGCCCCTTCACCCTGACCGTCAGCACCTCGGCGCACCAGGGACTCACCTCGCACAACGTGCTCGCCGAGCGGTCCCCGCGCCGGCACGCCAGCACCAGCCCGGTGGTGATGGTCAGCGCCCACTACGACACCGTGATCGGCGCCCCGGGCGCCAACGACGACGGCTCGGGCACCGTACTCTGCCTCGAACTCGCCCGGGTGCTGCGTTCCCTGCCGACCGACGCCACCATCCGGTTCGGACTCTGGGGCTCCGAGGAGCAGGGGCTGATCGGCTCCCGCTACCACGTGGCCCAGTTGCCGCAGGCCGAACGGGACCGGATCGTCGCCGTCTACCAGAACGACATGGTGGCGACCAGTTGGGATCCGGCCACCCGCTACTGGCTGCTCTCCTTCGACGGCCTTGCCAACCGGGCGACGAACGAGGTGGCCGCCGCCGCCACCCGGCTCGGCTACGACCCGCGCATCTCGCCGGTCACCCTGCGCGGCTCCAGCGACCATCAGTCGTTCCAGGAGGTCGGCATCGCCAGCGCGAACTTCTCCTGGCGCGGTGAGGAGTCCCCGGCACTGCTCGAACCGCCGTACCACAGCCCCGAGGACACCATCGAGAAGAACGTCAGCGTCGAGCGTCTCCAGGTCTCGTTGGAACTGATCGGCTGCGCCGCGTACGCCACCGCCCGCAACCCCTGACACCTGCTCCCTCGCGGGTGTCCCACGTTGTCGGCTGCTCGGGCGTACGTCCATCGACGTGTCATGCGTCCGGGCAGCCGACAACCAGTGGTTGCCCGGCAGCCACCTGCCGCGTCACATCGATCCGTAACGTACTGAACTCTATCCATGGCTGGGTCTCGGCGCCTATCGTCTGATCAACCGCTCGGGTGATCACTGGGCGGACCTGGGTGTGAAGACGGTTGCCGATCTCGTCGGGCTGGCGCCCGAGTCCCAAGGAGACAGAGTTGACGATCCCCTCGTTATCAGCCGCTGCCCGTGGTCGGGCCGCGCCCCGGCCACGACTCGCCTCGCTGGTGGTGGCGAGTCTCGCCGCGACCCTGCTGCCGGTGCTGGTCACCGCCGCCCCCGCCGTGGCGGCACCGGAGAAGCCCACCACCGCGTGGGCCAGGATCGACGGTGACCTGGCCGCCGCCAGGTCGAGCCGGCCGGTCGACATCCAGGCCGCCCGGTTCGCCGCGTACACGCTGGACCGGGCGATGATCGAGTCCGAGCTGGCGCGTGCGCCGCAGGAGCGCGCCGCCGCCACCTCCCGGGTGCAGCCGCTGGTGGTGTCGCTGCCCACCCCGGAAGGCGCCCTGCAACGGTTCGAACTCGTCGACTCGCCGGTGCTGGAGTCCGGGCTCGCCGCGAGGCACCCCGAGATCCGGACGTACGCGGGCCGGGGTCTGGACGACAAGACCGCGACCGTACGCGCCGACCTCACCCCGCTCGGCTTCCACGCCTCGGTCCGCTCGGCACGCGGCGTCTGGTTCGTCGACCCGTACTACCACCGGGACCAGAGCGTCTACGCCAGCTACTACGGGCACGACCTGGCCGACCCGGCGGAGCCGCCGGCCGAACTGGAGGACGTCGAGTCGGCGGCCGAGGCGGTGACCGAGCAGGTCGAGCCGACCGTGGCCGGGCCGGCCGTGACGCTGCGGACCTACCGGCTGGCCCTGGTCACCGATCCGTCGTACGCCACCTTCTTCGGCCCGGAGAACGTCACCGCGGCCAAGGCCACGCTGGTCAACCGGGTGACCCAGGTCTACGAGGACGAGACCGCGATCCGGCTGGTGCTGGTCAACGAGACCGATCGGACCAACCTCAACACCACGGCGCTGGCCACCGAACCGAACGGCCCCTGCGGTGCGGCGGCCTGCTTCACCCCGGCCCAGATCGCCTCCTGCGGCAGCGGCACCCTGAGCCGCAACCAGATCGTGCTCGGCCAGCTTGTCGGCGCCGGCAACTACGACGTCGGGCACATCGGCCTCGGTGTCAACGGCGGCGGCGTCGCCGGCCTCGGTGTGGTCGGTGGTGCCAGCAAGGCTCGTGGCTGCACCGGGCTGCCGACCCCGGTCGGTGACTTCTACGCCGTGGACTACGTGGCGCACGAGATCGGGCACCAGTTCGCCGGCAACCACACCTTCAACGGCACCCAGTACAACTGCTCCGGCGGCAACCGCAGCGCCGCGAACTCGTACGAGCCGGGCAGCGGGTCGTCGATCATGGCGTACGCGGGCATCTGCCAGCAGGACAACCTGCAACCGCACAGCGACCCGTACTGGTCGCAGCGGAGCTACACCGAGATCACCACGTTCGTCGGCTCGGCCCGTCCGGCGATCAACGAGGTGCAGACCGCCGCGCTGCGCGGCTTCGACACCGCCGGTGACGCGTTCGCGATCAGCTACGGCGGCCGTGAGTCGGCGCCGATCGTACGCGGCACCAACTACACCGCCGCAGGCATCAAGGCCGCGATCGAGGCGATCCCGGACTGGCCGGCCGGTGCCACGGTCGGTGTCGCGGCGTTCGGCGGCAGCGGCACGCTGGACGACACCGGGTTCCAGGTGACCTTCAACGCCGGCCCGCTCGCGGCGGTCAACGTCGGGCCGCTCGCCGTCACCGCCGCGACCGGCGCCTCCGGCACGGTCGGCGAGACGGTCAAGGGCGGCGCGGTGGACAACGGCGGCTGGCTGGTCGAGCAGACCGGGAACCGGGCACCGGTGGTCAGCGTGCCGGCGTCGTACACCATTCCGGCGCGTACGCCGTTCGCGTTGACCGGCGGCGCCACCGACGCGGACGGCGACACCCTCACGTACCTGTGGGAGCAGAACGACCGGGGCGGCGCCGCCGGCACCGCGTTGGTCAACAACACCAAGACCAACGGTCCGCTCTTCCGCCAGTTCGGCACCGCCGCCGTGGTCAGTCCGACGGACACCCTGGAGTACCACTCCCCGGGCCTCAACGCGGTGACCACCGACCCGACCCGGGTCTTCCCGGACCTGGCGCAGATCGCCGCGAACAACACCAACGCCAGGACCGGCGCCTGCCCGACCGCCCCGCCCGCGCCGCCGACCGGTGGGGCGACCAACGTGCCGGCGGACATCGTCGACTGCTTCTCCGAGTTTCTGCCCACCGCCGACTGGGTCGGCTTCGACAACAGCCGGACGATGCACTTCCGGCTCACCGCCCGGGACGGGCACCTGGGCGCCGGCGGTGTCGGCAGCGCCGACACGGCCCTGGTCGTCGCCCCGACCGCAGGACCCTTCCTGGTCACCTCGCACGCCGCGAAGGGCATCGTGCTCGGTGGTGCGGAGCAGACCGTGACCTGGGACGTGGCCGGCACGGACGCCGCGCCGATCGGGGTCGGCGAGGTGAGGATCTCACTCTCCGCCGACGACGGTCGGACCTTCCCGTACGTGCTGGCGGAGCGGACCGCCAACGACGGCAGTGCCACGGTGACCGTGCCGAACGTCGCCACCAGCACCGCACGGATCAAGGTCGAGGCGCTCGGCAACGTCTTCTTCGACCTGAACGATGACAAGATCATCATTCGGGTCGGGCCGCAGGTCAGCAACAACGCACCGGGTGGCATCGCCACCGTGCAGTACACCGACCACCTGCTGCCGCAGGTGACCGTCTCCGCCGCCGACCCGGACAGTGACGGCGCCGGACTGTCGGCGACCGCGGCCGGTCTCCCCGGTGGACTGTTCCTGGAGCCGAAGTCGCCCTCCGGGCCGGGTGTCCGCCCCGGCAGCCGGCAGTGGATGGTGGTCGGAAACACCACCGCGCCGCTCGGCGACTACCCGGTCACCGTCACCGTCACCGACGAGGCGGGCGCCACCGGCGCCACCAGCTTCGTGGTCCGGGTCGGACCGGAGGACGCCGAGGTGACGTACACCGGTGACACCCTGGCGTACGGGCGCAACGGTGGAGGCGTGACCGCGCGGCTCGGCGCGACCGTTCGGGACAGCTGGGCCGCCGGTGACCCGCTCGATCCCCGGCCGGGTGACATCCGTACCGCGACGGTGACCTTCTCCGCTGGTGGCCGGACGCTCTGCACCGGCGCGTTGGGGCTGCTCGTCACCGCCGACACGACCACGGCATCGGCGAGCTGCGACGCCGCCCTGCCGCTCGGCACCCACCAGGTCACGGTGACCGTCGGCGGCAACTACACCGGCAGCGCCACCGCCCGGGTCGAGGTCGCCCGGCCGGAGAACCGGGCGGTGATCGGTGCCGGCACGCTCACGTCGACCCGTTCCGCCGGCGCCTACCCCGTCGACGCCGGGTCGAGGGCGGAGGTCACGCTGCTGGTGGCCCAGGCCCGGAGCGGCGCACCCACCGGGCTCGCCACTGTCGCGTTCACCTCCGGTGGTCGGCGGTACGAGATCCGTGGCACCGACATCGCCTCCTTCGGAGCCCGTACCGGTGGCGGCGCGGACGTGCTGGAGTGGCGCGGCCGGGCCGGTCTGTACGACGTCACCAACGCCCGACGTCCGGTTGCGGTCGGCACCGGCCTGACCCTGCGGCTCAGCGCGACCGACCGTGGGCTGCTCAGCTCGAAGGACAGCCTCGGGGTGACCCTGCTCGACGGTGAGCGGCTGCTTCTCTCCTCGGACTGGTCCGGCACCCGCACCGGGGAGCTCCACCTCTCCACCGGAACCATCCTCATCCTCTAACCCCCCTCCCTCCTTGTGACGACTCGATCTGGGGCATGTCGCTGCTAGTGGATCTTCATTCGCCACGACATGCCCCAGATCGAGGAAGGGGGTTGGCGGAATCTTGAGGGGAAGTGGCGTGTGTGCCACTGGTTTGGGTTCTGGCGGGCGCCGAGGATCGTCGGTATGACGAACCTGCTCCCCGACACGTCGAACGTCCTGCGTACCCCGCCCGCGTCGGCCGCCGAGGCGATCGTCCACTTCGCCGCCCGGCTCACCTTCGAGACCGATGTCAGCGACGTCCACGCCGACCTGGAAGCGGGCGTGGAGGGACTGGTGGTGGTGGACTCCCGCGACGACCACGCCTGGCGGCAGGGGCACCTGCCCGGTGCCCTCCATCTTCCCCGGGCCGACATCGCGCGACGAGCGGCGGAACTGGTCCCGGCCGGCGCCTCGGTTGTCACCTACTGCTGGGGCCCGGGCTGCAACGGAGCCACCCGGGCCGCACTGGAATTCGCCCGGCTGGGATACCCGGTCAAGGAGATGATCGGCGGCTACGAGTACTGGGTCCGGGAGGGTTTCCCGGTGCGGACCGCGAGCGGACTCGTCCGCCGGCCGGTGGACGACCTCACCGCACCCGGAACCGGCACCGCCTGCGGCTGCTGAGCCCGCCGGACGCCCGACGCTCTCAGTCCGGCAACGGCAGGCCGGCGTACGCCAACCCGATCGCCTCCAGGACCTCGGGCGGGAAGTCGGTGAACGGGGTCGCGACGACGCCCCGGTCGGCGCGCCGCCGGTTCCGTGTCCAGGTGCCCAGAACCCGGCCGTCGGCGATCACCGTCGGCCGGAACATCCCGTTGTTGCCGGGGACGATGCGGTCCGCGAACTCGGCCGGGAGCACCGCGGAGCGATCCTGGTAGCCGAGGATGAACTCGTCGAATCCCGGCAGCAGGAACACTCCGCCAGCGCGGACCCGGTCGGTGTCGAGCAGTTCCGGGGTGAGCGGGTCCATCAGGTACTCCACGCCATCGACCTCGATCCGGGCCAGCGTCGGCCGGGCCAGCGCCAGGCCGATCCGTACGTCCGCCGCCACCAGGTTCGCCCAGCGGGTGAAGTCCCGGGTCGTGGCGGGGCCGTGGCCACGGAAGTAACGCGCCGCCAGTTCCCCGAGGGCCTCCTCCCGGTCCGGTCGGCGGGGATGCGGAATCCACTCGTCGACGAGCACGATCTGCTGCTCGCCGTCATCCATCGGTCCGAAACAGAGCGTCCCGGTCTGCGCCAGATACCAGATCAGGTGGTAACCGCGCTGGGCATCGGTGCCCAGTCCGGCGGTGTTCCACACGGCGAGCAGTTCGTCGCGACGCAACCGGTGACCGCCGACGAGGGCCTCGACGGCCAGGTCCCGGGCCCTTGCCAGGGTGGCCGCGTCGAGACCGAGTTGGACCCGACGTCCGGCGGCGCGGGCCAGTGTGCGTGCCGCCGTCAGGCTGAGGATCCAGGGCAGGTCCTCGGACACCACCAGGTGCAGGGTGCCGCGCATCGGCCAGGACCTGACGATCTCCCCGGCGTCGAGCGCCGCGTGCACGGCCTGGCGGGCGCCGTCGGCGGAGCGTAGTGCGATCGACGTGAGCACCCCGGGGAAATCCTGTGCCTGGGCGGCGGCCAGCCAACGGACCGTGTCGGTCGGGGTGGCCGGTGGCGGACCCACGATCCGTTGGGCGACGAGCCGAAGCAGTGCGATCTCGTGTGGCGTCGTCATGACCGCGCCAGCCGGTTCACGAAGCACATGCTGACGGGAGACCGCCGACGGGACACCATCATCGCCCGAGGATGGCAGACCGGTCCGACAGTTCACCTGTCGCACCGTACGCCGTGGGGATCGGCTGATCGGATACAGGAATGCGCTTTCTTGAGGATGTTCGCAGGCAGTACCGGGACCCGGATACTGGTCGCATCGAATCAGGTGGATCGGTGGCCGTGGTGGTGGCCCGGGGGAGCGGAGACATACTGTGGTGATCCGTGACGGCACTGCCCCACCGCTGCCGGCCGAGCCGGTCGCCGCTCCGGTCACCATCGCCGGAGCCGCGACCGGATGGACGGTCGTGCACTTCGTCGGCGAAGGACAACCCGCCGCGCCCCTGACCTGGGGCCAGCGCGCGTTGTGGAACGCCATCGAACGACACGGACCGGGGTACATGATGATCAGCCTGCGCCGGACCCTGGCGGTATCCCGTCGAGCCGGGCGCGACCCGGACACGGTGTTGCGGGCACTCGGCGCCCTGATCGGACGACACAGCTCGTTGCGGACCCGGATGCCGGTGGTCGACGGTGAACGGTGCCAGGTCGTCGCCGACAGTGGCGCAATGCCCGCGCTCCTGGTTCGGGCCGATCCGGCCGTGTTGGCCGCGACGGATGACGACGACGGCGCCGCACTCGCCCGGACGGTCGCCGAACGACTGGCCGACCGGCAGTTCGACCACGCCCGGGAGTGGCCGCAGCGGATCGGGCTGATCCTGGTCGCGGGGGAGGTCCGTCAGGTCGCGGTCGTCTTCAGCCACACCACGGTCGACTTCCACGCGGTCGAGATCGTGCTCCGGGACCTGCGACTGCTGTTGCTGCGGGGGTCGATCGCCGCACCCGCCGGCCTCCAGTCGGTCGACGTCGCCCGGCGCGAACAGGACGGGGAAGAGCGCCGCCGGGCCGAACGCGCCGTCGATCACTGGGTACGGAGTTTCGACCGGCTGCCCGCCGACACCCTGCCCCGGCTCGGCCCGGCGTTGACGCCCCGGTTCCGCCGGGCGCTGCTGACCTCCACGGCGGCCGACACCGCCATCCGACTGATCGCCGCACGGCACCAGGCGACCAGTTCCACCGTCCTGGTGGCGGCGGCCGCCGTGGTGGCCGCGCAGTGGTCCGGCAACGAGGTGGTCGGCGTCCACAGCATGGCGAGCAACCGGTCCCGGGACGGTTACCGCGACGCGGTCGCCAAGCTCAACCAGCTCGGACTGGTCGTGGTGGAGTTGGCCGACCGCCCCGACTTCGCGGAACTCCTCCCACGCGTCTGGCGGGCCGCGCTCGCCGCCTACCGGCACGCGTACTACGACCCCACCTGGATCCGGCAGGCGCTGCGGGCACGTGGGCATCCGTACGCCGAGGGGGTGAGCCCGCACCTGTACCTCAACGACATCCGGCTCTCGACCGACGTCGACCTGTTCGGCCGTACGACCCAGGAGAGCGCGGTACGGGCCGCGATGGCGGACTCGTCCTGCACCTGGAGCTATGGGCTCGACACCTTCACCTGGCGTACCCGCATCGAGGTTGTCGACCGGCCGGGCGCGGTCGGGCTGGCGCTCACCGCGGACACCGCCCACCTGCCACCGGACGCGATCGAGCGGTTCCTGCGCGACCTCGAACGAATCCTGGTCGACGCGGCCTTCGGAAACCTGCCCTGGCCCTGGCGCTGACCCCGGGGGGACGAGAGCGCCCCCGCACGCCTCCGGCGGTCGACGCGTGGTCAGTGGCCGTCGCGGCGGGAGACGCCCTCCGGGCGCATGCCGGTTTCCTCTTCGAGCGGGTTGTCCGACAGCGAGCCGGTGGAACTCTCGTCGGGGAACGGGTGGTGCCCGGGGGCGTTCGGGGTCAGTCCCGGACCCGCCTCGGGGAAGCGGGTCGGCTCGACCGTGCCGAGGCCGTCCTCGCCGGCCGCGGCCGACGGGGCCGCCCGCCGCTCGCCACGCCGACCTTCGGCGACAGCGGTCGGCTCGGAGCCCTCGTCCAACGGCGAGTCCTCCTCGACTCCCCAGGGTGCGTCCTGGTCGAGACCGCGGGTGGTACCCCACGGCCCGACCGACTCCGGCCCGCCCTGGCCGGCGTTGCCCGTCTCGGTGCCCTTCGCGGACGGCTTCTTCGCGGTCATCGAATCACCTCGCTGCCGGTCATCGGCTCACCTCGCTGACGGGTCGGTGCGGTACCGGTGAGTGCCCATTCCGGCACCGGTCATGCCGGAACCGGCCGGTCGTCGGGCCGGGCTGGGCGCGAGTCGGCGGGTTGCGCGGGTCGGGCTGGGCGCGAGTCGGCGGGCTGCGCGGGTCGGGCAGGCACGGCGGCGACCAGGTTTGACCGTGGCGATGGCGGGTACCGGCGGGCGGGGGAAGCGACGTGGCGGGTCAGGCAATGGGGGAGCGGCCGGCGGAGCCCGCAGGGCGGGTCCGGCGCTGGCTTCTGCACGGTCTCCAACCGGGACGGGCGAGTGGTCCGTACACCAGCGAGAGCACCGAGCACCAGCGGCCATGGTGGCGGGTCATGTGCCTGACCGGCCTGGACTACTTCTCCACCCTGGGTTACCAGCCCGGCATCGCCGCCCTCGCCGCAGGGGCGATCTCCCCGATCGCCACCCTGGTCCTGGTCGCGTTGACGCTGCTCGGCGCATTGCCCGTCTACCGCCGGGTGGCGCGGGAGAGTCCACACGGCCAGGGCTCGATCGCCATGCTGGAGCGGCTGCTGCCACGCTGGAACGGCAAGCTGCTGGTCCTGGCGTTGCTCGGGTTCGCCGCCACCGACTTCATCATCACCATCACCCTCTCCGCCGCCGACGCGAGCGCGCACATCATCGAGAACCCGTACCTGCCGGATGGGCTGGCCGGGCTCCAGGTCGAACTGACGCTGGTGCTGGTCGCGCTCCTCGGCGCGGTCTTCCTCAAGGGCTTCAAGGAGGCCATCGGCATCGCGGTGGTGCTGGTCGGCGTCTACCTGCTGCTCAACCTGATCGTCATGATCGTGTCCTTCTGGCACCTGCTGGAGCATCCGGAACTCGTCTCGCAGTGGCGGCGGCTACTCTTCAACGAGCACCCGAACCTGCTCGGCATCCTGGTCGTGGCTCTGCTGGTCTTCCCCCGGCTGGCCCTCGGTCTCTCCGGCTTCGAGACCGGGGTGGCCGTCATGCCACTGATCAAGGGTCGTCCCGACGACCTGCCGCGTCGGCCCGAGGGTCGGATCCGCGGTGCGCACCGGCTGCTGACCGCGGCGGCCATCATCATGAGCGTCTTTCTCATCACCAGCAGCTTCGCCACCACCGTGCTCATTCCCCAGCACGAGTTCGAGGCCGGGGGGCAGGCGAACGGTCGTGCGCTGGCCTTCCTCGCCCACACCTACCTCGGTAACCTCTTCGGCACCGTCTACGACCTCAGCACCGTGCTGATCCTCTGGTTCGCCGGCGCGTCGGCCATGGCCGGGCTGCTCAATCTCGTACCCAGGTATCTGCCCAGGTACGGCATGGCGCCGAACTGGAGCCGGGCCATCCGACCACTGGTCCTGGTCTTCACCCTCATCGCGTTCCTCATCACGGTGGTCTTCCGCGCGGACGTCACCGCCCAGGGCGGCGCGTACGCCACCGGTGTACTCGTACTGATCACCTCGGCCGCCCTCGCGGTGACCCTCTCCGCCCGGCGGCGCCGACGGCGTGTGTCGATGGTCGCGTTCGCGGTGATCACCCTGGTGCTCGGCTACACCACCGTGGCGAACGTGATCGAGCGCCCGGACGGCGTCCGGATCGCGTTGCTGTTCATCGCCGCGATCATCGCCACCTCCATCCTGTCCCGGGTGTTCCGGGCCACCGAACTGCGGGTCACCGGTGTCGTGCTCGACCCGGAGGCCCAACGGTTCATCGCCGACGTGGCGGCGCGGGGCGAGATCCACGTCATCGCGAACGAGCCGAACGAGCGCGACGAGACCGAGTACCGGGAGAAGGAGGCCGAGGAACGCGCCGACAGCCACATCCCGGCCGAGGATCCGGTGCTCTTCCTTGAGGTGACAATCCGGGATCCGTCCGAGTTCGAGTCCGAGTTGATCGTCACCGGCGAGGAACGGTTCGGTTACCGGATCCTGCGGGTCGAGGGTGCCAGCATCGCCAACGCCATTGCCGGTTTCCTGCTGCACGTACGCGACACCACCGGCGAACTGCCGCACATCTACTTCGCCTGGACGGAGGGGAATCCACTGTTCTACCTGCTGCGTTACCTGTTCTTCGGCGACGGTGAGGTCGCTCCGCTCACCCGTGAGGTGCTCCGTCAGGCCGAACCGGACCGGCGTCGGCGACCGCGGGTGCACGTCGGCTGACCCCGACGACGCGGCGTGACGAATCGGTGCCGTCGCCCGCCGGGTGCCGGGGCGATCCGTCTACATGCGAGCGCGCCGAGCGGGACCGGAGGCGTGCGGGCTCTGGATTCTCCGAGCGCGTAAGGATCAAGCGGTCGGGGCACGTAACCTACGGTCCGCAGGCGGTTGCCCGACCGGGCGGACAACCTGTCACCGGTGCGTCAGGAGGACACATGGACTCGTGGATGGTCGTGGTGCTGGTGGCGCTGGCAGCGGTGACGCTCGTCGTCGCCGTCGTGCTCGTGGTCAGGCTGCTCAGGATGAGGTCCCTGATCCGCAGTGCCAGGATGCCGTTCTCCGGCAAGGCCGCGTTCTGGGCTGCGGTGATCTACGGGATATCGCCCGTGGACGTGCTGCCAGACCCGATCTACCTGGACGACATCGGAATCCTGCTCGGCGCGATCACCTATCTGGGCCACCTCGCCCGCAGGCACGGCATCATCGGTGGCCGGCCCGCCGTGGCCCCGACCGAGCGGCGGCGGGTCGACCGGCAGCACACCGGCTAGCGGGCCGGCACGGGGCGCGGCCGGTGGTGAGGGACGCGGGAACGGCGACTAGCGCCGCTCGGCACGGTCGCCGTGCGTCCGGGGAGTGTCCGCGCTGACCTCGAACGGGCTGCGCAACCTGGTCATCGCGTCCGAACTCACGTCGACCGTGGGCCGGTCGTCGACCGTCGGGTCACCCTCCGGCTGGTCGCCGAACGGGCTCGGGTCATGCAAGATCACACCGGTCAACATCTGCTCCAATGCTTGCGCTGACGCGCGGCTCTCCCGCTGGCGGACGCGGGCGGCCGGGAAGCGAACGGGATGGTACGAGAGCGGGGTGGAGAAGCGAGCGGGAGTGGATCCGGTCGATCGCCGGAGGTCGTCATCCGATCGCAGCGTGAGCGTACCCCGCCACCCCGACACGACTTCGGCGTACGGTCGGTGTCCTCTCTTCGACAGCGGGTAGAGTGGGAGTGCAGCCCGCCGGTCATCACCGCGACCTGCCTGATGTCGACCATCACGCGCCGCGACCGCACGGTCAGCGCCGTGCAGGGCGATTCCTTCCTTCCACGTTCGGAGACACTCCATGGCGGCACGCCGCCCCCGTAAGACGATCGATACCCCGGTAACCTCCTTCGCCGAACTCGGCGTACCCGGCCCGCTCGTGGCCGCGCTCGGCCGGGCGGGCATCACCGCCCCGTTCCCGATCCAGGCCGCGACCCTGCCGGACGCACTCGCCGGCCGGGACGTGCTCGGGCGGGGCAGGACCGGTTCCGGCAAGACCTACGCCTTCGCCATTCCGGTCCTCGCCCGGCTCGCCGCGTCGAAGACGCCCCGGCGCCCCGGCCGGCCGCGAGCGCTGATCCTGGCCCCCACCCGGGAACTGGCCACCCAGATCGAGGCGACGATCGCGCCCCTGGCCGAGGCGCTCTCACTGCGCACCCAGACCGTCTTCGGCGGGGTGAGCGCACGGCCCCAGGTGACCGCGCTGCGGGCCGGCGTCGACATCATGATCGCCTGCCCCGGGCGGCTGGCCGACCATGTCTCGACCGGTCAGGCGAGCCTCGACGCGGTCGAGATCACCGTGCTCGACGAGGCCGACCACATGGCCGACCTCGGCTTCCTGCCGGTGGTACGCCGGCTGCTCGACCGTACGCCGGCCGGCACCCAGCGGCTGCTCTTCTCCGCGACCCTGGACGCCGGTGTCGACGTCCTGGTCCGGCGTTACCTCACCAGCCCGGTCACGCACAGCGTCGACTCGGCGACGTCCCCGGTCGCCGCGATGACCCACCACGTCCTCCAGGTACGCCACGACGACCGGCTGCCGGTGCTGATCGACCTCGCTGCGGCCCCGGGGCGCACACTCGTCTTCACCCGTACCAAGCGGGGGGCCAAGCGGCTGACCAGCCAACTGGTCGCCTCGGGCATCCCGGCCGTGGAGTTGCACGGCAACCTGGCGCAGAACGCGCGTACCCGGAACCTGGCCGCGTTCTCCACCGGCGACGCCCGTACGCTCGTCGCCACCGACATCGCCGCGCGGGGCATCCACGTCGATGACGTGACCCTGGTGATCCACGCCGATCCGCCGGCCGAGCACAAGGCATATCTGCACCGGTCGGGTCGGACGGCCCGCGCGGGGGCCAGTGGCACCGTGGTCACTCTGATGACCGACGACCAGGTCGCCGATGTCCGGGACCTGACCCGGCAGGCGGGCATCAAGCCGACGATCACCCCACTGCGGCCCGGTCACGCGCTGCTGGCGGAACTCGCCCCGGGCGAGCGTCGGTTCACCGCCCCGCCGGTCCGGTCGGCGGCCAGCGCTGAGGCATCCGCTGGTGGTGGCTCCGCAGAGCGCGCCTGGTCGGGACGGGACGGCTCCGGTCGTGGCGGGTCGGGACGGGGCGGCTCCGGTCGTGGCGGGTCGGGACGGGGCGGCTCCGGTCGTGGCGGGTCGGGTCGTACGGGCGCCGGCCGGGCGGGAGCTGGCCACGACGGCGCGGGACGCGCGGGCGCGGGGCGTGACGGTGCTGGTCGTGACGGTACTGGTCGTGACGGTACTGGACGAGGGGAGTCCGGTCGTGACGGCGCCGCTCGCGGTGGTTCGGCACGGCATCGTTCGGCGCGTCGCGGAACCGGTCAAACGGGATCTGACCAGGCCGAATCGGGACGTCCCACTCAAGAGGCAGCAAAGCCGGCACGGAGTGTCGCCGCGTTCTCGGCCGGAAGTCGGCTGGGAGGTCGCGGCCGGCGTTGACCGCAGCCGGTCAGCACTGATCACGGCCGGCGGGTCTCGACCACAGCCGCCCGGCCTCGGCTACAGCCGGGCGGAAAGCCGCGGCCGGCGCTGACCGCACCCGTTCAGGGCACGGTCCGGCGCCGGCCGGAGCACGAGGGGAAGAGGTAACCAGCGGCGAGGACCGCTGGGCCCTGGTCCGGCATCGGGGGAGAATGCCGTCAGGATCGGATGGCGCGGGGCGATGTCCCGCCGCCCCGCGCGACCGCCGGGCCTTAGGCCCGGGGCGGCCCGTCGTAATCCGGTGCGACGTAAACCGGAAGGCGCTCGCCACCACCACGGGCGAACCGGCGGGTGTAGGTCACGTGACCGCCGGACTGCCGGGGAAGGGTCGAGGTCGGGTCGGCGGATTCGCCACCCTCGGTCGCCGTAACCGGCACTTTCAGGTACATCGGCAGCGAACGAGCCGCGGCCACTGCGCGTGCGGGTGTCACCTCATGGCGTTGGTCGTGCCACGGACCGCCAAGGAATAGGACCTTCATCCGCTTATCGTCTCCTGTTCCAGCCGTCGGCGCCTCATCCGTCGGTCCCGGAATCCGCGGCATCGGCGATACCCGTACGGTCCGGCGATCGAGAATACGCCACCGCCGCGACAAGGCGTCGGCCTCATCGCGGCGGCAGCGGCGTGCGGGGTCGGCTGGCCCGCACGGGTCACGGTTGACGCAGGTCAGCTAGGTGATGAGGTCGAATCGTTCCCAGGCGCCGATGGCGGCGCGGTTGGCGATCAGGGGTTGGGCTCCGGCGCCTTCGGCGGCGACGTACATGTTGTTGGCGGTGGCGCGGAGGCTGACACTGCCGTCGGTATTGTTGATGATTCGAAATGTTTCCCAGGTGCCGATGGTGGTCTTGTTGGCGACCAGTGGTGCCGTGCCGCCGTTCGCGGTGACGATGAGCCCGTTGGCTTTTGCACGTAGCGCGATGGTTCCGTTACCCGCGTCGAGACGGTCGAACTGTTCCCAGGTGCCGATGGCGGCCCGATTCGCGACCAGGGGTGCCGCCCCGGCGTTGTCGGCGGCGACGTACGAGTTGTTCACCCGCGCTTTCAGACTGATCACCGGAGTGGTCGGCGCGGCCGGGTTGAATTGCTCCACCCAGTAACGGGTCCGGTCCAGGTACGCCGTCTCCGCTGACACCCCGGTCCGCCCGTACGCGCCGGAGTAGGTCAGGTAGCCGTGCCCGGCGGGCGGGTTCGCGCTCGCGGGCTCGATGGTCGACCCCTCGTGCCACTCGTTGAACGAGGTGATCGATATCCAGTCGGGGCGGGTCGGCGTACCGAGAGCGTTACCCCACTGCCGGTCGTAGGCGGCGCCGTTGTCCCGGTTCACCGTCGGCGTGGTGTTGCCCGGCACGGCCCGGTCGTCGAGATATCCGGGGGCCACCGAGGGAGCCCAGACCAACCCGTTCGCCTCGCAGTACGCCGCCGCGTTCGCCCAGCCCGGCGCGGTCGCCCCGGCGATGCCGTCGTAGGTGTACATCCCGCCGAAGTTCGCCACCTTCGAGGTGTCGGTGGTCTGGGCGAGCACGATGTTGTTCGCCCGTACCTGCGCCAGGGCGGACCAGTCGGTGATCCGCAGGCTCTCGAAGACATAGAACGCCGGCCGGTTGCCGTTGGCGGTGTCCCGGTAGAAGGCCGGGCTGGAGCCGTACCGGGAGTTGATGTAGTTGATGTCGGCGACGGTGCTCGCCGCCGTCCGCCCGCTGTACGGTTCCAGGTGCCAGGCGACCCTGAGGCCGTACTGGGCGGCGGCGGTGAGCACCCGGGCGGTCAGGTTGTCCTCGTACGACCCCTGTCCCCACCAGCTGTAGACGATCGTGCCGACGCCGGCCTGGCTGATCCAGGCCATGTGCTGGTTGATCGTGTTGACGTCGCCCGAGTCGTACGCGCCCCGGGTCGGGTAGAAGTTCGCCCCGACGTCCTGCGGCGGGGTGTGGTTGCCCTGCTGCCAGTGTCGGTAGCTGCCGTTGACGGCCGGGCTGCCGTACCAGGAGTAGTAGAAGATGTGGACGTTCGAGGCGGGGGCGGCGAGTGCCGCCGCCGTCGGCGCCACGGTGACCGGCGGTGTTGCCGTCGCGGCCGGGCCGGGGGCGCCGGCGATCCCGGCTGCGGCGAGCAGCAGGGACGCCAGGGCGGTGCGCGCCCAGCGGTTGATCGGGTGCATGTCTTTCCTCCGTAGTCGCCGGGCCGGACCGGTGCGGGCGGTGGAACGCCCGCACCGGTCACGGGATCCCGACGGTCAGCTCGTGATCAGGTCGAATCGTTCCCAGGCGCCGATGGCGGCGCGGTTGGCGATCAGGGGTTGGGCTCCGGCGCCTTCGGCGGCGACGTACATGTTGTTGGCGGTGGCGCGGAGGCTGATGCTGCCGTCGGTGTTGTTGACAACCTGGAATCTCTCCCAGGTGCCGATGGTGGTCGCGTTGGCGATCAGGGGTGCGGTGCCGTTGGAGGCGCTCACGATGAGCCCGTTCGCCTTGGCGCGCAGCGCGATGGTGCCGTTGCCGGCGTCGAGGCGGTCGAACTGTTCCCAGGGGCCGATGGCGGCCCGGTTGGCGATCAGGGGTGCGGCGCCGGCGTTGTCGGCGGCGACGTACGAGGTGTTCACCCGCGCCCGCAGGCTGATCACCGTGGGCGTGGCGACCGTGCCGGTGACGAAGGTGAACGCGTCCACGTCGAACAGGTTGCCCTGCCCGGTGACCCCCTTGAACACGAGGTAGAGCGTCGTGCTGCCGGTCGGGACGTTGGAGAGGTTGGCGGTGACGTTGGTGAACGTGTCCCAGCCACCGGTCGGGGCCACCGCGACGCTGCCGAGCAGGGTGCCGGTGGTCGAGCCGGTGCGTACCTCGATGGTGCCGCCGACCCCGCCGGAGGAGACCCGGGCGGTGAACTGGGTGGCGTTGCCGAGCAGGTACGGCTGGTACGAGATCCAGTCACCGTTGTCGACGAAGCCGGCGGTCCGGCCCCCCTCGGCGGCGGCGTGGTCGGCGGTCTGGATGCCGGACTGGGCGCCGAAGTGCTCACCCTGCCGGTGCTTCGGTTGCAGGGTTCTGGTGCTGCGCGAGGTGAGCCCGCCGTTGTCGGTGTAGGCGGCGTCGAAGACGCCGAAGATGTTCGCGGCGGTGTCGTGCTCGCCGTCGACCGGCACCGTGATCGTCCCGGTGCAGCCGGTCTTGGAGGTGATCTGGTGGGCGTGACTGTCGTGGCCGAGGGAGTACGTCACCGTCACCCGGGCGCAGTTGATCGTGCCGTCCTCGGCGTCGCTGGCGCTGACCGTGAACGGGATCGTGTCACCGAAGGTGAACAACTGACCGTCGGCCGGCAGTTGCAGGTTCACCACCGGCGCCGTGTTGCCGACGGTGACCACCAGGCTCGCGGTGCCGGAGAGCCCGGTCGGGTCGGTGACCCGCAGCGTCGGGGTGAAGGTCCCGTTCGCGGTGTACGTCTTCGTCGGGTTCGCCGAGGTGGAGGTGGTGCCGTCGCCGAAGGTCCAGAGGTAGGAGAGGGCTCCACCCTCCGGGTCGGAGCTGCCGGCCGAGGAGAACGTCACGGTCAGCGGGTTCGGGCCGGAGGTGCGGTTCGCCGACGCGACCGCGACCGGGCTGCGGTTGCCGCCGCCGATGTACTCGACCCGGAACAGCGCCTGGTTGTTCGACCCGGTCCCGTAGTCGAGCACGTAGAGTGCCCCGTCCGGGCCGAAGGCCATGTCCATCACCTGCGTACCGGTCCACGGGAAGGCGGAGATCTCACCGGGGGTGCCGTTGGCGTTGACCGCGATCGCCTTGATCCAGCGGCGGCCGTACTCACCGGCGAAGAACTGGCCGTCGAGCGACTGCGGGAACTTGACCGGGGAGTTCAGCGACGCGTTGTAGCGGTAGACCGGTCCGCCCATCGGTGACTCCGAACCGCCGCCGAACTCCGGCGGCGACCCCGCGTCGCCGTACCTGATCCAGCTCGGCTTCGCCGGCGGCAGGGTGCTCTGGCCGGTGTTGCGGAACGAGTTGTTGGTCGGGCCGCCGGTGCAGTTGTACTTCGCCTGCGACGGGCCCGACGGGAAGGTGTACTCGTTGTACGTCTCGGCCGTGGTGTTGGTGCCGGTGCAGTACGGCCAGCCGTAGTTGCCCGGAGCCGTGATCCGGTTGAACTCGACCTGTCCGCCCGGTCCCCGGTTGGCGTCGCCGACACCGGCGTCCGGACCGTAGTCGCCGAGGTAGACGATTCCGGTGGGCTTGTCGACGCTCATCCGGAACGGGTTACGGAAGCCCATGGCGTAGATTTCCGGCCGGGTGTTGGCGGTTCCCGGGGCGAAGAGGTTGCCGGCCGGGATGGTGTACGTCCCGTCCGCCTGCGGCTTGATCCGGAGCACCTTGCCGCGCAGGTCGTTGGTGTTGCCCGAGGAACGCTGGGCGTCGAACTGCGGGTTGCGGTTGGTCCGTTCGTCGATCGGCGTGTACGAGTTGGACTCGAACGGGTTCGTGTCGTCGCCGGTGCTGAGGTAGAGGTTGCCGGCGGCGTCGAAGTCGATGTCTCCGCCGACGTGGCAGCACTGGCCCCGGTCGTTGTTGACCTGGAGCAGGATCCGCTCGCTGCCCGTGTTGAGCGTGTCGTCGGCGTTCAGGGTGAACCGGGACAGCCGCAGGTGTCCCTTCCACGGTTCGAAGTCGGCTGCCGTACCGGTGGTGGGGGCGTCACCACCGGGTGTGTTCAGGGTCGGGGAGTAGTACAGGTAGATGAAGCGGTTGCTGGCGAAGTTGGGGTCGGCGGCAACGCCCTGCAACCCCTCCTCGTCGTGGGTGTAGACCGGCAGGGTGCCGGCGACCTTGGTGTTGCCGGCGGCGTCGGTCACCCGCACGGTGCCGTTGCGGGCGGTGTGCACCACCGAGCGGTTCGGCAGCACCGCCAGGGACATGGCTTCGCCGATCTCGGCGGAACCGGTGGCGAGCGGAACCTGCTGGTAGTCGGCGGCGGGGATGACCACGGCCTGGGCCGCGCTCGGCGCGGCGGCCACGGCGAGCGCTGTGCTCGCCGCGGCGACCGTGGCCGCGACGAGCAGGCGCGACCAGCGATGACGGGTGGGGGACATCGGCTTCCTTTCGGGGTGGCGCGGGGCGGGGGAGGAGCGGGTCAGGCGCCGTAGACCTCGAACTCCCAGAGCGAGTAGCCGTACGGGGTCAGGGCCCGCTGGGTGCCGTAGACCCGGACGTGGCGGCCGGTGCCGGTGAGCGTGATGTCGTCGATCCCGCCGTCGGAGGTGGTGGTCGAGTAGACGGTGGTCCAGGTGCTGTTGTCGGGCGAGGTCTGGATCTGGTACGCCCGCCCGTACGCCGCTTCCCAGTTGAGCCGGACGCGGCTCAGCGAGCGGGTGGCGCCGAGGTCGACCGAGATCCACTGCGGGTCGGCGTAGGCGCTGCCCCAGCGGGTCGCGGTGTTGCCGTCGACCGCGTTGGCGGCCACGTGCGCGCTGCCGGGCTCGACACTGGAGGTGGCGGTCGGTCGGCCCGAGGAGAGCAGCGTCGGGGTGCCGGTGACCGGGGTGCCGTAGACGTTGAGGTCCCAGAGCGAGTAACCCCAGGCGGTGCCCCGCGCGGTGCCGTTCACCCGGACGTAGCGCCCGGTGCCGGTGAGCGTCAGGTCGTCCACGCCCCCGTCGGAGGTGGTGGTCGAGTAGACGGTGGTCCAGGTGCTGTTGTTCGGCGAGGTCTGGATCTGGTACGCCCGCCCGTACGCCGCTTCCCAGTTGAGCCGGACCCGGTTAAGCGCGTAGGTGGCGCCAAGGTCGACGGAGATCCACTGCGGGTCGGCGTGCGCGCTGCCCCAGCGGGTGCCACTGTTGCCGTCGACCGCGTTGGCGGCCACGTGCGGGCTGCCGGGCTCGACGCTGGAGGTGGCGGTCGGCTTGCCCTGGGCGAGGTCGGTGGTGGGAGGCTGCGGCGGATTGCCACCGTCGGTCTTGATCCGGATGTTGCGGTAGTTGATGTCCATCCCGGCGCCGTCGTTCTGCACGCCGATGTAGCCGTTGGCGATGTTCCGGGTACTGGTGTAGTCGTTGATCTTCACGCCGTTGAGCCAGATCTCCACCCGCTGCCCGTGTACGCCGATCTCGTACGTGTTCCACGAGCCGGGCGGGTTCAGGGCGGCGGCCCGCGCGGCGGTGTCCGGCGCCCGGAAGCTGTAGACGCTGCCGGTGGTCCGGGACGGGTCGGCGTCGGTCGCGTCGATCTGGATCTCGTGGCCCGCGTCGACCGGCTGCCACGGGTCGCCCTGCGGGTCGGGGAAGCCGATGAAGACGCCGCCGTTGTCGTCGCCCGGCATCATCCAGTCGAGCTTCAGCGAGTAGTTGGCGAAGGTGCGGACCGGATACCAGAGCAGGCCCATGCCGCCGTTGGAGGTGAGCGTCCCGTCGGCCAGGGTGAAGCCGCCGGGCCCGGCCTGCCGCCACTGGTTCAAACTCGCCTGGGTGCCGTCGAAGAGCGCGGTGTAGCCGACCTCCGGCCGGCAGTCCGCCGGCTTCGCCCCGGCCGCGATCTGGATGCCACCGAGCAGCATCCGGGTGAAGTTCGCCTCGGTGTAGGTCTGCTCGGTGTGGCCGAGCCCGGTGTACCAGGCCCGCCCGCCGCCGTAGTTCTGGCACCAGGTGATCGGGTGGTCACCGTTCATCGTGCCGCCGCTGTACGACGACTCGTCCAGGTTGGACAGGACCTTCACGTTCGCCCGGGGGTTGGCGCGGTAGTTGTACCACTCGTCGGTGCGGGTCCAGTTCTGCGGCAGGTGGGCGGTGGAGACGTTCGACCGGTCCTCGGTGCGTACGGTCGCCTGCTGCGTCGCCGGGTGCGAGTTGAAGTAGCCACCGACCAGGCCGCCGTACCAGGCCCAGTCGTACTCGGTGTCGGCGGCGGCGTGCACCCCGACATAGCCGCCGCCCGCGGCGATGTACGCCTGGAACGCGTTCTGCTGCGCCGGGTCGAGTACGTCGCCGGTGGTGGAGAGCCAGACCACGGCCTGGTACTGGGCGAGGTTGGCGGTGGTGAACTGGCCGGCGTCCTCGGTCGCGGTGACGGTGAAGCCGTTCGTGGTGCCGAGTTGTTGGATCGCGGCGATGCCGTTGGGGATGGACGAGTGGCGGAACCCCGCGGTCTTGGAGAAGACCAGCACCTTGGTCAGGGGTGCCGCCGACGCGGGGGTACTCACCCCGACCAGGGCGGCGGCGGCGACCAGAGTGAGGCTCAGGGCCGTGGAGAGCGCACGGATGCGCATGGGTGTGCTCCTTCGCGCAAGGACTGGCGGGCAGGTGGGAGGGGGCGCCGGCCCCGGGCGGGGTGGCCCCGCCCGGGGTTCGTGGCGTGGGCGCGCTAGCTGGCGACCAGGTGGAACTTCTCCCAGGGGCCGATCGCGGCACGGTTGGCGATGAGCGCCTCCGCGCCGCCGTTCTCGGCGGTCACGTAACTGTTGTTCACCGTGGCCCGGAAGCTCACCGTGCCGTCCGGGTTGTCGATCCGGGCGAACGTCTCCCACGAACCGGCCGCCGCACGGTTGGCGACCAACGCGCCCGCGCCGGCGTTCTCGGCGCAGACGAACATCGAGTTCGCCCGTGACCTCAGCGCCACGTTGCCGGAACCGAGGCTGACCAGGTCGAACTGCTGGGCGGCGCCGACGGTGGCCGAGTTGGCGATCAGCGGCGCGCTGCCGGCGGTGACGTACTGACCGTTGGCCTCGGCCCGGATGGCGGTGCCGCCGGTGGCCGGTGGGGGTGTGCCGCCGGTCAGGATCCGCAGCGCGTCGACCATGCCGACCGAGGTCGCCTTGTTGACGATCCGGATGGTGTGCGAACCGTTCGCCAGGCCGGTCTTGCTGTAGACCACCGCCTGGGCCTGCCGTGCCCCACTGACGTAGAGGTTCACGTTGGCCTGGAACACGTTGTCGATGTAGACGTCGACGTTGCCCATGTCACCGTTGCGTTCGGAGAGGTACTCCACCCCGGTGCCGGTGAAGGTGTACGACGCGGTTGCCCCGACGGTGTTGGTGTGGTGGGTGTCGTCGTTGTAGTCGCCGTACCCGCGCGCGGTGGTCAGGTGCCAGTTTGCGTCGTAGGTGAGCAGGGTGTTGTTCACCAGCCCGCCGCCGCCCGGACCGCCGAGGCCGAGCGTCGAAGCCGTGTTGAGCAGGGACTTGGCGCCCTGGTTGGCGGTCCCGGTGAGGGTGGTCGAGCTGTAGTTGGCCAGCGGCTTCGCGGTCCGCTCCACCACGTACACCGCGTTCGCCGCGGTGGCGAAGCTGATCTCGCCGGCCGAGCTGGTCGTCAGGATGGCGTTGTCCGACGTACGCCGGACCCGAACCTCCTGGGTGCCCCACGGGTTGACCACCCGGGCCTGCTTGCCGTACAGGCTCCTGATCCCGACGTACTTGGTCTCGTTCGCCTCGCGCTCCGAGCTGACCAGGAAACCGTCCTTGGCCAGCAGGGTGAACTTGCCGACGAAGCCCGACGGGATCGCCGGGAAGACCCGGATCCTGTCGTTGTAGCTCTGCATCAGCGACTCGTTCATCGCCGCCAGGTGGATGCCGAGGTATTCGAAGACCCCGTTGGTGTTGTTGGTCATGCCGTTGGGATAGTTCTGGTACTTCTGCAACATCGTCCGCATGCCCTGGAACGCCTGGTCGGCCAGGCCGAGCCGCGCCGCGTGCACGTGGTCGTTGGCCCAGACGTTGCCGTACGGGTGCGGGCGGACGTTGAACGTGTTGATCGCGGTCTGCTGGTCCGGGTAGCCGATGCCGGTCAGGTCGTAGGGCCAGACCAGTTCCAGCGCGACGTTCTCGCCGTTGCGGGTGGGTGAGGTCGGCGGGTCGTGTGGCAGGTAGGCGCCGTTGGAGATCTGGTACGGCACCAGGTTGTTGACGATGTTCTGCCAGTTCGCCCGCAGTCCGCTGTCGAGCCCGAGCTGGTTGCTGACCGCGATGGTGAGCGGGAAGAGCAGCCGTACGGCGGCCAGGTCGGTGATCGCGTTCTTGACGTCCCAGTACGTCTCGTGGGCGTTGGAGCTGGCCATGTAGTAGCGGCCGTTGCCGTCGACCGAGAGCCGGTCCTCGTAGAACTTCACCGCTTCCCGCATGTACGGGTACGCCGTGTTGCGCAGGTAGTTCTCGTCGTTGGTGTACCGGTACTGCAGGTACATGTTGTACGCGGCCTCGGTACCGGTCGAGTAGAGGTCGTTGACGTAGTCGCTGTTGATCGTTCCGCGCGCGTTGCCGTCCCAGCCCATGGTCTCCGGCACCCAGAGCCCGTCGCTGCCGTACCGGGTCGTCGTGTACGACTTCAGCGCGGCGTAGTTGCGACTGTAGAGCCGGTTGAACCCGCCCATCAGCTCGGTGTGGTTGGACGCGTAGAACGAGTTGTAGACGTCGCGCTGGTTCCAGTACCAGTAGCCGTTGCTCCACTTGCTCTGGTCCTGGGTCGCCCGGAACACCCCGTTGATGAAGTGCAGCGGATAGTTGCCGTAGCCACCGGCGGCGATCATGTACGTCGCGAGGTAGTAGGCGTTCTCCAGGTAGTCGGCGTCACCGGCCGAGTTGGAGTACTGGACGAACGACTTCTCCCAGAACGCGTGCCACCAGTTGCGGTAGTTGTTCAGCGTGGTCGCGTACCCGGTGCTCTTGACCGACGCGAGTTGGTTGCGGGCCTGGGTGACCGAGTTGAGGCCGGGGGAGTTGATCCGGCTGGCCGCGGTGAACCAGATCGTGTAGCTGGCGGTCGGGGTGATGTTCAACCGCACCTGCCGGCCGTTGACGACCTGCGAGGTGTAGCTCGCCCCCTCGACGGTGGCGGCCAGGGTGTAGCCGAAGTTGTTCGGATCGGTCTGGCCCCGGCTGATCCCGACCCCGGTCGCGTCGGCGAACGTGGAGTATGTGCGCCACGTGTTCAGGTCCGGCACGTCGGCGATGTTCTGCACGGTGTTCGGGTCCCAGAGGCTCAGGTCGAGCCCGATGCTGGTGACGCCCGGTCGGGTGTCCTCGACGTGGATGCCCATGACCTCGGAGTTCGGCGAGCCCATGACGGTGACCGTGCGGTTGCTGTCGTACTTCGTGGCGAGCGTGCCGTCGTAGAGCGAGAGCCGCTGCTGGAACGTGGTGTACCCGGTGTCCATCTGCGGGTTGCTGAACAGGTTGACGTTGCCCGCGGCATACGTCGACTGCTGCGACAGGTCCACTCCGGAGACCTGCATCGTCAGACCGTTCTGGTTCCACGCCATCGCGCCGGTGCGCCCATTGCCGACCGTGAGGCCGTGCAGCGGGTTGGTGTTCGGGCGGTTGTAGACGATGTCGTGCTTGGACAGGTAGTTGGCGTAGTTGACGTTGAGCGCCCCGGTGCCGGAGTTGAAAGCGGCGTCGGTGGGTGACGCCTGCGCGGGGCTGCTCTCGCCGCTGACCGCCAGGCTGACCAGGAGCAGGGCGGCGGCGGCAATGCGGGTCGGCGTGCTCATCTTCATCGACACGATCCCCTCTAGATCGCTCGAACCGATGAGTCTCGTGCCACGGGACGCGGGTGCGACCGTGCACTCCCCATCCGCCGAAGTGGGGAGCTACCACGAGACTGTGATGTGTGAGTGCGCTGGGCGCACGCGGCCGGAAGGTCCGACCTTGTTGTCCACCGGACTCACGTCTGTCACATGCAGTTAACATCGGATGTCTTTGCTAGTCAATCCTTGACTGTCGATGTTTTGTCGGCCCAGGTCAGGCCCTTGAGAGGGCCGGGATGCCGATGATCCTCGGTAGTGGAACCGGTACCGCAAGCCATCTGGGCGGTCTACCGGTATCCATCGCCGTGATGGTGGGAGCTGGTCGACGGACGCACATACATCCGATGACGTGGCCGGGTTGGCGCTGGTGCCCTTCGAGGACGGGCTACGGCGTCCAGCGGACCCGGGGCGCTTCCGTCGCGGACCCGTCCCGGCTAGCGTCCGCCGGATCCACGCCCGCCGGGTCGCCCGCCGTCTGATGCCGGCGCTCCACCGTGGAACGGATCCGCGTGTGCGACGCACGGGAGCGGTGCCGGACGTACCACACGTGCGCGCTCGCGCCACCGGCCAGCACCAGCGCACCGCAGGTGACCGCGAGCCACCACGCGGCACCGAGGTGCCGTACGCCAAGCCCGGTGGCGAGCGCCAGCAGGGCGCTGTTCACCAGTCCGATCGTGCCCGAGAGGCCGACCGCGTCCCGTAGCCACGGTCCGCCCGGCGGACGCCCCTGGTAGACACCCTCGTCGTCCAGCGTCGGCATGACGACGTACGGGCCGAGTTCGGGTGCCCGCCGGACGAGATAGGTACGGATCGAGTCGATCGCCACCGCGTAGAGCCGGGCGCGGTTCGTGAACTCGACCTGGCGTACGAAGATGGTCAGCCCGAGCAGCAGCACCAGGGCGCCGATCCCCGCCACCGCGCTGGTGGTGGCCGTACCGCCGCCGCCGGTGACCAGGGCACCCGCCACCGCGGTCGCGGCCGAGGTCACCACCAGGAAGAAGTTGAACCGGGCGGTGGCCTGGTCGTTGCTCGCCCGGCGCGCCTCGCGCAGGTGCTCGTACTCGGCCAGCGCCACGGTCAACGCGGTATCCGGATCCTCGGCCATGACCACTTCCTTCGATCGGCGACCGGGGCGAGCCTAGCGGTCCGGTCCGGGGCGGAACGGGCCGTGCAGTGCCGCCCACTGCACCAGCATGATTGTTTTGGCGTCGACGATCCCCCCGGTCCGAACCAGCTCCAGTGCCTCGTCGAACGGCAACTCGACGACCTCGATCTCCTCACCCTCGTCGGCGCGCCCGCCACCGGCGGAGCGTCGGGTGTCGACGCCGTACCGGGCCGCGTAGCAGTGCAGGCGCTCGGTGACCGATCCAGGGCTGGTGTACGCGTCGAAGACGTGGTGCAGTTCGCCGATCCGGTGACCGGTCTCCTCGGCCGTCTCCCGGCGGGCCGCCCGCTCCGGGTCGTCCGCGTCGAGCAGCCCGGCAGCGGTTTCCAGCAGCATTCCGTTGGAATGACCGTTGACGTACGCCGGGAAGCGGAACTGCCGGGTCAGCAGCACCGTACGCCGGTCCGGGTCGTAGAGGAGCACGGTCGCGCCGTTGCCGCGGTCGTAGGTCTCCCGTTGCTGGCTGCTCCAGGTGCCGTCGCGGTGCTGGAAGTCGAACGTGGTGCGCCGCAGCACGTACCAGTCGCTGGACAGGAGCGTGACGTCGCGGACCCGTACCCGGGGATTGCCGTCGAGGTCGCGGCCGACGCGGTCGAGACCGGTCCGGCCACGACGGTCCGGGGTGGAAAGACCGGCGGTCACGCTGCGGCCGGGATCTGGTCGAGATCCTGGTAGACCGCCTTGCCGGCCCGCCGGGCCAGGTCGACCATGGCGTCCGCGCCGGCCGACGGACCGCCGACCCGCAGCACCGCGTCACAGCGGGCGAGCAACCGCTCCGCGTACGGGTGGAAGACCGCGGTGAACGGTGCGTCGCCGGTCCGGGTGGAGCCGGCGAGGGTGGCGAGCGGCAGCGCGAGGTCCTCTCCGGTGACCGGCAGGTGCCCGCGTTGGAACAACGGCAGCGCGACCGCGTGCATCGCGGCCACGTTCGCCGCCAGTTTCGCCGGGTCGTCCCCGGTGCCCGACCGGTACGGGCCGGCGACCAGGATCATCAGCGGACGCGGGGCGGCGCTGGGCGGAGCAGTGGACATGATTGTCCCTTTCGGTGCGACGATCAGGCGAGGTGGATCTCGGTGCCGGCCGCGCGCAACGCGGTCAGGGTCTCGGGGCCGAGCGGGTGGGTGGCCTCGTCGGCTGCGGCGCGGTCGGTGACGAACTGCCCGGCCGCGTCGAGCCCGGCGATCCGGCTGAACGCCCGGGTGCCGAGTTTGGTCGCGTCCGCGACGGCGACGGTCCGCCCGGATCGCTCCAACGCCACCTGCTTCACGGCCGCGTCCTCGAGTGAGAACTCGGAGTAGCCGTCCTCGGCGTGCACTCCGCCGAGCGAGAGCACGAAGCAGTCGAAGGCCAGGTCGCGCAGGGCCCGCAGGGTGAGCTGGCCGACCATCGAGCCCTCGGCCGGCCGAGGTTCGCCGCCGATCACCAGGAGCCGGATGCCGGGCTGGTCGACCAGTTGCGCCGCCGCCTGCAGACTCAGTACCCCGACCGTGAGTGGGGCCAGCAGCCGCAGGTGCGTCGCCACGTGCACGGTGGTGGTGCCGGCGTCGAGCAGGACCGTCTCGCCCGGACGGACCAGCGCCGCCGTGGCGGCACCGATCCGGTCCTTGGTCGCCGACTGCCAGGCGGCTCGCGCGGCGAAGCCCGACTCGGCGGCGACCGGCCGGACCGCGACGGCGGCGCCACGCACCCGTTGCACCAGGCCCTGTTGTTGTAGTGCGTCCAGGTCCCGGCGGGCGGTCATCTCCGACACACCGAGCCGGGTGGCGAGTTCGGGCACGGCGATCCGACCGGCCGCCTGGACCAGGCGCAGGGTCACGTCCAAGCGATCAGCGATGGGCACGGCCCATTTATACCATCGGCCTGTTCGAAATGTGAAAACTGTGTTCGCAGAGGGTTGCTCGGCTGGCCGGGTCGGCTCAGGACGCGCCGCCCGATTCCACGTATTCCCGCAGGTGTCGGGCGGTGAGCGTGTCACCGCTCGCGACGAGGTCGGCGGGCGTGCCGGTGAAGACCACCCGGCCACCGTCCTGCCCCGCGCCCGGACCGAGATCGATCACCCAGTCGGCGTGCGCCATCACGGCCTGGTGGTGCTCGATCACGATCACCGTGTTGCCGTCGTCGACCAGCCGGTCCAGCAGCGCCAGCAACGTGTCCACGTCGGCCAGGTGCAGCCCGGTGGTCGGCTCGTCCAGGACGTACGTGGTGGCCTTCTCGGCCATCTGGATGGCCAGCTTCAACCGCTGCCGCTCGCCCCCGGAGAGCGTGGTGAGCGGTTGCCCCAAGCCGAGGTAGCCCAGACCGGTGTCGGTGAGCCGGTCGAGGATCGCCCGCGCCGCCCCGTTGCCGAAGAAGTCACGCGCCTGGGACACCGACATCGCCAGCACCTCGCTGATGTCCTTGCCCCGCAGCTTGTGGGTGAGCACCGCCGGGGTGAACCGCTTTCCCTCGCACTGCTCGCAGACCGTGGCGACCCCCGCCATCATCGCCAGGTCGGTGTAGACCAGACCGATCCCCTTGCAATTCGGGCAGGCACCCTCGGAGTTCGCGCTGAACAGGGCCGCCTTGACCCCGTTGGCCTTGGCGAAGGCGGCCCGGATCGGGTCGAGCAGGCCGGTGTAGGTGGCCGGGTTGCTGCGCCGCGACCCCCGGATGGGGGACTGGTCCACCACGGCCACCCCGGCGCGGCGCGGCAGCGAACCGTGGATCAGCGAACTCTTGCCCGACCCGGCGACCCCGGTCACCACGGTCAGCACGCCCAGCGGGATGTCGACGTCGACGTCCTTGAGGTTGTGCAGCCGGGCGCCGGTGATGCGCAACTGGCCGTGTGGTTGACGGACCCGCTCCCGCAGGCGGGCCCGGTGTCCCAGGTGCCGCCCGGTGAGTGTCCCGGAGCGCCGCAGTCCCGCCACGTCGCCGGTGTAGCAGATCCGCCCGCCGGCCGATCCCGCTCCCGGCCCCAGATCGACCACGTGATCGGCGATCTTGATCACCTCCGGCTTGTGCTCGACCACGAGCACGGTGTTGCCCTTGTCCCGGAGCCGGATCAGCAGGTCGTTCATCCGCGCGATGTCGTGCGGGTGCAGGCCGACGGTGGGTTCGTCGAAGACGTACGTGACGTCGGTCAGGCTGGAGCCGAGGTGGCGGACCATCTTCACCCGTTGCGCCTCCCCGCCGGAGAGGGTGCCGGACTCCCGGTCCAGGCTGAGGTAACCCAGACCGATCTCGACCAGCGAGTCCAGGGTGTGGCGCAGGGTGCCGACCACCGGCCGTACCGAGGCGTCCTCGATGCCGGCGACGAACCGGGCCAGGTCGCTGATCTGCATGGCCGAGCACTCGGCGATGTTGCGGCCGTCGATCGTCGAACCCAGTGCCGCCGCGTTCAGTCGGGCTCCGCCGCACGCCGGGCAGCCGGTGAAGGTGACGGCCCGGTCCATGAACGCCCGGATGTGCGGCTGCATCGACTCGCGTTCCTTGGCGAGGTAGAGCCGTTGCACCTTGACCAGCAGACCTTCGTACGTGGTGTTGAAGGTGCCCTGCTTGATCTTCGTGGCGGGTTTGTGGAGGAAGTCCTCCCACTGTTGCGGGGTGTAGTCCTTCAGCTTGACGTCGGGGTCGAAGAGCCCCGACTGGGCCATGGTCTGCCAGTACCAGGAACCGACGGCGAAGTTCGGTGCGGTGATCGCCCCCTCGTTGAGGGTCCGCTCGACGTCGACCAACGCGTTGACATCGATGGTCGAGACCCGACCGATCCCCTCGCACGTCACACACATGCCCTCGGCGCTGTTGAAGCTGAACGCGGTCGAGGTGCCGACGTGCGGGGCGCCGAGGCGGCTGAAGATGATCCGGAGCATGGTGTGGGCGTCGGTCGCCGTGCCGACCGTGGAGCGGGAGTTGGCTCCCATCCGTTCCTGGTCGACCACGATCGCCGCGCTCAGGTTGTGGAGCGCGTCGACGTCCGGCCGGCTCTGGCTCGGCATGAACGACTGGACGAAAGCGGTGTACGTCTCGTTGATCAATCGTTGCGATTCGGCGGCGATGGTGCCGAAGACAAGAGAGGACTTTCCCGATCCGGAGACCCCGGTGAAAACCGTGAGTCGACGTTTCGGTATGTCCAGCGACACGTCGGCGAGGTTGTTTTCCCGGGCGCCCCGCACCTCGATCACCTCGTGGCTGTCGGCCGCGTGCCGAGTGTCGCTCTCACCTCGCTGACCAGGGGTGACCTCGGTTGTGGGTCGGTCGTCGCGCGGATCGCCATCGGCCAGCAGCAGTCCGCCGTCCGGCCCGTTGCCGTTTCCCGACAGGTGGCTGACGTGCTCGGAGCCCATACCGTTCCCCCTGATATCCTTACGACATAAAAAGATAACCTGGCGAGGTTACTTTATGCGCTAAGGAGTTGCAAGTGGTGGTCTATGCCGGTCAGGGCGACGCGCGCCGCTCGATGGCCCTGCTGTGGCGTACGCCCGGTCCCCCGGACGTGCGGACCGGGCCCGGACCCCGGCCCGCCCTGACCGTCGACCAGATCGTGGACGCCGCGATCGAGGTGGCCGACCGGGACGGGATGGCCGGGCTCTCCATGCGTGCGGTCGGCGAGCGGTTCGGTCGCACCGCCATGGCGCTCTACACCTACGTGCCGAGCAAGAGCGAACTGCTCGACCTCATGTACGACCGGGTGCACGCGGAGCTACCCACCGGGTACGACCAGATCGAAGGTTGGCGGGCGCCGCTCACCGCCTGGGCCGGCGACCTCTGGCGGTTCTACCTGCGCCACCCCTGGCTGCTCCAGGTGTCACAGGCCCGACCGGTACTCGGCCCGCACGAGTACGTCGTCCTGGAGACCCTCGTGCGCATCCTCTACCGGACCGGCCTGGACGCGAAGGCGCTGCGACGTACCGTCGGCACCCTGTTCCACTTCGTCCGCGGCACCGCCCAGACCGTCGCCGAGGCCCGACAGGCACAGGCCGCCACCGGGATGTCCGACGAGGACTGGTGGTACGCCCGATCCGCGCTGCTGGCGGAGGTCGCCCCCGACCTGGCGCAGCGGTTCCCGACGCTGACCCGGATGGAGAGCGACCAGGGGTTCCGGATGGACGACGAGACCGTGCCCTACCTGGAGCAGGAGGCGAGGGAGACCTTCGACTTCGGCCTCACCGTCCTCCTCGACGGCATCGAGGCCGCCACCGCCCGCGGGTAAGGAAGGGGCCCTTGTTATCGCTTTCGGTAGAGGAAGGGGCCCTTCCTCACCGCCGCACCGGAGCGCTGGTGAGGGAAAAGTGGTGGTGTGGGGGTGGGCGTACGGACGATCATCGCGCGGTGACGTCGATTCCAGGTGACATCCCGATCATGGCGGTACGCCCCGACGGCGAGGTCGCCCGCACGATCCTGCGCGCGTACTACGTCGACATCGTGGGCCGTTACCACGGCCGACCGGCGACCAGAGCCGAGGTCGACGCCGTGCTGGTGGACGAACCGAGCGACGACCTCACCCCGCCGCACGGTCTGTTCCTGGTGGCGACCGACGGGGTGCGGGCCGTCGGCTGCGCCGGCCTGCGTCTGTTGCCGGACGGTCTCGGCGAGGTCACCCGGGTCTTCGTCGCCGAGAGTGCCAGGCGGCGTGGCGTGGCGTCTCGGTTGCTCACCGAACTGGAGCGGGCCGCCCGGGGCGAGGGCCTGTCCCGGCTGCGCCTCGACACCCGGCACGACCTGGTCGAGGCCCGTCGGCTCTACGCCCGGCACGGGTACGTCGAGGTGGAGCGCTTCAACGACAGCCCGTACGCGGGGCACTGGTTCGCCAAGTCGCTCGGCTGATCCAGTTGGACATAGGACAGTGGTTCTTGTCCGGAAAATCCATCCATCGGTAAATAGTCATGTGACCCCGTCCTGATCATGGGTTGATGTTCGTCGCTGGTTCACCCACGGCCGGCACTTCCTTCGTAGCGTTCAGCGCCGTCCCGCTCGTGCCGCGAAGGTCAAGGAGATTCACCGTGGGTGCCGTACCTGCCGTCGACCTGCCCGACGTCAGCCGACCTGTCGAGCCACGGCGGGACTCCGCGAACGGCTGGACCGGTGCGGTCGACGTACTCGACGCGATCGAGGCGCGGGCGGACCGGAGCCCGACGGCGGTCGCCCTGGTCGACCCGACCGGCGAGCTGACCTACGCCGAGCTGCTCACCGAGGTCGACGGCCTGGCGGGTGCCCTCGCCGCAGCCGGGGTCGGCGTCGGGGACCTGGTCGGACTCTGCCTCGCCCGGGGCCGGGACGCGGTGGTGGCGATGCTCGCGGTGCTGCGGGCCGGCGCGGGCTACGTGCCGTTCGACCCCGGCTATCCGGCGGCCCGGCTGGCGTTCATGACCGAGCAGGTACGGCCCCGGCTGGTGCTCGTGCCCGCCGACGTCGATCCGCCGGTGCTGCCGGCCGGAACCACGGTGCTGCCGGTCGGCGCCCCGACCGGGTTCGTCGCGGCATCGACCGCGCGGGCGGCGGCCGAGGACCCCGCGTACGTCATCTTCACCTCCGGCTCCACCGGCCAGCCGAAGGGTGTGGTGCTGCCCCGCCGCGCGCTGGACCACTTCTGCGCGGCGGCGGTCGAACGGTACGCGCTCACTCCGGACGACCGGGTCCTCCAGTTCGCCTCGATCAGCTTCGACGCGAGCGTCGAGGAGATCTTCCCGCCGCTGGCCGCCGGTGCCACCGTGGTGATCCGCGACGAGGACATGATCAGCCGACCCGACCTCTTCCTGGACCGTTGCGCCGCGCTCGGCGTCACCGTGCTGGACCTGCCCACGGCGTACTGGCACGAGCTGGTCGGCGCGATCGACCGGGAGGAGGCCGTCCTGCCGGCGACGGTGCGGCTCGTGATCATCGGCGGGGAGGCGGCGCGGCCGTCGGCAGTGCTGCGCTGGCGAGACCGGGCCGACCCGGCGGTACGGCTGCTCAACACGTACGGTCCGACCGAGACGACGGTGGTCGCGACCGCCGCCGACCTGACCACCTGGGGCGGCGACGGTCCGGTGCCGATCGGGCACCCGCTGACGGGTGTCACCGCCCGGGTGCTCGACCCCGACGGTGTCCCGGTGCCGGTCGGCGAGGCCGGCGAACTCTCCGTCGGAGGTGCCGGTGTCGCCACCGGCTACCTGCGTCGTCCGGAGCTGACCGGGGAGCGCTTCGTTCCCGGTCCCGACGGCACGCCGGAGTACCGGACCGGTGACCGGGTCCGGCAGCTCGCCGACGGTCAACTGGAGTACCTGGGCCGGCTCGACCACCAGGTCAAGATCCGTGGGTTCCGGGTCGAGCTGGGGGAGATCGAGTCCGCGTTGCGCGACCTGCCCGGGATCACCGACGCCGTGGTCCTGGTCGACGAACGGACCGGGACGCCGAGACTGGTCGGCCACCTCACGGTCGACGACGGCACGCTCGACGCGGTCGCGGTACGCCGACAGCTAGCCGAGACCCTCCCCGGTTATCTCGTACCGGGCGCGTTCGTCGGCCACGCCCGCTTCCCGCTCACCCTCCAGGGCAAGGTCGACCGGATCGCACTGGCCGGGGTGGACGCTCCCGCGTCGCCGGTCGGTCCGGCTCCGGCCGAGCCGTCCCGCGATCCCGTCGTGGCGCGGATCGGCGGTCTCTGGGCCGACCTGCTCGGTGTTCCCGAGGTCACCGCGACCGAGGACTTCTTCTCCCTCGGCGCCGACTCCCTCGACGCGGTCCGGCTGATCAGCGCGCTCCGCCGCGAGTACGGCCTGGAACTCACCCTCGGCCGGCTCTACGCGGCACCGACCCTGGCCGAGTTGGCCGACCTGGTCCGGGCCACCGCCCCGGGGCCGACCACGGAGGCCGAACCGACGGCGGCGACCACGACCGGTACCCCGTCGGCCGCCACGGTCGGAGTTCCGGCGGTCGGCGACCCGGCCGGGCTGTCGCTCACCCCGCTGCAACGCGACTTCTGGATCGCCGAGCAGGTCTGCGCCGACCTGCCGGCGCACACGCTCGGCATCCGCTACCGGATGGCGGGCCGCGTCCGGGTCGAGATCCTCGCCGCCTGCCTGACCGAACTGGTCCGCCGGCACCCCGTACTCCGGGCCCGGTTCCCGCTCGACGGGGACGAACCCCGGATGGTGGTCGCGCCGTTCGGCACGCTCGAACTGGCCGAGGTCGACCTGCGCGACCTGCCACCGGAGGAGCGGGAGACCCGGGCCGAGGAGGCACGCCGGCAGGCCGTACGGGAACCGATCGACCTGGCCGACGGGCCGCTGGCCCGGGCGCTGCTGGTGCGTACCGGCGCGGACCACGACGAGCTGCTGCTCGTGGTCCACCACCTGGCCTTCGACGGCTGGTCGGTCGGGTTGTTCGGTGACGAACTCGCCGGGCTCTACCGGGACCTGTCGGCAGGCCGGGAGCCGGTACGGGTGCCGTCGCACCCGCTGCCGGACCTTGCCGCCCGGCGTCGGGCGTACGCCGACGACAGCTCGCTCACCGACTACTGGCGCGACCGGTTCGCCGACGCCGACCTGGACCTGGAACTGCCCGCCGACCGTCCCCGCCCGCCGGTGCGCTCGTTCGCCGCCGGCCGGGTCTGCCGGCCGCTCGACCCGGAGCTGGTCGAACGGCTGCGCGGGTGCGGGCGGGCGCAGCAGGCGAGCCTCTTCATGGTGGTGCTCGCCGGGCTCCAGTCGGTGCTGCTGCGCTACACCGGCCGCAGCGACGTGACCGTGCTGGCGCCGGTCGCCGGGCGGACCGCGCCGGAGCTGGAGTCGCTGGTCGGCCCGGTGCTCAACATCCTGCCGATCCGGGGCGACGTCGGCGGCGAGCCGAGCTTCGCCGAGTTGGTCCGCCGGGTACGGGAGTCGGTGGTCCGCGACCTGGACCACCAGGAACTGTCGTTGCCGGACATCATCGCGGCCACCCGGCGACCGGCGACCGGCAACCGCAACCGGCTCAGCGGGGTCATGCTCACGGTGCACAACACCCCCGCGCCCGGCACCGACACGGTCCGGTACGCCGGTGAGGTGGCCCCGGCGGCGACCATGGTGGACCTCGCGGTCGGGTTGGACTTCCCGGTCGACGGTCCGGTGCTGAGCGTCGACTACGCCACCGAACTCTTCGACGCCGAGCGGGTCGAGGCGTTGCTGGACCATCTGCTGACGCTCCTGGCGGCCGGAGCCGGGGCCCCGTCCACACCGGTCACCCGGCTGGCGCTGCTGACGCCGGCCGAGCGGCACCGGATCCTGCACGACTGGAACGACCACACGATGGAGGTGCCCGAGGCCGACGGCGTACACCAGCTCTTCGAGCGGTGCGCGGCGGCGACCCCGGACGCGCCGGCACTCACCCACGGCGCCACCACGGTCAGCTACCGGCAGCTCAACGGCCGGGCCAACCAGCTCGCGCGGCTGCTGCGTGAACGCGGCGTACGACCCGGCGCCCGGGTGGCGATCTGCCTCGACCGGGGGATCGAACTCTTCGTGGCGATGTGGGCCGTACTCAAGGCCGGTGGCGCGTACGTGCCGCTCGACCCGGCCTACCCGGCGGACCGGCTGCGTTACATGTTGACCGACAGTCGGTCACTGGCCCTGGTGACCCGGCTCGACCTGGCCGGCGCTCCGGCGGCACCGGACGGCGTGGCGGTGCTGGCGCTGGACCGCGACGCGTCCGAGGTCGACACCGCCGACGACGGCGACCTGCCGGTGGCGACCACGCCCGACGACCCGGCGTACGTGATCTACACCTCCGGCTCCACCGGGCGGGCCAAGGGCGTGGTGGTCAACCACGGCAACCTGGTGCACGCGGCGGTGATGTGGCAGCGCGCGTACCAGCTCGATCCGGGGTGGACCTACCAGCAGGCGGCCAGCTTCTCGTTCGACATGTTCGTCGGGGAGACGCTGCGTGCGCTCTGCACCGGCGGTCGGCTCGTGGTGGTGCCCCGGGAGGTGCTGCTCGATCCGGCCGACCTGTACGCCCTGATGCGCGACGAGCAGGTCAACTGCACCGAACTCGTGCCGGCGGTGCTGCGTACCCTGCTCGCCCACGTGGAGGCGGCGGGGGAGCGGCTGGACTTCGTCCGGTTGCTGATCGGCGGCGGCGAGAAGTGGCACGTCCGGGAGTACCAGCAGGCCCGGCACCTGGTCGGCGCCGGGAACCGGGTGGTGAACGCGTACGGCGTCACGGAGGTCACCGTCGACAACGTGTACTTCGACGGTGCCGTCGACACGCTGCCGTTGGACGCGCCGCTGCCGATCGGCCAGCCTTTTCCGAACAACCGGGTGTACGTGCTCGACGGGTACGGCGAGCCGGTGCCCGCGGGTGTGGTTGGTGAGTTGTACCTCGGTGGTGTCGGGGTCGCGCCCGGCTACCACGACCGGCCGGAGCTGACCGCCGAGCGGTTCGTCCCCGACCCGTTCGTGGACTCCGCCGCCGACCCGAGCGCCGGCCCGACCCAGGATCCGAGCGCCGGCCCGGCCCGGATGTACCGGACCGGGGACGCGGCGCGGTTCCACCGCGACGGCAACGTGGACTTCCTCGGCCGGCTCGACGACCAGGTCAAAATCAACGGCTATCGGGTGGAGCTGGGCGAGGTCGAGGCCGCCATCGGGGCCCTGCCCGGCGTGCTCGCCTGCGCCGCGGCCGTACACCCGCTGCCCTCCGGCATCGCCCAGCTCGTCGGTTACCTGGTGGCCCAGCCCGGCGTCGAGGTCACCGAGGCAGAGGTACGCGAGGCGCTCGCCGCCACCCTGCCGGTGCACATGGTGCCGGCCCGGGTGGTCCCGCTGCCGAAACTGCCGCTCACCCCGAACGGCAAGCTCGACCGGCGGGCCCTGCCCGCACCACCGGAGACGGGCGCCACACCCGGTGGAACGGCCCCGCGTACGGGCACCGAGCGGCAACTGGCCGCGATCTGGGCCGAGACACTCGGGATCGCCGAGATCGGCATCGACGACAGCTTCTTCTCCCTCGGCGGCGACTCGTTCACCGCACTGCGGCTGGTCCGGCGGATCGAACCGGCACCGACCCTGATCGAGCTGTACCAGCACCCGACCGTGCGTGCCCTCGCCGCCCTGCTGGACCAGCGCTCCGCCGGGCCGGACCGGCAGCCGGACCGGATGCTGCACCGGCTGACCCCGACCGACGCCGACCCGGCCACCGGTGGCGTGACCGTGGTCGCCGTCCCCTACTCCGGTGGCAGCGCCATCGCCTACCAGCCCCTCGCGGCGGCGCTGCCCGCCAACTGGGCGCTCTACGCGCTCGAACTGCCCGGCCACGACCAGAGCCGACCCGACGAGCCGTTGCTGCCCGGCACCGAGGTGGCGGCCCGGGTACTGCCCGAACTCCAGGAGATCACCGGACCGGTCCTGCTCTACGGGCACTGCCTCGGGGTCGCGGCCACCGTGGAACTCGCCCGACGGGCCGAGGAGGCCGGGGTCGAGCTGATCGGGGTCGGACTCGGCGCGGGCTTCCCCACCGCCCGGTTGCCCGGCCGGTTCTTCGACTGGTTCTACCGGCTGGTGCCGACCGACCGGTTCACCTCCGACCGGGAGTACCTCGCCTACCTCCGTGGCCGGGGCGGCTTCACCGACCTGGACCGCCCCGAGGACGAGGCGTTCGTGCTGCGCAACGTACGGCACGACGCGCGGGACGCCGAGGAGTACTTCACCGCCGACTACCGGGGCGAGGAGCCGACCAAGCTGAACGCCCCGGTGCTCAGCGTCGTCGGTGCCCGCGACCGGGTCACCGAGCACTACCTGGAGCGCCACCGCGAGTGGGAGCACTTCGCGGAAGAGGTCGACCTGGCGGTGCTGCCCAAGGCCGGTCACTTCTTCGTCCGTACCCACGCCGAACCGCTGGCCGGGGTGCTGGTGGAGCGGGCGCGGGGCTGGCTGGACCGTACCGCTGCGGGGCCGGCGCGCACACCGGCCGACGGCGGCGACGCGGCTGCCGTACCCGGACCGACCGTGGGCGCGGCGGAGCCGGCGGTCGCCGCCGGCCCCACGATCGGCGCGACCCGCGCGCCTCGGCAGCCGGCACCGAGCCTGTCCCGGTTCGCGTTGGTCGCGTTCGGTCAGTTCGTCTCGATGATCGGCAGTGGGCTGAGCACGTTGGTGCTGAGCATCTGGGTCTACCAGCAGACCGGCGCCATCACCGACTTCGCCGTGGTCAGCGCGGTCGGCATGCTGCCGGGAATCCTGGTCGGGCCGATCGCCGGTGCGGTCGCCGACCGGTGGGACCGGCGTCGGGTGATGCTCGCCAGCGACGCGGCGGCGGCGTGTGCGATGGGCGCGCTCGGCCTGTTGGTCTTCGGCGGTGGCCTGGAACTCTGGCAGGTCTACCTGGCGGTGTCGGTCACCTCGGTCGCCGGTGCCTTCCAACGACCCGCCTACCTGGCGGCGGTGGCCCAGTTGGTGCCGAAGCGGTATCTCGGGCACGCCAACGGCGTCAGCCAGCTCGGGGTCAACTTCGGATTGGTGTTCGCGCCGATGCTCGGCGCCGGGCTGATCGGTCTGATCGGGATCGACGGCGTGATCCTGCTGGACGTGGCGACGTTCGGTGTCGGCGTGACCACGCTGCTCCTGGTCCGCTTCCCGGATCTGATGTTCCGGCGGCGGGAGGAGACCTTCCGGACCGAGGTGGCCAACGGGTGGCGGTACATCGCTCGCCGGCCCGGACTCCGCGCCGCGCTGCGGTTCTTCGTCATCGACCACGCCTTCTACACGCTCGGTTTCGCGGTGATCACCCCCATGCTGCTGATCGAGCAGTCGCCGATCGCGCTCGGCATGGCGCTCTCCGCCGGTGGCCTCGGCGGACTCTGCGGCAGTCTGCTGATGGGACTCTGGGGCGGCACCGCCCGTCGGGCCAACGGAATGATCATTTTCATGGGGCTGGCCAGCCTCGCGATGGCGGTCGTCGGCATCGGCGCCAGCCCGGTCTTCGCGGTGGTCGGCATGTTCCTGCTGACCTTCGGCGAATCGGTCACCGAGGGGCACTGGATCGCACTGATTCAGAGCAAGGTCGGCTTCGAACTCCAGGGCCGGGTCCTCTCGATCTTCATCACGGTGATGATGCTGACCATGCCGCTGGGCTACCTGGTGGTCGGCCCGCTGGCCGACCGGTACGTCCAGCCCCTGCTCGAACCCGGTGGCGGTCTCGCCGACACGGTCGGCCACGTGCTCGGCACCGGGCCCGGCAGAGGTCTCGCCCTGCTGGTCGTCGTCAGCGGTCTGCTCCAACTCGCGTGGGCGGTACGCGGCTGGTTCAACCGACCACTGCGGCTGATCGAGGACCACCTGCCGGACGCGGTGCCACCAGCCGAGATCGGTGACCGGGACACCCTCCAGCGCGAGGCGGACGAACTGCTTCTCGCGGCCCGGAACTGAGCCACCCCCACCCGCCTCCCATCCGGCCACCCCGGACCCTCCTGAGGAGCCCCATGTCCATCGAGACCCTCGCCGACCTCGACGCACCGGTCGACGCGTACGGCACGCCACTGATCGACGCCACCGGCCTGGTGCCCGGCGTCCGGATCCTGATCAAGGACGAGACCAGGTACGCCTCCGGCAGCCACAAGGAACCGGCCGCCCGTGCCGTGGTCGCCCGTGCGATCGCCGACGGCTACCGGCACATCGTGGTCGCGACCTGCGGAAACTACGGACGGGCCATGGCGATGGCCTGCCGCGCCAGCGGGCTGACCTGCACCGTCGTGCTGCCGACCGGGTGGAGCGACGGCGGCGCCTTCATGCGGGCCGCCGGTGCCCGCGTACACCTCGTCCCCGGCAGCTACGAGGACGCGGTCGACGAGTCCCGCCGGCTCGCCGCCGAGGACGGCGCGGTCGACGGCAACGTCGACGGCCCGTACGTCGATGCGGTCTTCGAGGGACACGGGGTGGTGGTGCCGGCGCTGCGCGCGGTGCTGGGCGAACCGCCGGCCGCCCTCTGGATCCCGGTCGGCAACGGCACCACGATCATCGCGGTGCACCGGCGGCTTCGGGCGCTGGACTGGCCGACGGTGATCAACGGCGTCGGGTCGGCCGGCAACAACCCGGTGTTGACGAGCTGGCCGGGGGAGTACCGGATGCTCCCGCCGGACGGGGTCACCACCTCGGACCACAACCAGCCGCTGGTCAACTGGCACGCCCTCCAGGGACCGGAGGCGATGGCCGCGATCGCCGACACGGGTGGCGCGGCGTACGGCGTCGACGACCAACAACTCGTCGAGGCGCGTACCGCGCTCGCCGGCCATGGCGCGCACCCCACCGCCGCCGGTGCCGTCGCGCTGGCCGGACTGCTCGCCCGGGCGGCTGCCGTCGGCCTGACCCCGGGCACACACGTGGTGCTGCTCAGCGGTCGCTGAGCCGGACCCGCCGACCCACCACAGACCTCGATCAGCCACGCCAGGAGACGTGATGACCGTACTTGACGCAGTGTCCGGAGCCCGTACGTCCACAAGCCCGGCCCTGCTGTTCACCCGTACCCGAGTGTCCGGTGCCGACGAGCGGGTCTTCGTGGCCAAGCTGGTGGTGCTGGCCGTGCTCACCGCCGTCGGCGTGGTCCTGGCGCTGCGCCCGGAACCACTGCTGATCGTTGTCGGGGTGGTGCTGCTCGCGGCGATGTACACGCACGCGGTCGAGTTGCAGCACCAGTGCCTGCACCACTCGGCCTTCCGGAAGTCGTGGCCGCACCGGCTGGTCGGTGTGCCGTTGGGGTTGCCGCTGCTGGTGGTCTACAGCCACTACCGGTTGCGTCACCTCCAGCACCACCGCTACCTCGGTACGCCGCAGGACACCGAGTTCTTCGGTTTCGACACCCGTCAGCCGATCACCGTGGCCGCGCTGCTGCGCGGGCTGCTCGACTATCCGCGCCTCGGTTCGGTCGGGTGGGACGTGTTCCGGTCGGCCACCGGGCGCTGGAGTTACCAGTACGGCGCGGTCAGCCCGACCATGCGTCGGCGGATCGTCACCGAGCACCTCGTACTCGGCGTCGTCGTGCTGGCCGTGATCGGCCTGGCCCTGGCCGGGTACGGGGCGTACCCGCTGCGGCTCTGGGTTCTGCCGCTGCTGCTCGCGGTGCCGATGCACTTCCTCGTCGAACTGCCGGAACATCTGCTCTGCGAGACCGACACCACGGACGTGCTGCGTAACACCCGGTCGATCCGGGGTAGCTGGCTGAGCACCTGGTTCACCAACGGCAACAACCTGCACATCGAGCATCACGCGGCGATGACGGTGCCGATCAACCAGCTGCCGTCGCGGCACGAGGAGACCCGGCGTCTCGCGGTGAACGTCGAGCGGAGCTACGGCGATTTCTACCGCCTGCTCTGGCAGGAGCTGCGTCGTACCGATCGTCGCCCGGTGCAGACGGACTGAGTTCGGCACGCCGACGCCGACCAGGGGTCGGCGAGTGGGTCCGGCCCGGGGTCGTTTTCCCGGGCCGGACGCTTTGGCGGGCAGGGCCGGCCGGGCAGGGCCGGCCGGTGGTGGCTGGCGGGGCATCCTGCCGGGTCGGATTGAGTCTTTACAGCGACAATATTGCCCGAGAGAGGGAACCTGGCAGTGACAAGATGTGCCGGTGGGGGCGTATTCCTGTCGTACCGGGACGGCACGATCCGGTGATGTCGGTCCCTGCCACGCCCGTCGACACGGACAGTCCCGTCGAAGCGCGCAGGGGAGTAGGTAGGCTCGCGGGCAGCGCCGGCCGGGCCGACGACGATCATGCCGTGCCGCGGCGTGGAGAACGCACTTCTGGGAGTTCAGCTCGTTGACTGCACAGCCTGAGATTCTGTACGGGGCCGATGACCTCACCCATCTGGAAGGCCTCGACGCCGTCCGGAAACGACCCGGCATGTACATCGGGTCGACCGACAGCCGTGGCGTGGGTCACCTGCTCAACGAGATCCTCGACAACTCCACCGACGAGGGCGTCGCCGGTCATGCCACCCGGGTCGAGGTCACCCTGCACGCCGACGGTTCGGTGCAGGTGGACGACGACGGCCGGGGGATTCCGACCGACCTGCACGCCAGGTCCGGGCTCTCCGGTGTCGAACTGGTGCTGACCCGGCTGCACGCGGGCGGCAAGTTCGGTGGTTCCGGCTACAAGACCTCCGGTGGTCTGCACGGCGTGGGCGCCTCTGCGGTCAACGCGCTCTCCCGGCGGTTCGACGTCACCGTCCAGCGGGGCGGACAGATCCACCAGATGTCGTTCCAGCACGGCGTTCCGGGGGTCTTCGACGGCGCCGGGCCGGAGAGCGTCTTCAGCCGGCAACCGGGGTTGCGGCCGGTCGGCCGGATGAAGCGGGGCGCCTCCACCGGCACCTCCATCCGCTACTGGTACGACGCCCGCTACTTCGAGACCGGGGCGGCACTCGACGTCGACGCCGTCCGGACCAAGCTGCGCAACACCGCGTTCCTGGTTCCCGGCGTCACCTATGTGCTGCAGGACAACACCGCCGACGAACCCACCCTGGAGACGTTCCACTTCCCGCAGGGCCTCACCGACATGGTGGACTTCCTCGCCCCGGCCGGCGACAAGCCCGTCTCCGGGACCCTCCTGATCGTCGGCGAGGGGAACTACCGGGAGAACGCCGCCGACGAACACGGCGTGATGCAGAGCAATGTCGAGCGTCGGGCCGAGGTGGAGGTCGCGCTCCAGTGGGGCACGGGCTACGAGCGGACGGTGGAGTGCTTCACCAACACGATCCGTAACGTGCACGGCGGCACCCACCGCAAGGGTTTCGAGCGCGGTGCCGTACGGGCGCTGACGGCCGCGATCCGCAACACCCGTGGCCTGCTCAAGCCGAAGGAGGACGCGCCGATCCTCGATGACGTGCTCGAAGGCATGACCGTCGTCGTGCACGTACGGATTCCCGAGCCGCAGTTCACCTCGCAGACCAAGGACGAACTCTCCACCGCGCCGGTCACCAAGGTGGTCCAGAACGTGGTCGAGCAGCAGCTCAAGACCTGGCTGGAGGACCGGCGGACCAAGGCCGAGGCGCGTACCGTCCTGCAGAAGATCGTCGACGCGGCCCGGGTCCGGCTGACCCAGAAGCAGCAGAAGGACGCCGCCCGGCGCAAGACCGCCCTGGAGGGCGCGTCGATGCCACCGAAGCTGGTGGACTGCCGGTCGACCGGGGTCGCCCGCAGTGAGCTGTTCATCGTGGAGGGTGACAGTGCGCTGGGCACCGCCCGGTTGGCCCGCTCCTCGGAGTACCAGGCCCTGTTGCCGATCCGAGGCAAGATCCTCAACGTGCAGAAGGCCAGCCTCCAGCAGGTCCTGGACAACGCCGAGTGCTCGGCGATCGTCCAGGTGCTCGGTGCCGGCTCGGGTCGTACCTTCGACCTGGAAGCACTCCGGTACGGCCGCATCATGATCATGGCGGACGCCGACGTGGACGGCTCGCACATCCGTACCCTGCTGATCACACTCTTCGCCAAGTACATGCGGCCGGTGATCGAGGCCGGTCGGCTCTACGCGGCGGTGCCCCCGCTGCACAAGGTGAGCACGAAGGGCCGGAGTCCGGAGACGGTCTACACCTACACCCAGGCCGAGATGTCGAGCACCGTGGCCCGGTTGGAGAAGGCGGGCAAGCAGGTCGTCACCCCGATCCCCCGGTTCAAGGGGCTCGGTGAGATGGACGCCGACGAACTGTGGGACACCACGATGAACCCGGCGAGCCGGGCCGTACGCCGGATCACCCTCGATGACGCCTCGGCCGCAGAGGAAGTGCTGGAACTGCTGATGGGGGAGAAGGTCGAGCCTCGCAAGAACTGGCTCATCGACTCCGCCAGCCGGGTCGACCAGGAGACCATCGACACGTGAGCACCGGAGCCGGTCGCCTCGTCGCCGGCTCGCCTCGCCCGGGTCCAAGTCGTTTCAGTGGCCGGTGGACCGGCCGACGAATGGAAGTGAGCACGTAGTCATGGCACGCCGTACCGGCAATCCGCAGCGGGTCGACCTCTCCGCCTTCGACCAGGCGGGCGCGCGGGTGATCGACAATCCGCTCGCCACCGAGGTCGAGGACTCCTACCTGGAGTACGCGTTCTCGGTTATCCATTCCCGGGCGCTGCCGGACGCGCGCGACGGCCTCAAGCCGGTGCACCGGCGGATCCTCTTCTCGATGAGCGAGCAGGGCTACCGGCCCGACCGTGGTCACGTGAAGTCGGCCCGCGTCGTCGGTGACGTGATGGGTAAGTACCACCCACACGGCGACACTGCGATCTACGACGCGATGGTGCGCCTGGCGCAGAGTTTCTCCCTGAACGTTCCCCTGATCGACGGCCACGGCAACTTCGGCTCGCCGGACGACGGGCCGGCGGCGGCCCGGTACACCGAGGCGCGGATGTCGCGCGAGGCGATGCTGCTGGTCGGCGAACTCGGCGAGGGCACGGTCGACTTCCGGCCGAACTACGACGGGTCGCTCTCCGAGCCGAGCGTGTTGCCGGCGGCGTTCCCGAACCTGCTGGTCAACGGCACCTCGGGGATCGCGGTCGGAATGGCCACCAACATGATCCCGCACAACCTCGGCGAGGTGGTCGCGGCGGCCCGTTGGCTGATTCGGCACCCGGACGCGTCGCTGGACAAGCTGATGGAGTTCGTCCCCGGCCCCGACCTGCCGACCGGCGGCCTGCTGCTCGGGTTGGACGAGGTACGCAAGGCGTACGAGACCGGCCGTGGGGTGGTCCGGATGCGCGGTCGGGTGACGATCGGCCCGCTTGAGGGGAGCCGGGGCCGGCAGGCGATCACCGTCACCGAACTGCCCTACGGGGTCGGGGCGGAAAAGGTCATCGAGGCGATCACGGACGAGGTCCGGGGCAAGGCGATCACCTCCGGGCCGCGCAAGGGGCAGCGCCAGCCGGCGCGTTTGCAGGGCATCGCCGACGTGAAGGACCTGACCGACCGGGAGAACGGCACGCGTCTGGTCATCGAGTGCAAGGTCGGCGTGAACCCGCAGGCGCTGCTGGCCGACCTCTACCGGCTGACCCCGCTGGAGCAGTCGTTCGGCGTGAACAACCTGGTCCTGGTGGACGGGCAGCCGCAGACCCTCGGCCTGAAGGCGCTGCTGGAGGTGTTCCTCGCCCACCGCTACCAGGTGGTGACCCGTCGTACGGCGTATCGACGGCGCAAGCGGCAGGACCGGCTGCACCTGGTCGACGGTCTGCTGATCGCGCTGCTGGACATCGACGAGGTGGTCCGCCTGATCCGGGGCAGTGACAACGCCCAGGCGGCCCGGGACGCGCTGATGGCCAGGTTCGCGCTCTCCGAGATCCAGGCGACCTACATCCTCGACACGCCGCTGCGCCGGCTGACCCGGTTCGACCGGATCGAGTTGGAGGCCGAGCGGGACCAGTTGCGCGCCGAGATCGCCGAACTGTCGGCGATCCTCGACGACGAGAGTGTGCTGCGCCGGGTGGTCTCGGACGAGTTGGCCAAGGTGGTGAAGGACTTCTCGACCGAGCGGCGTACGACGCTGGTCGACGGGGACCTCAAGGAGGTGCTCGCCGCGTCCGTACCGGCCGGTCCGCTGGAGGTCGCCGACGACCCGTGCCAGGTGATTCTCTCCGCGACCGGGCTGGTCGCCCGGACCGCGGCGGAGTCGGAGGAGGCGTCCGAGGGGCGCCGCCGCAACGGTCGGACCAAGCACGACGCGATCCGGGCGGTGGTCCGAACCACCGCCCGTGGCCAGGTGCTCCTGGTCACCAGCGCGGGCCGGGCGTTCAAGACCGATGTCCTGCCACTGCCGGTCCTGCCGGAGCAGGCCGGCACGGTGTCGGTCAGCGGCGGCATGTCCGTCGCGGAACTGGTCTCGCTGCACCCGGGCGAGACCGTCGTCGGGCTGGCGCCACTGGGCGAACAGGGAACCGGTTCGCCGGGGCTCGCACTCGGCACCCGGCAGGGCGTGGTGAAGGTCTGCGCACCGGAGTGGCCGGTACGCGCCGACGAGTTCGAGGTGATCGGCCTTCGTGAGGGCGACGAGGTGGTCGGTGCCACCTGGCTCGGCGACGGAACGGAGAGTCTCACCTTCGTGACCTCGGACGCTTCGCTGCTGCGCTTCGCGGCGTCGCTGGTGCGTCCGCAGGGTCTCAAGGGCGGTGGCATGGCCGGCGTGAATCTGGCGGCCGGCGCCCAGGTCCTGTTCTTCGGCGCGGTCCGCACCGAGGATCCGGAGCACGGTGAGCCGATGGTGGTGACCAGCACCGGCAGTGGTGTGAAGGTCACGCCGTTCGCGCTCTACCCGGCGAAGGGCCGGGCCACCGGTGGGGTGCGTGCGCAGCGGTTCCTCAAGGGCGAGACCAGGCTGGTTGTGGCCTGGGTCGGCCCGCGTCCGGTCGGTGCGGGCAAGCGTGGGGAGCCGCTGGCGTTGCCGGAACCCGACGACCGGCGGGACGGTTCCGGGGCCGCCATCTTCGGTCCCGACCTGGTGGGGCACCTGATCGAACGGGGATGACCAGGCGACGCTGATCCGGGGGTATCCCGCCGGAGGCGTCTTGACCTGCGAAGTCGTACGAAGGATGAACGGCGCGCGTCGGGCTCTGCCCACGCGCGCCGTTTTCGTGGAGCCGTTGTCGTCGGGGTTGCGTCGGGTCGGCGCCGATCCGGTCTGGAAGCTGATCCACCGGGCGACAATCTCGGTTATTTTCGCTAGTCGGGCAAAGCGCCTGAATCGATGTCACCGGCGGCTCATCCCGGCCGGTCCCACCGGCAAAGGGTGTTGTCGGCGTCTGCTGCGTCGGTCGAATAATCGCATCTGACCAAATTGGACTGATTCCGTGTTGGCGGCAATGTAAGCCTTACCCGACAATCAGTTGCACGCCAGGACTTCTTCTACTCTCGGCCCCCAAACTCTGCCGGATGTGCCTCTAGCGGATTGGGTATGCCGGCCGTATCCTGCTCCCGGCGCGTAACGCGTTGCGTCATACGGGGAGGATAAGAGGATGTCGAGCTGGCCGACAATGGGCCAGGATACGGTGAAGCCGCCTGCGGCTGACGTTTCCGTGCAGTCGATGTCGGTGCCTGGTTACCAGGCCGCCATCGACGATGTCGGTGGCCAACAGAGGCTTCCCGGTCCCCGTGTGAGTGACGAGCAGCAGACGCCCGTGCAGGAGCATCTGCCGAACGCGTCCACGGCCGTGCTGCCCTACGTGAGTTCCCGTGCCTCCAAGAAGACCCGGGGGCTGCGAGCCTGGATGCTCACCGCGCCGGCCGACCTGGTGGCGTTGCTGGCGCCGCTGCTGCTCACCGCCGACTACTGGCGTGGCACCCTGTTCGCGGCGGCATTGACCATCGTGATCTTCGCGGCGGGCGGACTCTACCGGGCCCGCCGACACGTGAGCATCCTCGACGAGTTGCCGAGCATCTGCGGGCGACTGCTGGCCTCGGCCGGCATCGTGGCGGTGGTCGCGGCGGCACGCCACGACTCGCTCGGGTATCTGGTCGACTTCATGCACGGCGTGGCTCTCTCCGCCGTTCTGGTCATCGTCGGGCGTGCGATCACCCGCAAGCTCGCGATCGTGGCGCGTAAGCGGCGGTGGGCCGAGCACAACGCCATCATCGTCGGTGGCGGTCCGATCGCCCTTGAGCTCGCACGGTTGTTGCGTCGCTACCCGCAGTACGGTCTTCGTTACGCCGGTTGTGTGGACGTCGAGTTGCGCAACGACCCGGGCGCACCACCACTCATCGGAACGTTGAACGACCTTGAGAAGCTGATCGACATCGTCGAGTGTGACGTGCTCATCATCGCCGACGTCAACGCCTCCGAGTCCAGCGTCATGGAGGTCCTGCGGCAGCCGAGCGCGGCGAATTGTGATCTCTGGGCGGTGCCGCGGTTGTGGGGCTCCCGGTCGTACGCCGGACTGCCCGACCACATCGGCGCCATTCCGGTGGTGCAGATCCGGCACACCACCCTGTCCGGTCCGAGATGGGCGATCAAGCGGGCCTCGGACATCTTCTTCGCGTCCCTCGCGCTCATCGTCCTGAGCCCGATCCTGCTGCTCTGCGCGATCGCCACGTTCCTTGACGGCGGTCGTGGGATCTTCTTCTACCAGGAGCGGATCGGTCGGTACGGCGAGCCGTTCAAGGTGATTAAGTTCCGTTCGATGCGTCCGGTGAACGAGCAGGAATCACAGACGAACTGGTCGATCGCCGACGACCGGCGGGTCAGCCCGATCGGTCGCTTCATGCGCCGTACGTCGCTGGACGAGCTGCCCCAGCTCTGGAACATTCTGCGCGGCGACATGACGGTGGTCGGCCCGCGGCCGGAGCGCCCCTTCTTTGTCGAGAAGTTCTCCGCCGAACACCCCGACTACGCCATGCGCCACCGGGTGCCTGTCGGGTTGACCGGTCTCGCGCAGGTCAGCGGCTTGCGTGGAGACACCCCGATCTCCGACCGCGCGCGGTTCGACAACTACTACATCGAGAACTGGTCGCTCTGGCTGGACATCAAGGTCGTGCTCCGCACGGTCGCCGAGGTGTTCCGGGGCGGCGGCCGGTAACTTTCCCGGCCGACGCGTCGGGTAACCGAAGCGGTCCGGCTGGACGTATCGAACGCCGGGCCACCGTGTGGTGGCCCGGCGTTCTGTCGTATCGGCGGTCGCAAACCATCAATGCGACGACATGAGTCTCTTCCCGAAGGGTGGCCAAGGAGCACGGCGTTGACCTGGTAATCTTCCGCTTCGTGAAAACGACTTTCATTTCAACTTTGGCGTTGCTGATGGTTGCCGGCACCGCCGCATGCGCCACCACCGCACCGGCCCCGGACTCCCCAGCCACCACCGTGGGACCGGTCGCGATGACCAACTGCGGCCTGCCGCTGACCATCGCCGCGCCGCCCCGTCGCGCGGTCGCCCTGGAGCAGAACGCCACCGAGATCATGCTGAGCCTCGGCCTGGCCGACCGGATGGTCGGCACCAGTTACCAGACCGACCCGGTCCTGCCCGAACTGCGCGCCGAATACGAGAAGGTGCCCGTCCTGGCCAAGCTGTACCCGTCCCGGGAGGCGTTCCGCGCGGCCAACCCGGACTTCGCCTACTCCACGTACGCGTCGGCGTACGCGTCCGACGCCGCCGGCGCGCGCAAGGAACTCGGCGACCTGGGGGTGCCGGCGTACCTCTCCGCGTTCTCCTGTGAAGACCCGTCCGTTGCCAAGAACGAGGTGACGTTCGACGGCATCTTCGCCGAGATCGGCGACATCGCCACCATCTTCGGCGTACCGGACCGGGGTGAGCGGGTGGTGGCCGACCAGCGGGCCCGGCTCGACGCGGCGAAGCAGAACGCCGGTGCGGTCTCCGACACCTCGCTGCTCTGGTACTACTCCGGCACCAAAACCCCGTACGTCGCCGGCCACGGCGGCCTCCCGGACACCATCAGCTCCCTGCTCGGAGCGCGGAACGCGTTCACCGACGCACAGCAGAAGTGGCCCGCCGGAAACTGGGAGGAGATCGCCCAGCGCAATCCGGACATCATCGTGCTGGCCGACCTGACCCGTGGTGGCGAGGGCGACAGCGCCGCATCGAAGATCGCGTTCCTCCGGTCGAACCCGGTCACCGCCAAGCTCGACGCCGTGGTGCACAACCGCTTCATCACCGTCTCCGGCTCGTCGATGGATCCCTCGATCCGCAGCGTCACCGCGCTCGAACAGGTCAGCGCCGGACTCCGTGCCAATGCCCCGACCACCCGCTGAACACCCGGAGAATCCCATGCCCCACGAAACGACGACGACCAGCACCACCGCCCGGCGGTTGCTGCGACTCTGGGACGAGCAGCAGGCCGCGTACGTCGCCGCCCGCGACGAGCGATTCACCGTCATGCTGGACGTCCTACGGCTGCTGTTCCCCGATGATCTGACCGTCCTCGACCTGGCCTGTGGGCCCGGCGCCATCGCCGACCGGGTCCTCACCGCCCTTCCCCACGCCCGCGCCGTCGCCGTCGACTACGACCCGATCCTGCTGCACATCGCCCGTGGTGTGCTGGCCGACCACGGGCCACGGGCGGAGGTACGCGAGGCGGACCTGGTGGACCCGGCCTGGCCAAGCGTCCTCGACGGCCGTCGGGTCGACGCCGTACTCAGCTCCACCGCGCTGCACTGGCTCTCGCCGGACCAGTTGCTCCGGGTCTACCAGGCGGCGGCGGAACTCCTGCCACCCGGCGGCCTCCTGCTCAACGCCGACCACCTCCGGTTCGGCCTCTCGACCACCCTGCACGACGTGGCCCGACGGCACGACATCCGCACGCAGGAGGAGGGGTTCGCCGGCGGTGCGCTGACCTACCAGCAGTGGTACGACGAGGCCCTCGCCGGCCCGGCGGTCGCCGCCTTCGCGCAGGAGCGGGAACGGCGTTTCGCCGACCGCCCCCCGCAGGCACTCGCCCCGCTCGACTTCCACCTCGCCGCGCTGCGTACCGCCGGGTTCGCCGAGGTCGGCACCGTCTGGCAGTACCTCGACGACTACGTGGTCTTCGCCCGCCGATGAACCCGCTGTCAGGACAGTCGACCGACCCGTCGGTGCGACGACCGAGCAGCCCGCCGGTGCGACGCCCGGCGGGCCCGGCGGTGGCACGACTCGGCACACCGGGAAGGTGGATCGGAGGACCGGTGCTCACCGGAGGGCTGGCGGTGCTCGCCCTGAGCATCGCGGCGGCGGTCACCATCGGTACCGCCGACCTGTCGGTGACCGACGTCGCCCGTGCCGTGGCGGTGCACCTGGGCCTGCCGGCGCGACCGCTGCCCCGGCTCGCCGACAGCATCGTCTGGGACCTACGGATGCCCCGGGTTCTGCTCGCCGGACTGGTCGGCGGTGGTCTCGCGCTCTGTGGCGCGGTGCTGCAGGCGTTGACCCGCAACCCGCTGGCCGACCCGTACCTGCTCGGCATCTCCGCCGGTGCCGGGACCGGGGCGGTGGCGGTGCTGGTGCTCGGCCTGGGTGTCGGTTCGGTCTCCGTCTCCACCGGGGCCTTCCTCGGCAGCGCCACCGCGTTCGGCGCGGTCCTGCTCTTCGCCGGCCGGCACTGGAGCTCGTCGACCCGGATCGTCCTCGCCGGTGTCGCAGTCTCCCAACTGTTCAGCGCCGTGACCAGCCTGGTCGTCATCTCCGACGCCAGTGTGCAGAACACTCGTGGCGTCACCTTCTGGCTACTCGGCTCGCTCACCGGGGCCTCCTGGCCGGCGGTGACTCTGGCGGCGGCGGTCGCGGTCGTGGGCGCCGGTGTCTGCTGGTGGTACGCGCCCGCGCTGGACGCCTTCGCCTTCGGAGTCGACACCGCAGAGTCGCTCGGATTCGCCGCCGCCCGTACCCGACTGGTGCTCTTCGGCACGACCGCGCTGGTGGCGGCCGTGTTGGTCGCGGCGAGCGGCGCGATCGGTTTCGTCGGGCTGACCATCCCGCACGCGGCCCGGCTCCTGGTCGGCGCAGAGCACCGGATCCTGCTCCCCACCTGCGCGATCGCCGGGGCGGTCTTCCTGATCTGGGCGGACACGGCGGCCCGTACCGTGTTCGCCCCGCAGGAACTGCCGGTCGGGGTGCTGACCGCGCTGATCGGCGTACCGGTCTTCGCGATCGTGATGCGTCGGAGGAGCCGGACCGGATGAGGATCACCGCGGACAATGTCGACTGGGGGGTACGGGGCGTCCGGATTCTCAGCGGGGCGGTGCTCACCGCCGCACCCGGTGCCACCGTCGGGCTGCTCGGGCCGAACGGGTCCGGCAAGTCCAGCCTGCTCCGCTTGCTCGCCGGGCTGGGCCGACCCGACTCCGGCCGGGTGCTGCTCGACGACGAACCACTGGCGCAGGTGCCCCGTCGGCGACTCGCCCGTCGGATCGCGGTGGTGCACCAGCAGGTCAGCCCGGACGTGGAGATGTCGACCCTGGACGTACTCCTGCTCGGCCGGATCCCGCACCGGTCCCGGCTGGCGCCGGTCAGCGCGACCGACCTCGACCTGGCCCGCCGGGCCCTGGCCGACGCTGGCCTGGCCGGCTTCGAGACCCGCCGCTGGTCAGCTCTCTCCGGTGGGGAGCGGCAGCGGGTCGACATCGCCCGCGCCCTGCTCCAGGAACCCGACCTGCTGCTCCTCGACGAACCCACGAACCACCTGGACGTACGGCACCAACTGGAACTGCTGCACTTCCTCGCCGAGTCGGCCATCACGGTGGTGGTCACCCTGCACGACGTCGACCTGGCCGCGCAGTACTGCGACCAGATCGTGTTGCTGCACGGTGGCCGGGTGGTCGCCGCCGGCACCCCGGTCGAGGTGTGCACACCGCAGCGGCTGCTGGAGGTCTACGGGGCCCACGCCGACGTCACCGTCGAGGCCGACGGCCGGCCCCGGGTACGTTTCCGCCGGCCCGACCGCGCCGCCGGCTGATTCGCCCTGCGCGCCACCGGCCTTCTAGCATCGGCGAATGCTCGTCAAGCCCGGTACGTTTCTGCTCGTCATCGGTATGGCCGCAGCCCTGGTCAGTGGCTGCGGTCGTGCGGGCGACGACGCCCCGCCGACGCCCCCGCCGACATCCCCCGGTAGCCCCTCCGCGACCTCGGGAGCGGCTACCGGCACGAGCGACGGGCTCGGTGCGGCGCCGACGGGCGCACCGTCGGCCTCGCCGAGCAGGTCGACGGCGACGGTGGCCCGCGCGGGCAATCCGAACGGTGGGGCCGCGATCCCGGCCGAGGGTCGTCCGGTGGACACCGCCCGACCGACCCGGGTGGTCGGTACCGGTACCGCGGCGAGCTGCACGGGCAAGGCGGTCGTCTCCGCGGTCGCGGCCGGCGGGATGATCACCTTCGATTGTGGACCCGATCCGGTGACCATCACCATGACGGAGACGGCGAAGGTCAGGAACGGCAACGGTCCACGGATCGTCTTGGACGGCGGTGGCAAGGTCACGCTCAGCGGTGGCGGCCGGCACCGTATTCTCTACATGAACACCTGTGACCAGGCCCAGGGCTGGACCACGTCGCACTGCGACAACCAGGACCACCCGCAGTTGACCGTACAGAACCTGACCTTCGCCGACGGCAACTCGACCGGGGAGAAGACCGAGGGCGGTGGCGGCGGCGCGATCTTCGTGCGGGGCGGGCAGTTCAAGGTGGTCAACTCCCGCTTCGTCCGCAACAAGTGCGACCGTACCGGCCCGGACCTGGGCGGGGCCGCGATCCGGGTGCTCAGCCAGTACCAGGGCAAACCGGTGTACGTGGTGAAGAGCACCTTCGGCGGCGCCGCCGGTCAGGGCGGTTCCTGCTCGAACGGTGGCGCGCTGAGCAGTATCGGCGTCTCCTGGGTGGTGCTCAACAGTGTGTTCAGCCACAACGAGGCGATCGGCCAGGGGGCGAACCCGGCCCGTGGCGGTACGCCGGGCGGCGGCAGCGGCGGTGCGATCTACTGCGACGGCAACACCTTCACCGTACGGATCGCCGGCAGCATCATCGAGAACAACCACGCCAAGGAGGGCGGTGGGGCGGTCTTCTTCGTCAGCAACGACCGCAGCGGCACCATGCGGATCGAGAGTTCGACGTTACGGCGCAACCCGAGCGACGGCTTCGAGACCCAGGGCCTGCCCGGCATCTTCTTCCTCGGCGCGAGCCGACCGACCACCACCGGCTCGAAGCTGAGCTGAGCCAGTGGGTCCACGAACTCGATCAGGTGAGGGGTAGCCCATGTTTGTACTGGGGCAGTTGGTGAAGCTGCGGGCGATGGAGCCGTCGGACGCCGAGTCGCTGTGGCGGTGGAACCACGACCCCGAGGTCATGCGCTGGATGGACGACGGCTACGCCCAGTCGTTGGCCCGGGTCCGGCGGTGGCTGGAGGACGAGCGGCCCCGCAACGAGTACGGCGACGTGCTCTTCGGCGTCGAGGTGCTCAGCGACGCCAAGTTGATCGGGCTGGGACGCCTGCGCGACACCGAACCGGAGACCGGTGTCGCCGACCTCGACATCTACCTCGGCGAGAAGGAGTACTGGGGGCAGGGGTACGCCACCGACACGATGCGTACGGTCTGCCGGTACGGCTTCGAGAAGATGCGCCTCCACAAGATCACGTTGAGGGTGGTGGCCGAGAACCACGCCGCCCACCACGTCTACCAGAAGGTGGGTTTTGTCGACGAGGGTCGGCTGCGCCAGGTCTTCCGCCGCGACGGCCGGTGGTACGACAAGTTCACGATGGGCCTGCTGGAGGGCGAACTGCGCTGAAACCGCCGGTCGGTGCCGGGCCGGTCGACTCGCGGACCGTCAGGGTCGCGGGCAGCAGCACCACTCGTCGGCCCGGTGCCGTACCAGGTTGTTCCGTCACCGGCTGCTCCAGCCGGGCCAGCAGCATCGCGACCGCGACCTCGCCGGCCTGTTCGATCGGTGCGGTCAGCGTGGTCAGCGGTGGGTGGCAGAAGTCGGCGCCGAAGATGTCGTCGCAGCCGACCACGCTCAGGTCCTCGGGGACGCGTACGCCGCGTTGCCGTAGCCGAGGGAGCATGCCGATGGCGAACAGGTCGTTGAAGCAGACGCAGGCGGTGGCGCCGGAGGCGAGCACCGCGTCGGCGACCGCTGAACCGGACCGGCGACCGCTCGGGAACGGGCCGACGTGGCGGAATCGCTGCCCGTACCGTTGGGACGCCGCCCGGACGGCCCGCCAGCGGGCGTGGTTGGACCAGGAGTTCTCCGGTCCGGCGACGTAGACGATGTCCCGGTGGCCGAGCCCGACCAGGTGTTCGACGGCGAGGCCGATGCCGGTCGGGGTGTCGATCACGACGCTCTGCACCCGGGGTACGTTGCGGTTCACCGTGACCAGTGGGATCTCGCCGGCCAGGGCGGTCAGTGCCGGTTCGGGCAGCCGGGAGGCGGCGAGGATGGCGCCGTCGAGGGACCGGCGCATCTTCTGCAGCATCTCGGCCTCGTGTTCGCCTCGGTCCTCGGTGTCGATGAGCAGTTGGGCGTAGCCGGCGGCCTTCAACCGTTGCTGGGTGCCCCGGATCAGGCCGAAGTAGAACGGGTTCGTCACGTCGGAGACCACCACGGCGATGGTTCCGGTTCGCCCCGAGATCAGCGCCCGCGCCTGCGAGTTCGGTACGTAGTTCAGCTCGCGGGCGGCGGCCTGGATGCGTTCCCTGGTGGCGGCGTTGACCCGGCCGGGTTTGTTGAGTGCCCGGGAGACCGTGGACGGTACGACACCGGTCACCCGGGCGATGTCGGTGATCGTGACCGGGCGGGTACGGCGCCGGTTGTCGGTGGCTGCTGTCGCGGGCGCGGGGTGCTGCTCGGCGCTGGCCATGTCGACAGGCAACCAGCTTGGCAAAAGCATGGCAAACGATTGCCGTCGATACTGAGGGATTGTTACGGTCCCGTGAAATCCGCCGGGTCACGGTCTCCGACCGGAACACGCACCAGCACATCGCCGACCGGAACACGCACCAGCACATCGCCGATACGCCGAGGAGCTGAGGTAGATGAAGACGCGACGAGCTCTGGCCACCCTGAGCGGTCTGATCGTGGTCGCCGCCGGCCTGACCGGCTGTGGCGACGACGGCGGTGGTGGCGGTGCCACCGGTTCCCACCTGGACGTCCTGGTCCAGGCGAACTCCATCTACCCGGAGCAGCAGCGGCAGTGGTTCGCCGACGTCTCGGCCCGGTTCGCCGCCGAGACCGGCGTGACCGTACGGTTCGAGACCTTCGCCTCCCCGAACGACGAGCTGACGAAGATCCAGACGTCGGTCCTCTCCAGCCAGGGGCCTGACGTCTACTCCCTCGGCACCACCTTCACCCCGACCGCGTACGCCACCGGCGCGTTCGTGGAGCTCGGCGCCGACGACTGGGCGAAGCTCGGCGGGCGGGAGAAGTTCCTCCCCGCCACCCTCGGCATCTCCGGACCCGAACCGGGAAAGGAGGTCGGCGTCCCGTTCGCCAGCCGACCGTTCGTGATGGCGTACAACAAGGAACTGCTCGCCTCGGCCGGGATCGACCGGCCGGCGGAGAGCTGGGACGGTCTGCGCGAGCAGGCGCGCAAGCTCACCACCGACGGGCGGTACGGCCTCGCGGTCGCCTACGCCGACTCGTTCGACCCGTGGAAGTTCATCTGGGCGATGACCGTCCAGGCCGGCAATCCCCTGGTTGACGGCGGGTCGTTGCGGCTCGACGACCCGACCACGCTCGCCGCGTACCGCACCTATCTGGGCTTCTTGGCGGGCGACAAGGTGGTTGACCCGGCGGCGGTCGGCTGGAAGAACGCCCAGGCCATCGCGGCGTTCGCGGCGGGCAAGGCGGCGTTCCTGCCGATGGTGTCGGCGACCTCGAAGGTGACCCTGGACGCCTCCCCGGTCGCCGGCAAGTACGCCTACGCGATCATGCCCACGGTTCCGCCCGGCGCGTCGACGCTCCCCGCCCAGGGCCGCCCGGCGACGAGCATCCTCTCCGGTGACAACCTGGTGGTGGCGAAGTACAGCCGGAACAAGGACGCCGCCCTCAAGCTGATCAAGATGCTGACCGACCCGGAGATGCAGGGTCTCTACTACAAGACCTTCGGCGAGCTGCCGACCAACGCCGAAGCCGCCGCCGCCCTGGCCGGCGATCCCGCGCTCGCGGCGGTGGTCGACTCCTCCTCGAAGGCGGTCGGCACACCCTTCACCGGGGCCTGGAGCCAGATCCAGTTGGCGCTGGTCAACGTCGTGGTCCAGTCGATCCCGGGACTCTCCGCCGGCCGGGTCGACGAGGCCGGACTGCGGTCGCTGCTGGCCGAGGCGCAGACCACCGGCCAGGCAGCGCTGGACAAGGCCAAATGAGCCGTACGCGGCAGCGCCACCGTCCCCTCTGGATGCTGATCCCCGGTGGCGTACTGACCCTCGTGGTGATCGTCGTACCGCTGCTCACCGCGGTCTACATCTCCCTGCTCGACCTCGACCAGTACTCGATCCGGCAGTGGGTGGGGGCGCCCTTCGTGGCGCTGGCGAACTACGTCGAGGCGGTACGCGACTCACACCTGCTCCACGCGATCGGCGTCAGCCTCGGGTACGCCCTCCTTGCCACCGTGCTGACCCTGCCGCTCGGCGTCGCCGCCGCGCTCGCCACCCACGACCGGTTCCGGGGGCGCGCGTTGGTCCGCTCGGTCTTCCTGGTGCCGTACGTGCTGCCGGCCTTCGTCGTCGGCACCGTCTGGCGGATCATCCTGCAACCCGACGGTGTGGCGAACGCGGTGTTGGCCTGGTTCGGGGTCGCGCCCGGACTCTGGCTCAACGGTCCGCGCAGTTTCTGGGCCCTGGTCATCGTGCAGGTCTGGACCGCCTGGCCCCTGGTCTACCTGTTGGCCGTCTCCGGCCTGCACACCGTCGACCCGGTGGTGCACGAGGCCGCCGCACTCGACGGCGCCGGCTGGTCGGCCAAGCTCTGGTACGTCATCGCGCCCTACCTACGCGGCCCGGTCTCGCTGGCGCTGGTCATCTCCTTCCTGCACCACGTCAACAACTTCACCCTGCCGTTCGTGCTCTTCGGGGTGCCGAGCCCACGTGACGTCGAGGTCCTGCCGGTGTTGACGTACGTGGAGAGTTTCCAGAACTTCCGCTTCGGACTCAGTGCGGCGATGGCGGTGCTCTCGTTGCTGTTGGTCGCGATCCCGATCGCGATCTACCTGCGCGCGGTCCGTCTCGACACCTCGGACGAGGGCCGTGCATCATGACCGCCCGGAGCCGACCCACCCGCTCGACCGAGATCAACCGGCTCCTGCCGGGACCACTGCGCGCCGTCGTCCTTACCGCCCTGCTGTTGCTGGTGGGTGCGCCGCTGCTCTACATGTTCCTTGCCTCGGTCAACTCCGACCTGGCTGTCGCCGCCGGTGAGTTCCTGCCCCGCGACCCCGACCTCGGCAACTACCGGCGGATCTGGTCGACCACCGACCTCGGCCCCGGTCTGCTCAACAGCGTGCTGGTCGCCGGAGCGGTCGCGGTGGTCTGCGCACTGGTGTCGCTCGTCAGCGCGTACGTCCTGGTCCGGGTCGCCTTCCGGGGCCGGATCGCGATTCTGCGCGGGCTGCTCGCGTTGCAGACCATCCCCGGCACGCTGATGCTGCTGCCGGTCTTCGTGCTCTTCGCCAGCGCGGCGACGGTGCTCGGCGTCCCGGTGATCGGCACCCGGTGGGCCCTCTTCCTCACGTACCTGACCTTCGGGCTGCCCTTCTCCACCTGGGTGATGGTCACCTACCTGCGGGGTCTGCCGCGCGAACTGGACGAGGCGGCCCGGGTCGACGGGGCGTCGTCCTGGCGGGTGCTGACCCGGATCATCGTGCCGTTGAGCTGGCCCGGTCTCACCGTGTCGGCCATCTTCGCGTTTCTGCTCGGCTGGAACGACGTCCTCTTCGCCTCGGTGCTGACCAACCCGCAGACCCGCACGGCCGCCGTGTCGCTCCAGATCTTCGGCGCCACCCAGGAGGGCGGTGCGATCCCGGTGTACGGCCAACTGATGGCGGCGGCGCTGATCTGCGCCGTACCGGTCGTCACCCTCTACCTCTTCTTCCAGCGGTACCTGGTCAGTGGCCTCACCAACGGAGGGGTCAAGTGACCGGCACCCCGATCCCCGCCCCCGACGATCGGAGAACGTCCCGCATGAACGGCGGCACACCCGACCCATCCGTACCCGTCCCGATCGACGTCGCCATCGTCGGCGCCGGCATCATCGGCGCCAACCACGCGGCTGCCGTACAACGACATCACCGGCTGCGGGTGGCCGCGTTGGTCGACCCGGACCAGGTGGCCGCCGTTGGGCTGGCCGACCGGGTCGCCGGGATGACCGGAGCCGAGCCGCCCCGGCGTTACCCGACGCTCGACGACGCGCTCGCCGGTCAGCCGATCGGGCTGGTCGCGATCTGTACGCCGAGCGGCCTGCACGCTCCGCTCGCCGAACAGGCGCTGGCGGCCGGCGCCCACGTGGTGATCGAGAAGCCGTTGGAGGTCACCCTCGGGCGGGCCCGGAAACTTGCCGACCTCGCCGCCGACGCGCAACAGCGCGGACTCGTCGTCTCCGTGGTCAGCCAACACCGTTTCGACCCGGCCGCCGTGGCGGTGGCCGAGGCCGTCGCCGCCGGTGAGCTCGGGTCGATCACCTCGGCGGTGGCGACCGTGCCGTGGTGGCGCGAGCAGGGCTACTACGACTCGGCGGGCTGGCGCGGCACCCGGGCGTACGACGGCGGCGGCGCGCTGATGAACCAGGGGGTACACACCGTGGACCTGCTGCTCTGGCTGCTTGGCCAGCCGGTCGAGGTCGCCGCCCAGACCGCGCGGTTGGCGCACCACGGGATCGAGGTCGAGGACGTCGCGGTCGCCACGATCCGGTTCCGGTCCGGTGCGCTGGCCACCCTGCACGCGACCACCGCCGCCTATCCGGGCCTCGGCGTCCGGCTCCAGGTGCACGGCACCCGGGGCAGCGCGGTCATCGACGACGACCAGCTCGCGTACTTCCACGTTGCCGCCGGCGACGACGTCGCCCCGCATCGTCCACCCAACCAGGCAGCCGCCCGGGTTCCGGCCGCTGACCTGGTTGGGGCGCCGAAGGCCGGGGACGGCTTCGTGCTCGGGCATCTGCGTCAGTACCAGGACGTGGTGGAGGCGATCGACCTTCGGCGCCCGCCGGGTGTCCGGGTCGAGGACGGGCTCGCCGCACTCGCCCTGGTCGAGGCGGTCTACCGGTCCGCCGCGCTGGGCCTACCGGTGGCGTACGACGACGTGCTGGCCGGCGCGTACGACGACCAGCACGAACCGGTCGGGACGGTGCCGGTGGCGGGCGGAGACGAGGGGCGGCTCTCATGAGGTTCTCGGTCTTCACCGCCTCGACCCCGCAGTGGTCCCCGTTCGAGGCCGCGAACGCGTTGGCGGAGCAGGGGTGGGACGGCATCGAGTGGCGAATCACCGATCAGGAGCCGGCGGCGGAGCCGGGCTTCTGGGTGGGCAACCGGGCGACCTGGCCGCTGCGCGGGCTGGAGGAGCACCTTGCCGAGATCGACCGGATCACCCGCGCCTGCGGGCTGGAGTTCTCGGGCCTCGGCGGGTACGTCCCCAGCCGCGACCGGGCCAACGTCGAGCGGATGCTGAGCGCCACCGCTGTTCTCGGTGCCGGCCGGGTACGGGTGACGATGCCGGCGCTCGGCACCGGCCGTTACCCGGATCTGTTCGACGCCACCCGGCGCGACCTGGAGTGGGCCGCCGAGCGGGCCGCCGGGTACGGGGTGAGCGTCCTGGTCGAACTGCACCACCGCACCATCGTCGCGTCCGCCTCCGCCGCCATCCGGCTGGTCGACGGGCTCGATCCGGCCCGGGTCGGGGTGATCCACGACATCGGCAACCTGGTCATCGAGGGGCAGGAGGACTACCTGGCGGCATTCGAGATGCTCGGACCGTACCTCGCCCACGTGCACGTGAAGAACGCCGTGTGGCGACCGGTGGGTCAGCGACCGGACGGCTCCACCGCCTGGGCCGAGCAGTGGGCGCCGCTACGCCACGGGCAGGCCGACGTGGGTGCGTACTTCGGGGCACTGGCCGAGGTGGGCTACGACGGGTGGGTGACGGTGGAGGACTTCTCCACCGCCCAACCGCTCGCCGAACGGACCCGGGACAACCTGGCATATCTGCGTACCCTCGCCGACCGGGCACGCGCGGTACGTCCGACCCCTAGTTGATCTTCGGCTAGTGTGCCGGGGCGTAGAACGGCTCACACGACCCCGGTCAAGGATTGAGTTCGTCGCGGTAACTGGCGAGGATCCGCCCGTCGGCCGCGTACGCGACCAGTTGGCCGTGGGCCATGTTCGCGCTGCGGAACGAGAAGGTCCGGTGCGCGGGATGAACCTCCAGCAGCGGGATGACCCGGGGCGCGCCACCGGGGGCGGAGCGGTATTCCAGGCGGGCGACGGAGCCGTCGACGACACCGTTCACCCGTACCTTCGTCTTCTCCCGAACCACCGCGAACCGCACCGGTACGCCGGCCGCCAGGCGGGCGCACTCCACCGACCCTCGACAGAAGTAGAAGTAACGCGGATTGTCGACGTCGGCGAGGCGGTACGCCTTGAACGTCGGGTCCGCCCCGGCCGGCAGCGGCAGCACCGCGAAGCAGGCCAGGGTGGCGGTGGCGGCGGTGACCGCGCGCAGCCAGCCGCGCCGGTCACCAGCCCGCCGGGAGGTGCGGGTCGCCACCACGGCGACACCGCCGAGCCCGGCCAAACAGACCGTGACCGCACCGAACGCACGGGCGTTCTCCAGCAGGAACTGCACCCCGGGAAAGGTCGACACGTCGCCGAGCGCCGCCCCCAGCGAGACGGTCATGACGAGCAGCAGGACCACCCCGGCGACCCGACGCGGCACCCCCCGTGTCGCCACCATCAGCATCGCCGCCAGTACGGTCCAGACCTGGTGGTGGGTCCAGGAGACCGGGGACGCGACCACGGTGGCGCAGCCGACCAGCACCGCCGCGCGTACCGGCTCGTCCGCCGCCACCTGCCGGGCACGCAGCAGCGCGGTGCCGCAGACCAGCGCGACCAGCACCGCCCAGAGCACCGGCAGGGTCTGCGGGGCGACGCCGACCCGCATCAGCATGCCGTGCACCGACTGGTTGCCGAGCGAGGCCAGGTTCCCGATCCGGGAGGTCTCCAACATGGTCCCGGTCCAGTAGGTCCAACTGTCCCCGGGCAGCAGCAGCGCCGCCAGCGCGGCGCAACCGACGAACGCCGCCGCCGCCCGGCCCGCGTCCCGCCACCGGCCGCAGAACAGGAAGAAGACGACGAAGAGCAGTGGGGTCAGTTTGATCGCGGCGGCGACACCGACCAGCGCGCCCCGGTAGCGGCGGGGAGTGAGTCCGGCCGCGTCGACCAGGGCCAGCAGCACGATGAAGATGCTGACCTGTCCGAAGCGGAGGTTGCTCTGCACCGGCGCGGAGAGCAGCAGGGCGCACGCGGCGGCGGCGACGACCACCGGGCGGTGGCGGGGTGCGGTGGCGATCCCCCGGGCGAGGGCGGCGGCGACAGCGGCCACCGCCGCGCAGACGCCGAACAGCCAGATCACCTGGACCACGGGCTCCGGCAGGGCCATGACCGGGCGGAGCAGCAGCATCGCGAACGGTGGATAGGTGAACGGGCCACCGTTCGCGGCGACGTACTCGTACAGCGGGTGGTTGGCGGCCACGGCCTGCGCCGCACCGTAGTAGATGTGCAGGTCGGAGAGGCGGTCGTCGGAGGGTCGGCGCAGGACCAGCACCGACGACACGACGGCGACCGTGGCGAAGAGCAGCCACCACGAGTTGGCCCTACGCCACGACATCGCCCCAGGCTACCGAAGAAGGTACCGCAGGCGCAGGATCGTCGGCCGGGGGCGGGATGCGACCCGGGGGAGTGCTCAGGAAATCCGGAGCAGTCAGATTCTCCGCGTCCGGTGACGGACCGGCGGGGCGTCAGGGTGGCGGGACGGCGGACCTTCCACCCAGCCGACGAAACGGGCTTGAGCCTGCTCGCGGGTCAGGTTGGGCATGCCCGCCATGGCATTGTCGCGGTGGATCGCCATGATGCCGGCCAGGCGGCGCCGGTCGTCCCGGTACCACGTCCACATGCGGCGCTTGAATATCCGGCACGGCCACTCCTCGCCGTCATCCGTGCAGCGCCAGCCCCGGCCCGGCCGGTGCAGGGCGCCCGACGGGGGGTCGATGTGCTGTTCACTGGTCACGTTGGCTCCGATCAGGCTAGGTAGACCTTGACGGGTGTGCCGCCATCCGGGGTGTCGTTCACACCCGCGCTCCCATCAGTTCGGACAAGTGCTCGACCAGCGTCGGCGGGCGGCCTTTGGTCCGCCGCAACACCGTCGCCATCACGTCATGGGCCACCGGTCGGGCGCGGATCTCCGCCGGGGCGAGTCGGTCGGCTTCCACGAGAGTTTCCCCGGCGCTGGTCACGTCGTCGACGAGGCAAAAGGCGCGGGCAAGGTCGAGTAGGTGATGGGCGCGGCGTTCGGGCATGAGCGTCCCGAGTGATCGCCCCGACAGGCTGTTGTGCACGGCGATTGCCTCGCGGCCCTCGCCCAACTCGACCGCCGCCGCCGCGTGGTGCAGTCGCACGTTCGTCGGGCCGAAGCCGGTCCAGTAACGGTTGCCTTCGGCGCCGAGCGTCTCGGCCGCCCGTCCCGCCTCCCGCAGCAGTTCGGACACGCTCGCACTGTCGTTCCGGCGCGCGGCAGCCATGGCGGCCTGTAGCAACAGTGACCCGTACACGGAAACTCGGTCGGGGTCGGCCCAGGTCGGGCCGTCCGGGGCGAGGCGGTGCGCCATGACCACGTTCGCCTCGAACGCCGCCCGGTCGTTACCGGCTGCGAGCAGGGCGTCAGCGAACCGGGTCGTCCCGGTGCCAGAAAGCAGCGGATCGCCGGCCCGCTGGGCGGCGTCTATCGACCGCTCCGCGGTGAGGCGGGCAAGATCGTAAGCGCCGAGCTTGCGGGTTACCGAAGAGATGATCTGGTAGACCTGCCCGACCAGGCTCGCGGCCCGGACAGCGTTCTCCCCCCGGTGGTGTGCCTCGGCGGCACGCACGTCGCGGAGCAGCTTCGGCAGCCCGCGAACGAGGACGTCGTAACGGGCGTACTGCAACGTCAGCCAGGCGTGGGTCACAGACCGGGCCACCTCGTGAAACAGCGGCCCGGTGGCAGCGTCGCCGGGTGGGGTCGCCGGGGCGTAGTGGGTCAGCGCCACGCGGACGGCGTCCAGGTCGATTGGGTCGACCGGGGTCACGCGCGCGGTGCCCTCGGTCCGCCCCAGCAGCACATCCACGCTGACCTGTAGCGCCGTGGCGAGCTGATACAGGGTCGAGAACTTGTCCAGCACACGGGCGCCACGTTCGACCTTTTCGAGCCAGCTCTTCGACTTGCCGACCCGGTCGGCGAGCAGTTGCAGCGAGAGGCCACGGCGCTGCCGCCAGTATTTCACCCGCCCCCCGACAGGCAGCTTGGCCCAGTCGTCCACCGGTCAGCCCGTCGGGTTGCGCCGGACCCGCCCGGACACCCCGACCGCGAAGAACTCCGTCGGGCCGAGCTTGCTCACCGCGTCGAACCGCCCCCGGTTGCGGTGACAGCGGCGGGTGCCGGGAGCCGGGGGGAGATCCGGGGTCATCTCGCGCGGGGGCGCGGCGGGTGTTGTGGGTTGGTCGTCGCGGTTGAACACGGCGGTTCTCCTCTCCTGGTGGGAAGGGGCCGCCCCGGCGGTGGACGGAAGTGGGGAAGAGACGGGGCGGCCCCGCAGTTCTGCCCTGGCCCTTGCCGTAGCTCCGAGCAGTTCCGCTAGTGACACTGTGGTGTGCGAGCGCCTACTGTCGGAAGGCATCCACGGCCGTCGGGTGGAGTTGGCCGATCAGCCGTTTTCGGTGGAGAGACATGAGTAGTCGATCTAGGATTTTGGGGGAAAGTAAGTGCCTGACGTACCGGGTCCGCTCGCTGAATTCATCGTTGAGGAGATTCGTCGGAGGCGGAACTCCACCGGTCAGACCCAGGAGGCGTTCGGCAAGGCGGCCGGCTTCAGCGCCTCGCACGTGAGCGCCGTCGAGAGCCGGACGCGGGCGCTCACGATGGATTTCGTTCGCGGCGCCGATCGGGCTTTCGACAACGGGGGAATGTATGAGCGTCTGGTCGCCAGGCTCGGGGCGCCGGAGTGGTTCCGACCGTGGCTGGAGGCGGAGCAGCTGGCCACCCAACTCCGATGCTTCGAACCGAATCTGATTCCTGGGTTGCTCCAGACGCCGGACTACGCCCGCGCGGTGCTGCGCCTCGACGCCCGCCTGAGCGACGAGGGGTTGGATCGGCTCGTCGCCATGCGCATCGACCGGCAGGTCGTTCTTTCCAAGGAGGCGGCGCCACAACTCATCGCCGTGATCGACGAATCGGCGATCCGACGGATCGGCGCCGGCTACGAAAAGATCATGGTCGAGCAGTTGACGCACCTGCTGACCCTCGCGGAGCGACCCCACATCAGCGTGCACATCATCCCCTCCGACGTCGTCCTCCACGCCGGACTGTCCGGTCCGCTCTCGTTGGCGCGGCTGGCCGACCTCACCTGGGTCGGGCACCTCGAACATCAACTGGGCGGGGTTGTCGTGGACCGGCCCGGAGATCTGGATACGCTGATGGAGCGGTGGGAGAGCGTGCGCAACGAGGCCCTGCCACGACGGCAGTCGCTGGACCTGATCAAGGAAGTAGTGAAGCCATGGATTTGACCGGCGCCATCTGGCGTAAGTCCACCCGCAGTGGCACCAGCGGGGGAAACTGTGTCGAGGTCGCGGACAACCTTCCCGGCGTCGTTGGCGTCCGGGACAGCAAGGATCCGGCGGGACCGGCCCTGGCCTTCGGCCCGGACGCCTGGCGTGCCTTCGTCGGGCTGGCAAAGCAGAGCTAAACGCCCGTAGCGGGCGCCTCGACGGGTGCCCGCTGACGACGGTGACGAGAAACGTCATTCTGTTATTGCTCTTCAAGAGAACCGAATTCTTGAGAGCGAAGTAAAGAATGACGCTTTCGTCATCCGCGTCAGCGTCTGGTCCGTCGCCCGCGCCCGGCTGACGTCTACGCGGCGTGGTGATCCTCGATGCTCTCCCGAGGCGGGTAAACCACCCTCGGCGGGTCGACGCCGTGGTGTCCCCGCCGCCGTTCGCCGTTCTTGACTCGCGTGCGACGCCGAGCTGTTGGGGAACACTCTCGCCGTTGCTCGTGCCTCCTACGTCGACCCCAGGATCATCGCGGTATCTCGACGGGCGAACCGCCGACATCGCCCATGCGGCGGCGCCGGGGCGATGTCGGGGCGGGGGCCGAACGCGTCGTGGTCGACTTCCTGTCGTCGTGAGACGCAAGCTGGGCGTGCGTGGTGCCACGGGTTCGTCGAGGCACGCTGCCACGGTCGTTCGGGACGGTCGTTTGAGCGCGGGACACCGGGGTAGGAAGTAGTGGATCGATGATCTCAAACCCCTGGTGAGGAGGCACGATGAGCCGCAGCGAATTCCACGTCGTACCCGATGGTGGGCGCTGGAAGGTCGAACAGGGATCACGCGGGTTCGGCACGTACGCCACCAAGCAGGAGGCTGTCGACAAGGGGCGGGAGACCGCCCGGGCGAACCAGCCGAGTCAGCTGGTCCTGCACACCGCCGACGGGCAGGTCGAGACCGAGTACACCTACCGGGACGACCCGTACCCGCCGAAGGGCTGACGCCCCGCCCGCCGCCCGCCCACCCGCCGCGTAGGTGCGGGCGGGCGGGCGTTAACAAGGGCCCCCTCCTATACAAAATGCGATAAGAGGGGGCCCTTCCTTACCGTTGGTGGCGGAGCGCGGGCAGGACCTGGTTGGCGTACAGGTCGAACAGGCCCTGGTAGTGCGGGCCGGTGTTGGCGACGTAGACCTCGTCGAAGCCCGCCTTGGCGTACTGGTCGATCATCTCCAGATGGGCGTCCGGATCGTTGCCGCAGACGAACGCCTTGCGGACCATCTCCTCGGTGACCAGTTCGGCGGCCTGCTCGAAGTGCCGGGGCGAGGGCAGCACCTGGGACAGTTCGCCCGGCACCCCGGAGTTCGGCCAGCGCTCGTACGCGATCCGCGCGCCCTCGGCCTCGCTGCTCGCGTACGCCGCCTTGAAGCCGGCCTGGCACGGTTTGTCCCCGCCGCCACCGTCACGGAAGCGCTTGACCAGGTCGCCGTCCGGCATGGTGCTCATGTAGCCGTCGCCGATCCGGGCGGCCAGGTCGACCGCCTTCGGCCCGAAGCCGGAGACGTAGATGGGCGGGGGAGTCTCCGGCCGGGTATAGATCCGGGCGTTCTCCACCCGGTAGTGCTTGCCGTGGTGGTCGGTGAACCCGCCCTCCCACAGTTCGCGGATCAGCTCGACGGACTCTTCCAGCATCTCCAGGCGTACGTCCGCGCTCGGCCAGGCGTCGCCGAGGATGTGCTCGTTGAGCGCCTCGCCGCTGCCGACCCCGAGCACGAAGCGACCCTCGTGCAGCACCGCGCTGGTCGCTGCGGCCTGGGCGATGATCGCCGGGTGGATGCGTACGGTCGGGCAGGTGACGGCGGTGGTGACGGGCAGTCGGCAGACCTGGCTGAGCGCGCCGATCGTGGACCAGACGAACGGGCTCTGTCCCTGCGCGTCGACCCAGGGATGGAAGTGGTCGGAGATCCACAGCGCCTCGAAGCCGGCCCGTTCGGCGCCGCGCGCCTGCTCCAGCAACTCGCTGGGGGTGTACTCCTCGCTGGAGAGAAAATATCCGATGCGCATCACAGACTCCTGACGTGTCGGCGTGGGTGGCCGCTCAGGCGGTCGCCGCGTCCACTGCCTTTTTCATCGCCTTCGGATCGGTCGGCTTCCGGGGCGCCTGCTCGCGCAATTCGATCATGCGCTCGCCGATTTCCTGCAACTTCTTCCGGTCAAGCCCTTCACGTACCTTCGGAAACCATTCCTCTTCCTCTTCCTCGATGTGGTGGGTGACGTTCTCGATCAGCACCATGGTCTTGGCGTCGAACCGCTCGTCCTCCGGCTTCATCGCAGCCAGTTCCAGGCAGAGTACGTCTGCCACATGGTGCTCCTCGTACGATTCGAGCACGTCGTCCTCAAGGTCCGGCAGTAGCTTCCGGGTCTCCGGGTACATGCACTCGTTCTCGATGTACGTGTGCACGGTCAGCGCCTCCAGAATGCGCTCGACAATCGCCCCCTTCTTCTTCGTGGCGTTCTCGCCGGCCTGCTGGAACTCGTTGAACAACGCCCGGATCTCCTTGTGGTCCTCTTTCAAGAGAACGAGAGCGTCGGTCGACATCTGAACCCCCTGGTGTTTCCGATACGGCTGTTCGTGGCTCCTGCTACCCCCGTAGCCGCGTGGGGAAACCCGGGCCGTGTCAGAGTGCGGCGACCGGGGCGACGGAGGTCGGAGACGTGGCTCCGGGTGGGCGTGTTCGCCGGTCGACTCCTTGCGTTGGAATCGAGGAGCGTGGGATCGGACGGGTGGGATACAGTGTCGAGCCTTGCCTGAGCAACACCTCATCATCGGGGGATTCATTCTCGTGTCACGTTGGAAGAGTTCCGCAGTCTTGGCCGTCTCCGCGCTCGCGGTGCTCGGGCTCGCCGGCTGCGGCTCGCAGGACAACCCGTCGTCGGATGCCAAGAAGGAGCCGGCGGCACTGGAATTGATGGCGACCGATGCTGCGGGCTCGCTGCAAAAGGTGGCCGACACCGTCGGCAAGGCCACCTCCGTCTCTTTCACCATGGAGGGCAAGTCCGAGGGCGAGCCGACCAAGGGCAAGGGCGTCGCGACCCTCGGCAGCGACCGCAGGGTGGAGATGACGATGGAGGACCCGAAGGAGGGTCCGACGACGGCTCGCATCATCGGCAGCGCCATGTACATCGCGGTTCCGCCAGCCGAGCAGGCGGAGTACGACGGCAAGAAGTGGCTCAAGATGGATGCCGCGATGGCCGGTGAGGCGGGCAGTGAGGCGATGTCCAGCCTGCTGGACCAACTCGACCCGGCCCAGACCTTGAAGCAGATGATCGCGGGTGCTGGTGGCACGGTCGTGGGTCAGGAGGCGATCGCCGGTGTGCAGACCGTGCACTACACCGCCGTGGTCCCGGTTGCCGCGTACCTGACCGCGGTGCCCGACGCGACGGTCCGTGCTGCCCTGGAGAAGGAGTTCACCAAGCTGGGTGTCAAGGAGGTCAAGGTTGACCTCTGGGCGGACGAGCAGTACCAGCTTCGTCGTGTCCGGTCCTTCACGAACGACGCCAACGACGTGACCATCGACTACACCGAGTACGGCAAGCCCGTCACCATCGACGTCCCGCCGGCGGCCGAGACCGCCGACTTCGCCGAGATTCTGAAGGGTTTGCAGGACAGCCTCGCGGGTCTGGAGGACCTTCAGGGCTGATCCACACCAACACGCGACACGTTCGGCCCCGGGCTCGCCCGGGGCCGTACGACGTTTTCGGGGCCCTCCGCTCCGTACGGGCGGGTCCGGGCCGGTCGAGCGGGGATCAGCGGAGCAGGCCCTGAGCGTACAGCCGGTCGAAGATGACCTGGTCCAGGGCGGACACTCGGTGCCGGTCGGCGTATCCGAGCCAGGTCACCTCGGCGATTTCGTTGCTGGCGGTGGGCTTGCCCTGGTAGTCGGCGGTGTGACAGGTCATCCGGACCGTCGCACCAGGCGATCTTGTCAATGACGGTCACGTTCCGGACCGTAGGCCGTGCTCCGGCGGCGGATGGTGAGCACCCCGGCGAGGTCGATGTCGTTGGACCGGTCGCCGAAGCCGGATTCCGAGATCAGTCGTGCCCCGAGCACCGCACTCCAGAAGGTGCGGGTCTCGACGTCGGCGGGTCGGTCGATCACCCAGTCGTGCAGTTCGAGGATCGCGGTGAGGTAGCGCTGCGCCCGGTGGAACAGGAGGGCCAGGTTCTGTTCGGCGACCGGCCGCAGTTCGGGCCGTTGCCGGGTGATGGACATCGCCTGGATCGCGATCGGGACGGCGGGCAGCGCCAGCGCCGTGCGCGCCATCGCCCTGCGGAACGCATCCGGCGTGCGCTGGCGGCGACCGACCGGCTCCAGGCGCTCGGCGTCGCGCAGCAGCAGCAGGAACGCGGCGTGTACGAACAACGCGTCCTTGGACCCGAAGTAGTAGGTGACCTGGTTCGGATGGGCTCGGGCGGCGGTGGCGATCCCGGCCACGCTCACGGATTCGAAGCCGTGTTCGCCGAAGAGCGTCGCGGCCTGTTCGAGCAGCAACGCCCGGGTACGCCGCCCCCGGTCCCGAGTCGGGGCGAAGGGACGGGGCTGCGGTTCGGCGGTGGACATCCTAAAGTTGTATTCGATACAACTTCGGGACGGCAAGCCCCCACACCACGTACGCCACGAGGAGGCCAGCATGAACGCCCAGGACGTTGTCGTCACCGGGCTCGGCGCGACCACACCGCTCGGCGGAGACGTCGACTCACTGTGGCAGGGACTGCTCGCCGGACGTTCCGGCGTACGCCGGATCGACGACCTGGTGGCCTCATTCGGGCACGCCGACGACCTGCCGACGAAGATCGCCGCCCCGATGGCCGTTGCTCCGGCCGAGGTGCTGCCCCGGGTCCAGGCTCGTCGGATGGACCGCTGCCAGCAGGCCGCGCTCGTCGCCGCCCAGCAGGCATGGGTCGACGCCGGCAGCCCCGAGGTCGACCCGATCCGACTCGCGGTGGTGATCGGCACCGGCGTCGGCGGCGTCAACACCCTGCTCGACCAGGACGACCTGCTGGAGGAGAAGGGACCGGCCCGGATCTCCCCGCTGACCGTGCCGATGCTGATGCCGAACGGACCCGCCGCCTGGGTCAGCCTGGAGTTCGGTGCCCGCGCCGGCGTCTACACCCCGGTCTCCGCCTGCGCCTCCGGTGCCGACGCGCTCGCCCTCGCCGCCAGGCTGATCCGCTCCGGGGAGGCCGATGTGGTCATCGCCGGTGGGGCGGAAGCCGCCATCGCGCCGTTGACCATCGCCGGCTTCGCCCAGGCCCGTACGCTCTCCAAGCGCAACGACGACCCGGAGCGCGCCTCCCGGCCGTTCGACGTCGACCGGGACGGTTTCGTGCTCGGTGAGGGTGCCGGGGTGATGGTCCTGGAACGGGCGGACTTTGCCGCCGCCCGGGGGGCCAGGGTGCTCGGCCGGCTCGCCGGCTACGGCCTCACCTCCGACGCCCACCACATCACCGGCCCGGACCCGACTGGTGCCGGCCAGATCCGGGCGATCCTCAACGCGGTCGCCGACGCGGGGCTCCAGCCGTCGGACGTGAAGCACGTCAACTGCCACGCCACCTCCACCGTCGTCGGCGACGTGGGTGAGGCCGCCGCCATCGCGCAGGCGCTCGGCGACGATGTGGTGCTCACCGCTCCCAAGTCGAGCCTGGGACACCTGGTCGGCGCGGCCGGTGCGGTGGAGGGCATCGTCACGCTGCTGTCGGTTGCCAACGGGGTCATCCCACCGACGCTGAACCTCGACCAGTTGGCTCCCGAGGTGAAGCTCGACGTGGTCACCGGCGCTCCGCGTGAGCAGCGGCTCGACGCCGCCGTCTGCAACTCCTTCGGCTTCGGCGGCCAGAACGTCTCCCTCGTCTTCACCGTCGCCTAGGATCCGGCTTCGCGTTCACCGCCGCCTAGGATCCGGCTTCGCGACGGTGGTGTTACCAGGCGGTCGCACCACCGTCGACCGGGTAGTTCGCACCGGTGATGTAGGCCGCCCGGTCGGAGGCGAGGAAGACCACCAGTTCGACGATCTCCTCGGGCTGGGCGAAGCGCTTGACGAGCGTCTTGCCGGTGATCGCGGCCCGGGCGGCCTGGTTGTCCCCGAGGTCGCGGTCGCTGGCGGGGGTCAGGATGGGGCCGGGACTCACCGCCACCACCCGGATTCCGTCGCGGGCGCCTTCGAGCGCGAGTTGCCGCGTCATGCCGATGATGCCGGCGTTCGCGGCGGCGTGCGCGACCATCGGGGGAACCTCACCAGCGATCATGCCGGCCATCGACGCGGCGTTGATGATGACGCCGCCACCCCGCCGGACCAGGTGCGGCCAGGCGAACTTCGACACGAAGAAAGGAATGTCGAGTTCGCCGGTGATGGTGGCCCGCCAGTCCTCGACGGAGAAATCGGGCATCGGGCCGAACCGGAGCGAGGCCGCGTTGTTGTAGACCACGTCGAGCCCGCCATAGGCCGCCACGGTGTTCTCGACGATCTTCCGCGCCTGTTCGGGATCGGTGAGGTCGATCGGCGCGATGCCCGTCATCTCCCCGCCGGCCCGGCGGACGAGTTCGACCGTCTCGTTGTTTGCCTCAATCTGGATGTCGGCTCCGACGACCTTGGCGCCTTCCCTCGCGAAGGCCAGTGACGCGACGCGCCCCAGCCCCCCTCCGGTGCCGGTGATGAGTACGACCTTCCCGTCCAGCGTTCCCATGGGACTCTCCTTGGTCTGCGGCCCGTCCGGCTGGCTTGGTGTGGCCGTCTGGTCGGCGCCTCGGGACCGTCACCTCGTGAGTGAGTGGCCCCATATGGTTGACACGTCAATCATATGAAGATGATTGACGTGTCAACCACCATTGTCGCTCGCTGTCGCGGTGACCTCGATGACAGGCCGGGAGGGACGTCCGGGCGGAAGGCTGGGCGGCTCTGCGGCGGGGGAAGGGTGCTGATCGATGTCGGGACGCAGGTCACAGCCATGGTCGAAATAAGTGGGGAGGCTTTCCCCGTTTGACTCTTCGGATAACCGGGGAAGGACTCCCCGGTTTCAGTGAGGAGCGTCGACGTGACTGATACTGCCGCGGCCGGTTCTGCCGTCCAGCAGCGGCTGCCTCGTCAACGGGCGGACGCTTCTCGTAACTACGAGCGGATCGTCGCCGCGGCAGCCCGGCTCTTCCTGGAGCGGGGCGCGGACGTGCCACTGGACGAAATCGCCCATCGGGCCGGGGTGGGTAACGCCACCCTGTACCGACACTTCGCCAACCGGAACGAACTGATTCGGGTCGTGGTGTTGAGCCTGATGTCCTGTCTGTCAGCTCAGGCGGAACAGATCGGGGCAACCGAGCCGGACGCGTTCGAAGCACTGCGGCAGTTCGCGCACGCCTCGGCCGACCTGCTCATCGGGGGGCTCTGTGCGGTCTTCTCCGACCAGTTGGACCTGACCGATCCGGAGCTGCGTGAGGCGCGGGAGCAGATGGAGGACGCTTTCGAGTTGATGCTGCGCCGGGCCCGTGAGTCCGGTCAGCTACGGCCCGACATCGGCCTCGGTGACCTGATCGTCCCAATCGTCCAGCTCACTCGGCCGCTGCCCGGTACGGCGCGGGCAACGGTCGAGCCGTACGCCCACCGGCACCTGGAAATCCTCCTCGACGGGTTGCGGGCACCCCAACGGTCCGTTCTTCCAGGGGGCCCGGCAACCCTGGCGGAACTCCGGCTTTCCGTCCATCGGCTCAACGACGAGCCGGTTACCACCACGCCGAACGGTAAACCCGTCCCCTGACCAGCGCGGCCGGGGGATCCGTCGCCACCACCACCGCTACACCTGGGCTGCCTGCGTCCACAGGCTGCCGTTTCCATCCATATTTGCGAAAAATGCGGGGACCTTCATGTCCACAGAAGTTGAAGCCAATCCGAGGCGCTGGACAGCGCTGATATTCATCTCGCTGGCCCAGTTGATGGTCGTACTGGATGCGACCGTGGTGAACATTGCCCTACCGGCCGCCCAGCACGACCTGGGGATCTCCGACGGCAACCGGCAGTGGGTGATCACCGCCTACACGCTCGCCTTCGGTGGGCTGCTGCTCTTCGGTGGCCGGATCGCCGACATCGCCGGCCGAAAGCGGATCTTCACCATCGGTCTGCTCGGCTTCGCCGCCGCGTCGGCCCTCGGCGGGATCGCGGTCAACACCGGCATGCTGCTCGGCGCCCGCGCCCTCCAGGGTGTCTTCGGCGCGTTGCTCGCCCCGGCGGCGCTGTCCCTGCTGGCGGTCACCTTCACCGAGGCCAAGGAGCGCGCGAAGGCGTTCGGCGTCTTCGGTGCGATCGCGGGTGGTGGCGGTGCCATCGGCCTGATCCTCGGTGGTGTACTCACCGAGTACCTGAACTGGCGCTGGGCGCTCTACGTCAACATCCCGTTCGCGCTGGTCGCCGCCGCTGGGGCGGTCCTCGTGATCAAGGATGTGCCGGGAGCCCGTAACCGCAACAAGCTCGACATCCCTGGCGTGGTGCTGGCCACCACCGGCCTGGTCGCCTTGGTCTACGCCTTCACCCGGGCCGAGACCGACGGCTGGACCGCCGCCTGGACCCTGGGCTCGTTCGTCGCATCGGCCGTGCTGCTGGCCACGTTCGTCCTGGTCGAGTCGAAGGTCGCCCACCCGTTGCTGCCGCTGCGGGTGCTGACCGAGCGCAACCGGGCCGGCGTCTACTCGGCGCTGGGTATCGCGATCATCGGCATGTTCGGTCTCTTCCTCTTCCTCACCTACTACCTCCAGGTGGTCAAGGGGTGGTCACCGGTCGTCACCGGCCTGGCGTTCCTGCCGATGATCGTCGGCATGATTACCGGCTCGACCCAGATCGGTGCCCGGCTGATGAACCGGGTCGCACCCCGGCTGCTGATGGGACCGGGCTTCCTGGTCGCCGCACTCGGCATGCTGATCCTGACCCAGCTCAAGGTGGACAGCTCCTACGCGGGCCTGATCCTGCCCGGCATGATCCTGCTCGGCCTCGGCATGGGTACGGCGTTCATGCCGGCGATGGCTCTGGGCACCTACGGTGTCGAGCCGCGTGACGCGGGTGTCGCCTCGGCGATGATCAACACCTCGCAGCAGGTGGGTGGTTCGATCGGTACGGCACTGCTGAACACGGTCGCGGCGAGCGCCACCACGGCGTACCTGCTCGACCACGGTGGCAACCCGAGCCTGGTCAATGAGGCCGCAGTACACGGTTACGCGACCGCGATCTGGTGGGCGGTCGGCGTGCTCGTGGCGGCTGCGGCGCTCACGTTCACCCTGGTCACGGCCGGCCGTCAGGACGGTGGCGCGGTGGCGAGCGGGTCGGGCGCGTCCGACGACGAGAACGCCGGAGATGTTCCCGTACCGGTGATGATGCACTGATCGCCGGGGCGCCGACCGGCGTCCACCCGGCGGTGTCCGATTCCCCGGGGAACCGGATGTCACAACTGGCGGCCCCGCTCGACAGGCGGGGCCGCCAGTCCATATGCCGCCACTGCGCCCGGCCCACTGTGGTGCCGGCCGTGTGGGTCGTACCCTGGATTACTGCTGCACGGACGCCCCACTCTCGTCCGGTCAGCTACGACGGGCACCCTGCCGCAGCCACCCCTGGCCGCCGCTTCGGTCGCCGAAGACGCAGTGAATGGCGCCATCCCGAAAGGTGCGACAGGTGTGTGAGCAGAGTCCGGTCGGTGCGACACGAGGGCTCCGTCCGCCCGCACGATCCGGTCCCGGTCCCGGTCACGGCCCGGGCAGCGGCCTCGTGAGATGTGCCCTGCCCGTGCGACACCCGACCGTGGTCGGTGGCAGCTCCATCCCGCAACCGCGCGAATCGTCCGAGACGACTGCGGTGACGCATCGCCAGCGGTGGGCGGTGGAGACACTGGCCGTCGCCCCCGACGACCACCTGCTGGAGATCGGATGCGGTCGGGGAGTGGCCGTCTCGCTGGTCGCCGAACGACTCACCACCGGCAGGATCGTGGCGATCGACCGCGCGGCGACCATGGCGCGGCTCGCCGCCGAACGCAACGCCAGCCACATCCGTTCCGGCCGGGTCGAGATCCGGCATGCCGGATTCGACTCCACCGACCTTCCGGCCCATCACTTCACCACGATATTCGCGGTCAACGTCAGCCTGTTCTGGATGGGAGCGGCGACGCAGCAGATCGAGCGGGTGCGGAGCCTGCTCGCTCCGGGGGGCAGGCTCTGCGTCTTCGGCGAGCGGCCCATCTCCGCGAACGCCACCGCGAACGTCACGTCGACCGAACGGCTGCTCCAGGCGCACGGTTTCAGCACCACACGATCAATTACGACGTACGGGCAGGACCGTCTGCTCACCTGCGTCACCGGTACGCCCCTCTGACGGTCTTTACGAGGCCGCTTACGCCTCGCGACGCTCGGGTGGCATCCAGCACATGATGCGGTCGAAGATGGCGCGTACGTCCGGCGGTGGTCCGAGGGCGGAGTCGTAGACGTGCAGGTCGGAGATGGCGTCGACGAACTGGGTGCCGAGGTAGAGCATCAGTGCGATGCGTTGGTGGCGGAAGCTGACGGTGAGGTCGAGTCGGGCGTCCGCGCACGGCCAGGGCTGGGCGCAGACCCGGCAGCACCAGACCGGCCGTAGCGGCAGGTGGAGTTGCCGACCCGCGACGGGCTTCGGGTCGATCACCAGGTTGGCCCTTTCGGTGCGGGGCGTTCGATGTCGAGCAGGACGCGGCGGCGGATGACGTATTCGGCTTCGGGGCGTTCGGGTTTGCCCATGGGTTTTTCGATGCCGCGTACGGGGATCCATTCCCGGTTGTCGTCCCGGGTGTGGGTCGGGACTTGGGTGACCCGTAGGTGGAGGTCTCCGACGCCGGGGCGGCGGTTGGCTCCGGTGCCCCGGTAGTAGTCCTCGCCTTCGGCGTTGACGATGTCACCGACCTTGACCAGGGGTTCATCGGACATGGTGACGACCCTTGTTCCGGGGCACGCGGTAGCCCATGGCCTGCCCGTGGGTGAGCAGCGGCAGCGGGCGCAGGTTCGCCGTACGCTCGTCGGCCCATTCGGGGCGGGCCGGTGGGTGCGACGGCTCGGGCGGGGTCGGGGGAGTGGGCCCGGGGACCCATGGCCACCCGGACCACCATCGCCGGAACGTGAACACCGCGCCACCTCCTTGGGGTTGGAGGGGCGCCCCGCGCCCGTTGCTTGGGGCGCCCCACAGCGCGACCGCCGGGCTCGAACCTCCACCAGCCACGCCGCTCACGAAAACCCTCCCCCCGAGTGGTGGGACAAACACACTGCGTTGCAGTAGGTTTCGTCTATGTTCAGTACGTCCAAAGGGGAGACGGAGTGAACCACGCCCTTCAAATTGCGATGATCGAGTCGGGTCAGACCGCCGAATCGCTAGCCGCTCAAGTAGGTGTAGACCCCAAGACGGCCGCCCGATGGGTAAGCCGTGGACGGGTTCCGCAGACCCGACACCGGGCACAGGTCGCGGCATTGGTCGGAAAGGACATAGAGGACCTTTGGCCGGACGTAGCGCGGCGCCGCTATCCGACGTGGTTGCGGGAGTGGATCGAACACGAGCGCGACGCTCGGCTGCTGCGCTGGTTCGAGCCGGCCCTCGTGCCTGGCGTGCTGCAAACCGAGGCGTACGCGCGGGCCGTCCTTTCGTTCGGCGGTCTGATGAACGAGGGCGAGGTCGAGGAGCGCGCGACCTCCCGGATCGAGCGGCAGGTGATCCTCGCCGGATCGAGGCCCCCGCAGGTCTTCGCCATCCTTGACGAGGCGATTCTTCGGCGGCGTGTCGGCAGCCGGGAGATCATGGCCGAGCAGTGTGCGCACCTCATCCGGCTCGCCGAGCGACCCCATGTGCATATTCAGGTGGTGCCGGCCGATGCCGGAGGTCATGCTGGGCTCGCCGGTGGCTTCATCTTGGCGAAGGGGCCGCTCGGTGGTGGTGCCGCCCACCTGGACGATCCGCTGCAAGCGCGCGTCGTCACCCAGCAAGCGGACATTGATAGGCTGGAAGCGGTGTGGGAATCCATCCGGGCGGTAGCCCTGCCCACTGCGCTCACCCTCGACCTGCTCAAGGAAGTAGCACCGACATGGCAGACCTGACCGGCGCCATCTGGCGGAAGTCGACCCGCAGTAGCAACGGCGGGTCCACCTGCGTCGAGGTGGCGAAGAACCTTCCTGGCGTCGTCGGCGTCCGCGACAGCAAGGACGTGACCGGGCCGGTGCTCACCTTCGGCCCCGACGCGTGGCGGGCCTTCGTCAGCCTCGCCACACGGTCCTAGCAGCCCTCGCACACACGTCCCCGTGCCAACCCGGTACGGGGACGTTGCGCTGCCCCGGTGCACTCTTCTGTCGATGAGCGGATGTTGGCTGACAGCAGCGGTGATCAAAGATGTGAGGCATGAGCCACCAGCATCACACCTTTCACAATCCTCCGTCGGCTACGCCAGCCGATGTGCGGACTGCTCTCGATCGCGAAGACATCAGCGCTGCCCTGAATGCCATGGTGGGATGCGCGCTATACGGCGACGGCGGTTGGAAAGAGTCGCAGGATCTCTACCTGGCTCTACTGGATCACCATGACCACCAGGTGCAGGCACTCGCCGCCACCTGCCTTGGACACCTGGCAAGGGTCTACCGTCGACTCGACGAGGGACGCGTCGTCGCAGCCTTGCGTGAACGGCGTGTCCGCCCTCATGTCAGAGCTACCGCCACCAACGCGTTGGAGGACATCGAGCTCTTCTTGCACCCTCAGCGTGCGCGCTGGCGTGGACGCCTGTGGCGACTCGCCCGCCCAAGGACTTGGTTCTGACGCCGCCGACCAGACCGTCAGCAGACACGAGCGGCGGCTGGGCACGCGTTCCGCTGCCGCCGCGCTCCAACCGGTCCTACCAGTGAGGTCTGCCTGCGATCGGCCTCACCGATCCGCCGTAAAGATGCACGCGGTTGTCGACATCATGGTCCGGCTCGCGATGTATGAACCCGTCGGGCTCTACCGGGCCGCTACCGACCTGCACTACCCAATCCTCGTAGAACCAGCTGGGGTTGCAGGCGCACTGAGTGAACGTGAACCGGAAGTTCGCCCGGTAGCGGCCCACCTGCCCCCGCGAGAGTGTGAACAGGCGGGCCGTGCCACGGTCGCGTGGATATGCCGCACGGCCGGGTAGCCGATCAACAATCGCCGTGGAACCCTTGATGGTGAGCCACAAGCCCACGTCGCGGGCTCGCTCTACGCCCCCACTGAGCACCTCGTCGTGGCGCACGTAGCCGGCCGCCTCGTCATAAAGCACCTCGTGGACGGCCACGTCGCACATCGGTAGTGAGACAGGAAGTGGCACCGGCCGGTTCAGGCCACGGCGGAGGTTGGCGTGCTGAGCGCCGCGTGCCGCTGCGCTCCACCGCACCCGCACCCGCTGGACTGTGATCACCCCGCAACCATGACTCACAAACTGCCAGCTTCGCCAGCTGTTATCCGCACATGCCGCCGACTGGGCGCGCAGGCAGACGGCAGCCGTCACGCTCGGTGTCCGGCCTCCCGTGGTGCCGGCATCCTGAACTGTCGATGAGCGGATGCGCGCGGTGTCTGGCACCATGGTCCCGTGCGGCGATATCCCAGTGGTCCACCGACCTCAGTGCTGGCGGACGCCGACGTGGTGCTGGTAGGCCTGTTCACGGCCAAGGACAAGGAGTTCGACGCAAAGCTCGATCTCCTGGCGGCATCAGTGGAGGCACATGGTGGGCGAGTGGTGGGCCGGCACGTCCAGCGCCGCGGTGTCTCGCACGGCGGTGCGGCAAAGATGACTGCCCCGCTCTCACGGCGAACACTGCTTAGCCCCGGCAAAGCCCGCGAAATCGCGCAGGCGTCCCGGGCTGCGGGGGTCGACGTTGCGGTGTTCGTAAACCCGCTCACGGAACACCAACGAACCGTCCTCGGCGACATGTTCGGATGCCTAGTGATCAACGGCGAGGACCTCTTCCTCACCGGTCAATGGGCGGCCACGGCTGGCACCGATGGACCACGTTCTGGTGCAGCGCGATCAGCATCCGCTTCTGCCGTCGACCGTGCGCTCCAGCCCTGGCCAGAGTCGTCAGGCTCGTAGCTGGCCCTCCGTGCCGATCGGCTTTCGGATCGCTGACATCGAGAGTGCGTCCCGGTGGATCGAACGATCGTCAGTGCTGTTCTGCAAGGTGGTCGCCGTTGCTGAACCTCCACGTCGGGTATCTCTCGGACATGTAGCGGCGGTGGCCGTCCCAGTCAGCCGGCCCGAGCAACCGCACCGGCGACAGTCGCAGCCGCTCCTCCGGATCCTGCTCGTAGCCCCAGGCGAACCCGACCAGTGGAACGACGAGCCGCCGGTCAAGGTCCCAGGGACCGATAGTCAGGAAGCTGTGTGCCTCCCATCGCACCGCATCCGAGCGCCAACGGGAAGGAGCGTCGAAGAGCACCGGCCGTATTCCGTACCAGGCGAAGGGTGCGCTGGAGTCGGCGAACAGGTCGAACGGGTCGATCCCGAATCGGTCCGTCGCGCTGGGCTCGCGGACCAACTGCACCCAGCCCAGCAGCGACCGGTAACCCTGGGCACTGAATTCGACAGATGCGGTACACACCGGCATGCCCAACTCCCGCTCGGTCTTACCGACGGCCACCGGGTCGGCATTCGGCGAGACCTCCACCAACACTCTCCCACGCTCGTTACCGAAGCCAAACCGAATCTCCACGGAGCCATCCTCGCATCTTGTCCGGGTACTTAACTGCCGCCGACCGTCTGAGCGGATAGAGGACCTCCGACCTGGCCACCTTCGACGATCTGTGCCACGTGTGTCGGTGACCAGACCCCCGCAAGCCAGTCGATCATCGTAAGGTCTGATTCTCGCTCCCTGCTCCCGATCTAGGCTGATCCCGTGATCATGAGCGAGTTCTGGTCCCTCATCGAAGCATCGCGTGGCGGCGCACGACGCCCACGCGACAGTCAACCTTGCGGTTCCGTCCAATGACGACACGTGGGGACTGCGATCGGGGGAGTTTCAGAGACCCGCGCGCCTGTCGCTGCGTACCGCAGCGCTCGCCACCTCCCACGCCCTCTCCGACACCGCCGGTGTATCGCTGTCCCTCGGCAACGAGGCTTTCACCGTCACCCGGCCCGGCCCGTCCCACTGACACCTGCCGGCGGCAACGCCTGTCGGTTCGCTCGCCTCAGTGGCTGGTCACGCCCACCCCGACGACGGGGACGGACGCGACCACGGCGCACGAGAAGCACAGGCCGGCGAGTCGGACGTCCCGGTCCTGCGAGGTACGGCAGGCCAACTCGCCTGCCCCGACCCCACGGCAACGGTGGTGTGCACGACGAGGGCGGAGCAGTCGGTTGCCGTCTCCGGCGCGTCGATCGAAGGCGAGACGTCCGGCCAGATCTGCGCTAGCGGTCGGCGGTCGGTGCGGCAATAATTCGGGGGCCGGAGGGGGCTGATCGATGAACGACACGGGCGAGAGCACATTCGAGGCTGAACTCGTCGAGCAGGATGCCGCGCGTGACATTGCGAAGGCGGTCGGCGCTCGCCATTCGATCGCTCGTAAGTACGTCATGCGAGTCCGCCGCCGGAATCCCGACGCGACACCGGCCGAGGTGATCCGACTGATCGAGCGGCAGTACGTCACCGCCATCAGCGCCGCAGGTGCCGTTATCGCCGCCGGCGCGATAGTGGTCGATGTCGGGATCGCGCTGATTCCCGGCGTCGGTGCCGCTGCGGCCGGTGCCAAGAGCGCGGGGCAGCAGGCGGCGAAGAAGGCCGGTAAGGAGGCTGCGAAGGTCGTCGCCAAGGAAGCCGCGAAGGCGGCTGCCAAGAACGTCGCGCTCGGCGCCGCGACGACGGGAGCTCGTCGGGTCGCGGCGCTACTCCCTGCGGGTGACGAGCAGCTCCAGTTCGAGATCACGGCGCTCTTCGGGCTCGCCATCGCCGACATCCACAGCATGGACCTCGACAAGGAGCAAGCTCACGCCCTGGTCTACGGACTGTCGAACGAGCGCGTCAACCAGCAGCAGATCGCGGCGATGGCAAGTGACCTCGCGAGTGTGTCGACGGGGGGTGCCGTTGGCGTCGGGCACGCGATTGCTGCCGGTCGGAGCGATTGGTCGCACTGGGCGAACACACTTGCGGACATGCTCCCTGGTGGCGCGGCGCAGAGCCTTGTTCGCACCATTCAGACGGGCCAACTGGACACCGTGCGCCTGAACTTGAATGGAAAGCAGCAGGCGGCGATCGAATACGGAGTCGGCGCCCTGGCAGGAGGGGTCACGCGCTTCCTGTTCGGTCGGGAGGTGGTTGACGCTGCCCGGGTCGCATTCGCTGATGCTCCGGATGAGTTCCCGGCACATTTGGCCATTCCGGTGAAGGTGAAGCCCGAGGACGATGACGTTGAGGCTGAACCGAACCGAGCGCTCGCGGCCCTGGAAGACGCAGCGAAGGCGACGGGGTACTGGATCTCCGACACCGCCAATGCGGCGGGCGCCGGCGTGACGGCTGCGGCGGGCGCCGTGACGCGTCCGTTCAGAAGCGTCGACCTGGACGGCGACGGCATCCCGGATGCGCCGCAGGCGCTGACCGCGGTGAAGGGTGTGGGCGGAGCGATCGCCGGTGCGGCCGGCGCGGTCGGGGGTGCAGCCGCATCGCTGTTCAAGACCAGGAAGCTGGGACGCCATGCTCCTGGTGCCGACCAACCTCGGAGCGAGGACACGTCGGCCGGTGCCGAAGAGTAGGCGGCATCGACGCTGTGCCGTCCGGCATGCTGAAGGCCAGCGAATGGCTCTGGCCGGCTTCGATGCCGCTCCTAGTCGACGTCGTCGCGGACCCTGGCCACCAGTTGGGTCGGGTTGACGAAGCGCAGTGCCACCACCAGCAGCACCAGCATCATCGAGGTGTAGATGACCGCCATCGCGTCGACCGACTGCTGGGCCCGGATGCCGGCCGCTGACATCGAGTAGTACAGCGCCACCACCAGGGTCTGCGAGTCCGGGCCGGCGGTCAGAAAGGTCAGTTCGAACATCCCGACCGTGCGGACCAGGACCAGGATCGAGGCCGCGAGGATGCCGGGCGTCAGCAACGGCGCGAGGATCCGGACGAAAACCTGACCGGTACGGGCACCGCACATCCGCGCCGCCCGTTCGATCGCCGGATCGATCTGCTCGATGAACGGCGTCATGGTCAGGATCACGAACGGCACCGACGGCACCAGGTTCGCCAGCACCACACCGGAGAGGTGCCCGGCGAAGCCGAACTTGTAGAGGACGGTGGCGAGCGGGATGCCGTACGTGATCGGTGGCATCAGGATCGGCAGCAGGAAGAGCAGGTACAGCAGCCGTCGACCGGGGAACGTCCGGCGGGCGAGTGCGTACGCGGCCGGCACCCCGATCAGCACCGAGACGCCGACCACCAGCAGGGACACCTCCAGCGTCACCACCAGTACGGGCAGCAGGCCGAACTCGCGCCAGGCGGTGCCGTACCAGTTGGTGGTGAAGCCCTGTGGCAACCAGGTGTCGAACCAGCGGGTGCCGAACGAGTTGACCAGCACCGAGCCGACGACGCCGGCCAGGTTGACGAAGAAGAAGAGCACCGCGCCCCAGACCAGCCAGGCCCCGGGACTGGCGACCCACCGTCGGCGGGTCGTGCCGCCGGTCGTCGGCATCAGCCCTTCCCTCCCGCCGTCGAGCCGGTGTAGAGCAGCGACCGCCAGCCGAGCACGGCGGCGATGACCAGCAGTTCGACCAGACCCATCAGCACCGCGATCGCCGCCGCCATCGGGTAGTCGTAGCGCAGGTAGGCCGCCTCGTACGCGGCGATCGAGATGACCCGGGTGTCGCCGGCGGGGTCACCGACCAGCACCGCCGACGGGAAGACACTGAACGCGAGCACGAACGTCAGGCAGAACGTGGTCGCCAGCCCCGGTGCCAGCAGCGGCAGGGTGATCCGGCGAAACCGCTGCGCCCAACCGGCGCCGAGCGTGGCCGCCGCCCGTTCCAGCGCCGGGTCGATCCCGGACAGGTACGACAGCACCAGCAGGAACGCGAACGGGAAACCGGTGATGACCAGGGAGAAGAAGACGCCCCAGTAGTTGTAGGTGAGCCGTACCGGCTCGTCGATCAGGCCGCTGGTGAGCAGGGTCCGGTTGAACCAGCCGGTCGGGCCGAGGAAGTTGAGCAGGCCCTGGGCGGTCAGCACCGTACCGAGCGTGATCGGCACTACCAGCACCGTCGTCAGCAGCCGTTTGCCCCGGAACCGGCCGCGCATCCGGTACGCGATCGGCACCGACGCCGCCACGTTGAGCAACGCCGCCGGCAGGGACAGCCGCAACGTGGTCCAGATGGTGTCGCGCTGGTACGGGTCGGCGAAGAACTCGCGGTACGCCCCGAACGTCCCGCCCCGGGTCGGTTGGAACGACAGTCCCACCCCGTAGAGGAACGGGTAGACGAAGAGCACGGTGACGAAGAGTGCCGCCGGGGCGAGCAGCAGGAGTTGCCGGTCGACGCCGCGTTCGGCGAGGCGGTGGCGCAGTGCCACCCGTACCGGCGACCCGCTGGTGTCAGGTGGCGCGGTCATGCCGGTACGGCCTTGTCGGCCTCGGCGGGAGCGTCGTCGGCGGCATTGTCGCCGGTCGAGGTGTCGTCTGGTGTGGTGTCGTCGGTCGGGAAGACCAGCAGGCGGGCCGGGGCGACGACCAGTTCCACCTGTTCGCCGAGGGCCGGACGCCGGGAGGTACGCAGGTTGAGCGTGAGCCCGCCCTCGGTCCGGGCCTCGACCGCCACCTCGCGACCCTGGTATTCGACCACCTCGACCGTGGCGAGCAGGCCGGTGCCCTGCACCTCGGCGATCCGCAGGTCCTCGGGGCGTACGGCGGCGATCACCGTGTCGCCGGGGCTCACCGGGCCGACCGGGGTGCCGACGAGTCGCAGCCCCTCACCCTCCACCACGATCTGGGAGCTGGCATGCCGTTGCGTGGCGCGCAGCGGCAGCAGGTTGCGGTAGCCCATGAAGTCGGCGACGTGCCGGTTCGCCGGGCGGGTGTGCAGCTCTTCCGGCGCGCCGATCTGTTGGACCCGGCCGTCGCGCAGCACCACCAGCCGGTCGGCCAGCGACAGCGCCTCCTCCTGGTCGTGGGTGACGTACACCGTGGTCAGGCCGAGTGACTGGTGTAGCCGCCGGATCTCGGTCCGCATCTCCAACCGCAGTTTCGCGTCCAGGTTGGACAGCGGCTCGTCCATCAGCACCAGCGCGGGCTCCAGCACCACCGCGCGGGCGATCGCCACCCGCTGCTGTTGGCCGCCGGAGAGCTGGCCGGGGAGTTTCCCCGCGTGCTCCTCCAGGCGTACCAGTCGGATCGCCTCGTCGGTCCGGCGCCGTACCTCGGCCCGGGGCAGTCGGCGCATCTGGAGCCCGAAGGCGATGTTGCGGCGGACCGTCAGATGCGGGAAGAGGGCGTAGTTCTGGAACACCATGCCGAAACCGCGCCGCTCCGGTGGCAGGGTGTCCAGTCGGGTGTCGTCGGTCCAGATGCTGCCCCGGGTCAGCGGCAGCAGCCCGGCGAGGCAGTTCAGCGCGGTCGACTTGCCGCAGCCGGAGGGCCCGAGCAGGGCGATGAACTCGCCCCGCTCGATGGTCAGGTCCAGCCCGACCAGGGCCTGGTGACCGCCGAAGCTGCGTGAGACGCCGTCGAGCCGCAGCCGGGTGAAGGTCACTTGCCCACCTTCGCGCCGCCGATCTCGCGGTCCCACCGGCTGAACGCCTCGACCAGCGCCTTCGCGCCGAGCGGAACCTCGACCGGATGGCCCGCGATGAGTTGCTCGTACTCGGGCCGGCCGTACTGCTCGATGGCCTTGCGGCTCGCCTCGGGGGCCATCGACAGGGTCACGTCCTTCACCGCCGGACCCGGGTAGAAGTAGCCGTTGTCGTACGCCTTGGCCTGCTGGCCGGGGGTGAGCATCCAGTTGAGCAGGGCGAGCACGGCCGCCTGCTTGTCGGTTGACACCCCCTTGGGTACGACCGCGTAGTGGGCGTCGGCGACCCAGTGGAACCCGTCCAGGGTGCCGATCTTCGCCTCGGCCGGCACGGTGCCGAGCACCCTCGGGTTGATGTCCCAGCCGGTGGTGCTGACGATGATCTTCGCCGAGCCGTTGGCCAGGTTCTTCATCGTCTCGCTGGTGCCCGACGGGTAGAGGGTGACGTGCTTGTTCAGTTCGGCGAGGTAGGCCCAGGTCTTGTCCCAGCCCCGGACCGGATCCTTGGGATCGGTGTCGCCGAGCAGGTACGGCAGCCCCATCAAAAAGGTGCGGCCGGGTCCGGAGTTCGACGGCCGGGCATACTGCACCGCACCCGGGTTCGCCTGGGCGTACGTCAGCAGCTCAGCGGCGGTCTTCGGCGGGTTCGGCACCTTCGAGGGCAGGTATTCGATCAGCGGGCCGGAGGGGTAGTAGGTGATCGTCACGCCGAAGTCCCCGGCGAGCTGCTGCATCGCCGCCGCACCCGGCAGATAGTCGGCCATGCCCGGCAGCCGGTTGGCGTACGCCGGCAGTAGTGGGGTCCAGAGCTGCTGTTCGATGCCGGCGGCCAGACCGTCCACCCCGGTCAGCACCAGGTCGAGGTCGACCCGGTTCGCCCCCTGCTGAGCTTTGATCTTGCCGACCAGCTCCGGTGCCGGCGACTTCGAGTACGTCACCTTCGACACCACATCCGGGTTCTTCGCCACGAACTCGTCGATCATGCCCTGGGTGAGCTGGAGGTTGCCGGCGACGTCGAGCACGTTCAGGACGACCGGGGAGGCGGGCTTCTCCGGCACCGTACCGCCGGTCGCCTGCGGGGTCGCCGGCTGCGGCGCGCCACAGGCGGTGAGCAGGCAGGTGGCCAGTATGGCGGCGAGTCGGCGTCGGCGCGGGCGTGCAGCGGTGGGGGCGACAGCGGGCGGGACGGGGGGCCTTCTCATTTCGCGCTCTCCGTGCCTGGAGGGGATGGGCAGGGTACAGCTCGGGCGAAATTTATCGGAAGTGTTCCGGAAAGGAAATCTAAACACTTCAACTTCTTGGGTCAAGACCGAGTTTCCCAGGAGAGTCTGTATCCGCAGGTGGCGACGGGTGCCCGAAGGTGGGGACCGGCTCGCGCGTCCCGCCGATGCGATGACAACCATCCTGCCCGGAGCGTGACCGAGAGTTCCGGACTCCCGGTTGGCAACTCTCTGCCCGGTCCGTTTCCCCTCCTGGCGTTGCCGGTGGCGAGAATCACTGCTGTCGGATGTAGACCTATGCAATTGAAAGAGTCTTCAATTGCATAGCTGGTCAAGCTGAGGGGGAGACGTGACGGTTCCGCTCTACCAACGGAAGGCGGAGTTCTTCCGCACGCTCGGACATCCGGTACGCATCCGGGTGCTGGAACTGCTCGGCGACGGGCCGATGGCCGTACGCGACCTGCTGGCAGACGTGGCAATCGAGGCGTCGAGCCTGTCCCAGCAACTGTCCGTGCTGCGGCGGGCGGGGATCGTGACGTCCCGACGCGAGGGTTCCGCCGTCATCTACGCCCTCGCCGGACCAGACGTCGCGGACCTGATGCGAGCGGCTCGCCGGTTCCTCACCGACATGCTGACCAACCAGGCCGAGCTGCTCGACACCCTCCGGGAAGCGCCGGCCACCTCCGACGAGGAGCCGAAGCCGGGAAGCTCCGAGGACCGCCCGGTGGCGGCCCGCCGGTGACCGCCACCCGCGCCCTCGACCTGGTGTGGCGTCGGTTCGTCGACCTGCTGCCCACCCGGCAGGACCTCACGGCGATGGGTCGGCAACCCCGACGGGACCTGGTCGCCGGACTCACCGTGGCCGTGGTCGCCCTGCCGTTGGCACTCGGATTCGGCGTCTCCTCCGGTGCCGGCGCCGCCGCCGGCCTGGCCACCGCGATCGTCGCCGGCATCCTCGCCGCCCTGTTCGGCGGCTCCAACCTGCAGGTCTCCGGTCCGACCGGCGCGATGACCGTCGTGCTCGTGCCGATCGTGGCACAGCACGGGCCCGGCGGTGTGCTCACCGTCGGCCTGCTCGCCGGGCTCATCCTGGTGGTCCTGGCCCTGCTCCGAGCCGGCCGGTACGTGCGGCACGTACCGGCGCCGGTAGTGGAGGGATTCACCGTCGGCATCGCCGCGGTCATCTTCCTCCAACAGGTACCCGCCGCGCTGGGCGTGCCCGCGTCGGCAGGGGAAGGGGTGCTCGCGGTCGCGGGGCACGCATTGCGCGACTTCGCCGCCCAACCGTACTGGCCGGTGCTTGCCCTGGCGCTCGGCGTCGCCGCGATGATGCTCGTCGGATCCCACCTCCGGCCGACCCTCCCGTTCTCGCTGATCGCGGTCGGAGTGGCGACGGCGGTCGCCCACTACACGCGGCTCGACGTCGCCCAGGTCGGTGCCCTGCCGGCCACCCTGCCCACCCCCTCGTGGGCCTTCCTCGACCCGGGCGCCGTCCCGTCACTGCTCACCGCCGCGCTGGCGGTGGCGGCCCTGGCCGCACTGGAGAGCCTGATGTCGGCCACCGTCGCCGACGGCATGACCGTGGGCCAGCGCCACGACCCGGACCGGGAACTCTTCGGACAGGGCGTGGCGAACCTCGTGACCCCCCTCTTCGGCGGGGTGCCGGCGACGGCGGCGATGGCCCGTACCGCCGTCAACGTCCGCTCCGGTGCGCGCTCGCGACTCGCCGCCCTCTCCCACGCGATCGTGCTCGCGCTGATCATGCTCACCGCCGCGCCACTGGTCGCCCATGTGCCACTTGCCGCGCTGGCTGGCGTGCTGCTCGCCACCGCGGTCCGGATGGTCGAGGTCAGGGCATTGGCCGCCCTGGCCCGGTCCACCCGATCCGACGCCCTCGTCATGGCCCTGACCGCGATCGCCACCCTCGCCCTGGACCTGGTTGCCGCAGTCGGGATCGGAATCGTCGTCGCCGGGGCCCTGGCACTGCGCCAGATCGGGCGGGCCGCCCGGCTGGAGAAGGTGCCGCTCGACCTCACCGACCACCACGCCGCAGAGGAGGGCGTGCTGCGCGAACACATGGTGACCTACCGGTTCGACGGGCCGCTGTTCTTCGTCGCCGCCCACCGGTTCCAGCGCGAACTCTCCGAGGTCGATGACGTACGGGTGATCATCCTGCGGATGTCCCGGGTTTCCACTGTCGACGGCACCGGTGCACTCGTCCTGCGCGGCGCGATCGAAGACCTGGAACAGCGGGGGATCGCCGTCTTCATCTCCTCCGTCGCCGCCGGGCACGAACGGGCGCTCACCGCTGTCGGCGTACTCGACCGGCTTCGGAAGGCCGGCCGGGTCGTCGCCGACACCCGGACCGCGATCGCCGCCGGTCGCGCCCACCTGCACCACACCGGCGCGCTGCTGGAGACCGAACCGGTGACCGACTGACGAACGGCAGTCAGCCGAGCAGGCGCAGGGCCTCCTCGGTACGCCCGTCGGTGTGCGCGGCGAGGGCCTCGGCGAACAGGTCGGCGGGGACGATCCGTACGCCCAGCTCCTCGGCCTTGGCCGCCTTGGAGCCGGCGCCCTCACCGACCACCACCAGGTCGGTTCGCTTGGAGACCGACCCCGAGGACTTGCCGCCGAGCCGTTCGACCGCCTCGTTGCCCTCGTTGCGGGACAGGCCGGGAACCGAACCGGTGACCACCACGGTCATCGGGGTGCCATCGGGCCGTCGCAGCGGCGGCGGCGCGCCCGCCGACGGTGCCGGTCCGCTGCTGGTATCGGCGCCCGCGCCCGGAACGACCCGGGCTGGCAGGCCGGGCTCGACCATGTTGACTCCCCGGGCCACCAGCTTGTCGATCACCGATGCGAGGTCGACCAGTTCGGCGGCGATGGTGACCGCCCGCTCCGGGCCCACCCCCTCGACCTCCTGGAGTTGCGCGACGTCGGCCTGGCGCAGCGCCGCCATCTCGCCGAAGTGCCGGGCCAACCGGCGGGACATCGACCGTCCGGTCATCCGCACGCCGAGTCCGGTCAGCACCCGCGAGAGCGGCTGCGCCTTGGAACGCTCGATGCTCGCCACCAGCTTGGTCGCCGAGGTCTCGCCCATCCGGTCCAGCTTCGCCAGGGTCGCCGCGTCGAGGTCGTAGAGGTCGGCCGGGTCGGTCACCAGCCCGGCCGCGACCACCAGGGTGATGATCTTGTCGCCGACGCCCTCGATGTCCATGGAGTCCCGGGCGGCGAAGTAGGCCAGGGACTCGGCAGCGCCGCAGGCCCGACCCAGGGCACACCGCCACCGCTTCTGCGACCGGTCGATCTCTCCACCGCAGCGGGGGCAGAGCGCCGGCGGCTCGAACGGCACCGCCTCCGCCGGCCGCTCGTCGAGCTTGGCCCCGGTCACCTCGGGGATCACCTCGCCGGCCCGCCGTACGAACACCGTGTCGCCCGCGCGTACGTTGCGCCGGACCAGATCCTCGAAGTTGTGCAGCGTCGCCGAGGTGACCACCACCCCACCGACCTGCACCGGCGCCAGCACCGCGACCGGGGTGATCAGCCCGGTCCGACCGACCTGCACCTCGATCCTGAGCAGAGTGGTGGTACGGGTGTCGGCCGGGAACTTGTAGGCGATGCCCCAGCGCGGTGCCCGACTGGAGAACCCGGCCAGCTCCCGGTCCGCCGAGGCGTCCGCCTTGATCACGGCACCGTCGACGGCGAACCCGAGCTGGGCCCGTCGCGTGTTGAGGGTTTCGACCGCCGCGAGCGCCTCCCCGACCGTGGCGCAGACCGGCATCCCGGCCGGCGAACCGGCGGTGGTGGCGACACCGAGGGTGCCGACGTACGCCATCTCGGCGGAGTGGCGCCCGGCTCCGTCCGGCGAGCCGCCGCCGAGTACGCCGTACGCGTAGAACGAGAGCGGCACCTCGTACGCCCGGTCCTGGGCGCGCAGGCTGCCCGCCGCGGCGCTGCGCGGGTTGGCGAACGCCGGCTCGCCGTGACCGGTGCGCAGCTCGTTGGCGCGGGTGAAATCGGCGTCGGTCATGAAGACCTCGCCCCGGATCTCCAGCGTGACCGGTTCGTCCAGGAGCTGCGGCAACCCCACGACCAGCCGGGCCTGAGTGGTGACGTCCTCGCCCGCGCGCCCGTCGCCCCGGGTGGCGAGCTGGGTCAACCGGCCCTGTACGTACCGAGCGGAGACAGCCAGGCCGTCGATCTTCGGTTCCACCGTGAAACCGTCGACCGGTCGGCCGAGCAGCTTCTCCAACCGGGCCGCCCAGCCGCGCAGCTCGTCCGCGCCGAAGACGTTGTCGAGGCTCAGCATCGGTGCCGTGTGCACGACGTCACCGCCGATGTCGACGCCGGCGGCGACCGATCCGGTGGGCGAGTCGGCGGTACGCCACTGCGGGCGCACCGCCTCGGTGGCGCTCACCCGGGCCATCAGCGCGTCGTAACTGGCGTCGTCCATGGTCACATCGGTGCCGGTGTAGTAGGCGACCGCCGCCGACCTGATCGCCTCGATCGCGGACTGGTACTCCTCGACGGCCTCGAACGGCGCTGCCCGGCCCGCGTCGACCACCGGGTTCACGGTGTCGACCAGCTCGGCGGTGTCGACGGGCTCGGCAGTATCGATCGGCCCAACAGTGTCGACCAGTTCGGCGGTGTCGACCGGCCCAACAGTGTCGACCAGCTCGACCGTGTGCTCGCCCCCGGAACCCGTCATCGGTGTGAACCCCATCCCCCGTCTCGGCCGGGTCGGCTCCGCGCACCCCGGCTCGCACCAGCCACCTCGAACACCCGTGCGGGTCGCGGTGGAATCGGCGGCCAGCCTAAGACCCGGGTACGACAGCTCGGCCGGCGCTCCGGTCACGGCACCAGATGGACCCGGACCCGCCTGGCGGCCACCGCCGCGTCCTTGAGTACAACCAGCCGTGGCTCGGCGGATTCGAGCAGGTGCGGGTCACGCAGCGGCACCAGCGCGGCCAGGCGCCGGTCGGTCAGGATCACATCGACCATCGACCTGTCGCCACCGCAAACCAGGGCACGGATCGCCTCGTCGGGATCGGCGGACGCCCCGGGCCGGTACGGCAGCAGGACCCGGGCGGCGATCTCCGTGGCCCGGTCGGTGGCCGCCTGGGCCTGGTTGGCGCGCCGCCGCGCGAAGCGTTGCTGGGACGAGCCGCCGGCCGCGGTGCGGCCCTGGACGTAGAAGCGTTCGACCTTCGAGACGGTCACCGACGTACCGTCCACCACACCGATGGCGGCGGCGCCCTTCCGCGCCAGCAGCACGGCGATCCGCGGCGGTCGGACGAGACCGGCCAGCAGCGTGTCGACATCCTCGACGCCGGTCAGGCCGGGCGGCGGATACAGCGTGGCGGTGTCACCGTTGCTCGTACCCGTCAGCACCAGGCCCTGTTCGGTGGCGCCGTGGTGCCGTTGGTAGAAACCGTCGAGCCAGCCACGGAACCGCACCGGCGAGACCTCCACCCACCGTCCGCCACCCGCGGCCGGGCGCGCCCTCGCCACGTGCGTCCCGCTGGTCGACGGCGGCCGGCCGGTACCTGACATGCCCACACCCACATTGTGGGCGACGGCCCGACCGTTCAGCGCGGAGCCAGGCGGTCAAGCTGGTCGAGGATCGACGGGTCCGTGATCCGGTCGTCCTCGGCCAGCAGGAGAACCTTGCTCGGCGCCACGGTCGCCGACATTCGTCGGCAGCCGTGGTGGGGCCGTGGACGTCCGATCCGGCGGTTACCCGGAAGGTTTGTCGGCGGCCCCGACCAGTGGCTCAGGGTCAGCGGCTCAGGCGGCGGTAGCGGCGGACCGCCAGCGGCGCGAAGACCGTGATCAGCAACACCGGCCAGATGGTGGCCAGCAGCACCGGATGCTGGGCGACCAGCGAGTCGCCCCCCATGCCGGGATTGCCGAACAGGTCACGGGCGGCGGCGACGGTGGCCGACAGCGGGTTCCAGGTCGAGATCGAGCCGAGCCATTCCGGCATCAGCTCCGGCGCCACGAAGACGTTGGAGAGCGCGGTGAGCGGGAAGGCCAACGGAAAGACGATCATGGAGACCTGGTCCGGATTGGGCACCACCAGCCCGAGCCAGATGCCGACCCAGGTCAGCGCCGTACGCAGCAGCAGGATGAGCGCCACCGCGAGCAGCGCGTCCACCACGCCGTTACGCCACTGCCAGCCGACCAGCAGCCCGCAGACCACCAGGGTGGACATCTCCAGCAGGGCCCGGACCAGGTCGGCGGCACTACGCCCGGTCAGCAACGCGGACCGGCTCACCGGCAGCGACCGGAACCGGTCCACCACGCCCCGGCTGAGGTCGGTGGCGATGGCGGTGGCGGTCGCGCCGAGTCCGTACAGCATGGTCATCACGAATACCCCGGGCAGAAGGAACTCCCGGTAGTTGCCCCCACCGGGGACCGCCATGCCGCTGCCGAAGACATACCCGAAGACCAGCACGAACATGATCGGAAGGGTGAAGTAGAGGACCACCTCCTCGGGGGCCCGGACCACGTGGGTCAGGTACCGCCGGGTCATGGTCCAGCCGTCCGCCACCGCCCAGCGCAGCCGGGCCAGCGGGGTCGGGGCCGCCGGCGGGGCGGCGAGAGTACGGTCGGTGCGGCGTGCGTCGAGTGTGCTCGTCGTCATGGCTGCCTAGCTCCAATCCCACTGGTACTCCCGGGCAGGGAGGTGGCCGGACCGCCGGTGAGGCGGAGGAACGCCTCGTCGAGTGTGGGCCGGCGCACCCCGATGTCCTCGACCGTGATCTCCGCGTCCGTCAGGGATCGCATCACCTCGGCGAGGGCGGCGACCCGATCGGTGACCGGCACGCTGAGTCGACGGGTCTCGACCTCACGATCCACGGTCGACCTACAGACCCGCCCGACGATGCCGGCGGCGGGTTCGAGTGCGCTGGCGTCGCGCACCACCAGTTCGAGGCGGTCGCCACCGATTTTCGACTTCAGGTCGTCGGAGGTCCCCTCGGCGACGACCCGCCCGGCGTCGATCACCGAGATCCGGTCGGCCAACTGGTCCGCCTCCTCCATGTACTGCGTGGTCAGCAGCACGGTGGTGCCCTGCCGGACCAGCGTCCGTACGGCTTCCCACAGCTGGTTGCGGCTGCGCGGGTCGAGGCCCGTGGTCGGTTCGTCGAGGAAGAGGACCTGGGGTGTGACGACCAGGCTGGCGGCGAGGTCGAGCCGGCGGCGCATCCCACCGGAGTACGCCACAACCGACTTGCCGGCCGCGTCCGTCAACCCGAACTGTTCCAGCAACTCGTCGGCCCGCCGTCGGGCGGCGCGTGGACCGAGGTGGTGCAGTCGGCCGAAGAGGGTCAGGTTCTGCCGCCCGCTGAGGATCTCGTCGACGGCGGCGTACTGCCCGGTGACACCGATCCGCCGCCGGACCTGTCCGGCCTGTCGGGCCACATCGAGGCCGGCCACCCGGGCCTGCCCGCCGTCGAAGCGGAGCAGGGTGGAGAGGATGCGTACGGCCGTGGTCTTGCCGGCGCCGTTCGGCCCCAGCAGCCCGTGTACGGAGCCAGCCGGCACGGTCAGGTCGAAGCCGTCGAGGGCCCACTTCGGTCCGTACCGCTTGCGGAGCCCGTCGGCGTACACCGCGGGTGGTTGCGTTGTCATGAGCCGAGCGTGTGGCCTGTCGCTGACCGCCCACGCACGATCGGCTGACGGCCACCGCACAGGTGTTAAGAAGGGCCCCTTCCTATACCGGAAGCGATAACAGGGGGCCCTTCCTTACCAGCCGGCGATCAGGGTGAGGGCTTGGGAGGTGGTGAGGGCGGCGCCGCGCGCGAAGGGCGGGTCGTAGGTGGCGGGGCCGAGTACGGATCGGGTGGTCTCGGCCAGCCGGACCAGTTCGGCGGAGCCGGCGACGGTGGCGCCACGCAGCACCGCCGTGACCGCGCCGAGCAGCAGCGCCGCCTGCTCCCGGTGTTCCCGGGCGAGTTCGAGTCGGACCAGGCCCTCGACCGCGTCGCCCAGTGGGGGCAGGCTGGGCATCCCGAGTGTGCTGGTCAGCGCCGTGCGGTACCGGTCGCGGGCGGCCGGGACGTCGTCGGACGCCTCGGCGATCCGGCCCAGTGCGACCAGTATGTTGAGCCGGGTGCCGGCGGCGCCGAACCACCCCTGGGGGCATTCCGCCAGTGCGTCGTCGCAGAGCCGGCGAGCCTGGACCAGGTCCCCCCGGAGCCGGGCCACCTCGGCCAGGCCGAGCCGGGCGGCGGCCCGCATCTCCGGTGCGCCCGCCTGCCGGGCGAACCCGGCGGCCCGGCCGTAGTCGGCGTACGCGCCGGCCAGGTCGCCCGCGTGCACCCGGACGTCACCGCGGATGCGCAGCAGGTCGGACAGGTCCACGGTGGAGTCGAGTTCCTCGGCCAGCCGCAGCGCCTCCGCCATCGAGACCAGGGCGGTCCGGTGGTCGCCCCGGGCGTCGGCCAGTTCGACCATGGAGGCCAGCGCCAGTACGGTCCCCCACCGGTCGCCGAGTTCGCGGAATCCGTGCAGTGCGCGGGTCAGCTCGACTTCCGCGGCCGTGGGATCGCCCTCGAACAGCAGGGTGACGCCGAGTCCGATCGAGGCCAGCGCCCGGGCCCACGCATCGCCGCCGAGCATGCCGGCGTTCGCCTCGTTCATGGCGAGCATGATCTCTGTGGTGCCGTCCTCCGGCGGGCCGGAGGCCATGGCGGAGAGGAAGAGCAGGAACGGCTGCCGGGGTGGCCGCGTCAGGTCGCGCAGCAGCCATTGCGCCGAACCGGGGCCGACCCTCGGCCCCGCGTCACGGGAGCCGTCGAGCGCGGCGTTGAGCCGGCAGAGGGCGTACTCCTCGGCCAACTCCGGGGGTGGCTGCGAGCCGAGCCGGCCGAGCAGTTCGCCGGCGAGTGCGGCGCCTTCGCCGCGTAGGCCGCGCAGCCACCAGTAGAAGGAGAGGGCGGAGACCAGCCGCAGCGCGGTGCTCGGGTCGGCGGCCCGGATGGCCTGTCGGAGCGCGGCGTGCAGGTTGTCCCGCTCGGCGTCGAGCCGGCGGAGCCACTCCACCTGTTCGGTCCGGCGCAGGTACGGGTCGGCGGTCTGCGCGAGGTCGAGGAAGTAGTCCGCGTGTGCCTGGCGCAGTGACTCCTCCTCGCCCGCCTCGGCCAGCCGCTGGGCGCCGTACGCGCGCACGGTGTCGAGCATCCGGTAGCGCCCGTCGCCGACCTCGACCAGCGATTTCTCCACCAGGCTGGTCAGCACCTCGACCAGGTCGTGCCCGGACAGCCCGCAGACGCCCTCGGCCGAGGCGAGGGTGGCGCCGCCGGTGAAGACGGTCATCCGCTGGGCGAGCAGCCGTTCGGCGGGGTCGAGCAGGTCCCAGCTCCATTCCACGGCGGCGCGGAGCGTCTGGTGCCGGGGCAGGGCGGTCCGGCTGCCCCGGGACAGTAGCCGGAACCGGTCGTCGAGTCGGACGGCGATCTCCGCGACCGGTAGGGCCTGGAGCCGGGCGGCGGCCAGTTCGATCGCGAGTGGCAGACCGTCGAGGGCGCGGCAGATTCGTAGCACCGCGTCGACGTTGCTGGCGTCGAGGCTGAATTCCGGTGACACGTCGGCCGCCCGGTCCAGGAAGAGACGTACGGCCGGGTAGTCGCCCGCCGCCTCCGAGCTGGTCCGGTGTGGTGGCAGGGCCAGCCCTGAGACCGGGCAGAGCACCTCGCCGGTCAGCCGCAGCGGTTCCCGGCTGGTGGTGAGGATCCGCAGCCCTGGGTCGGCGCCGAGGAGCCGTCCGGCGAGGGTGGCTGATTCGGTCACCAGGTGCTCGCAGTTGTCCAGCACGAGCAGCAGTTGCCGGTCGGTCAGGGCGGCGACGAGTCGGTCGGTGGCGTCCTGGTGGTGGTCGGCCGGGGTCCGCAACCCCGCTTCGCGTACGCCGAGCGCGCCGAGTACGGCTTGGGCGACGCTCGCCCCGGGGGCCACCGGGGCCAGCTCGACGAAGCAGACGTCCCGTTCCTGCCGGCCGCTCGCCTCGATCGCGAGCCGGGTCTTGCCCGCGCCACCGGGACCGTGGAGCGTGACGAGTCGGGCCTCGCCGAGTAGCTTGCCGACCCGACGTAGCTCCTCCTCCCGGCCGACGAAGCTGGTCAACTGGCTGGGTGGCCTGTTCCGGGTCGGCCCGACCGGTGCGGTGCTGGTGTGGCCCGTGCCGGTCGGGACCAGTTCCTCCGTCGAGGCCGGGCGGGCGGGCTCGACGGCCCGGAGTATCGCCAGGTGCAGCGCGGCGAGTTCGGCGGACGGGTCGGCGCCGAGTTCGTCGGCGAGGGTACGGCGAGTGTCCTCGTAGGCGGCGAGTGCCTCGGCGGTCCGGCCGGCGGTCTGCAACGCCCGCATGAGCTGCCCGCGCAACCGTTCCCGCAGCGGGTGGGCGGCGACCAGTTCGCGCAGTTCGCCGACGGGTGGCGCCGCTGCCGGCAGGCCGAGTTCCGCCTCGATCCGGTTTTCCAGGGCGGTGAGGCGTACCTCGTCGAGCCGGGCGGCGAGGGCGCGGCCGGTGGGCGTGTCGGCGAGGTCGGCAAGTGGCTGCCCCTGCCACAGGTCGAGGGCCTCGCGCAGCAGGGCGGCGGCGTGCTGCCGGTCGCCGGTGGTGAGCGCCCGGTGTCCGGCGGCGGCGAGCCGGGTGAACCGGTGTGCGTCGACCTGGTCGGGGTCCACGGCGAGTCGGTAGCCGGTCTGGTGGAATTCGACCAGTGGTGGGGTTCCGTCGTCGCCGGGCAGAGCCTGACGCAGCCGGGATACCTGTGACTGCAACGCGTTCGCGGCGCCCCGGGGCGGTTCGTCTCCGTAGAGGCCGTCGATGAGTCGCGGTACGGGCACCACCCGCCCGGCGTCGACCAGGAGCAGCGCCAGGAGGGCGCGCAGCCGGGCGCCGCCGACGGGGAGGTGTCGCCCGTCGGGGAGGAGGACCCGGGTCGGACCCAGGATGCCGAACCGCATGGCGCCCATTGTCGCCCACGGCCGAGCAGGTCAGATCGGGTGTGTGAACCGGCTTGCCAGCAGACCGCCTCGACGTCTGTTTTGGGTGGCAGGGACAACTCCAGGGTTGCCCACGGGCAGTCCTCTCGTGGTCGCCGATGGCGCGAACGTGGTCGACGGCGAGGCGTTCGAGGCGGCGATCGGGTGTGGAACGCGAGCGGTTCCGGCCACCCGGGCGGTTCAGGCGTGCGACGCGGGCTGGTCGAGGATGGCGCTGAAGCGCTCCTCGGCCAGGTCGAGCTGCTGGAAGATGTGCTGCTTCACCCGGGTCGACAGGGGAGTGTCCGGGCGGCCGATCAGTTCGCGGAAGACCGGCACCAGGGGACGGTACTTGCGGGCCGACGAGGTGACCTTGGGGCCGGTGGTGTGGATGACGCCGACGCCGTTGTCGGTGAAGTCCGACATCTTGATCACCCGTGCCCACGGCTCGCGGTCGAGGCTCGCCGCGACGTGCTCGCGGTACTGGACGTGTCGGTCCCGGTCGGCGGTGTAGGCCGGGTTGGTGACCGCCGCGACCAGTCGGGCGACCCGGGCACCGAACCGCCGGGCGAGCTCGGCGAGGGCCGCCTCGGTCTGGTCACCGCCCTCGGCCGCCGGGCCGGCCAGTTCCGCCGGATGGTCCTCGACCGCGTCGTGCAGCAGTCCGGCGACGATCACGTCGACGTCCTGTACGTCGTAGTGGTGCAGCATCCGGATGCTGACCCGCAGCAGGTGGTTCAGGTACGGCTCGCGGACCCGCCGGTCGGCCCGGTGCAGTTCGCTGGCGAGGTCGAGGGCGGCGGTGAGCCGGTCCCGGTCGGTGGCGGCGAACCGCTGGATCTCCAGCCGGAACCGCTCCCGCAGTCCGGCCTCCCCATGGATCTCGGTGATCGCGTGCATCGGCATGGTGGCGAGGTACGCGGGAAGCTCCATCCGCTACTTATAGCGGACGATCGCGGGGTCAGTTCTGCCCGACCCGCGTCCGTACGGTCTTGAGGAACGCCCGGATCAGTGCCGGGTCCTTCACCCCGCGCCGCATCTCGACGCCGCTGGAGACGTCGACGCCCCAGGGACGCAGGGCGTCGATGGCGGCGCCGACGTTCTCCGGGTGCAGGCCACCGGCGAGTAGCCACCGCCCGTCGAGCGCGGTCCGGTCCAGCGTGTCCCAGTCCCAGGCGGCACCGGAGCCGGGCTGCGGTGAGTCGACGATCAGCAGGTCCTCACCGAGGGCGCCGGGGCGCAGTCCGGCCGGGCGGCCGGGGGAGGTGCCCCGGATCAGCGGCAGGCCCAGGTCCCGTAGTGCGGTGTAGTGGGTGGCTGGCTCGTCGCCGTGCAGTTGGATCGCGCGTACGCCCGAGGCCGCCACCGCGTCCCGGACCACGTCGACCGGTTCGCCCCGGAACACTCCGACGGTCAGCACGCCGGTCGGCACCGCCTCGCCCAGTTCGCGGGCTTCGGCCGGGGTCACCCGGCGGGGGCTCGGGGTGAGCACGAACCCGATCGCGTCGGCGCCCGCGTCCACCGCTGTCGCGATGTCCGGGGCGGTCCGTAGACCGCAGACCTTGACGAACATGGTGGTCCCGCCCCTCCGGATCCGGACAGCTCGCGTTGCGCGCCATTCTCCCGACTCCGGCGTGTCCGGCTCGCTCCGGGTGGGTCTCACGCCCGGCATGTCCGGTATCCCACGCCGTGGGACGTACGCCTGCTGAGTGATGCGAGACTGTTACATCTTCTGCTTTATCCGAAAGATGCTCAACTGTACGCACAGTCGTGTGCGAGATGTGACACGCGCGATATCCGGCTGCCCCCAGCGCGGGTTTCCGACGCGCCGGTTGCGTCTCTGACCCGCGATGACTGTACGGTCGGTAGCGCGCGATTGGGGAGATCGATGAACGCTGCAGGAATCCGGCCACGCGCCGAGGTTGCCCGCCTCGGCGTACGTTCGACCGGACCGGTCATGACCGTACGGCCCGGCGACGCCGAGGTCAGCAACGGGGAGGTTACCCACCGTGGGTAAGCGTTCGCGGCAAGGCGGTGGTCTGTCCCGCCGGCAGACACTCGCTTCCGGCGTGGTGGCGGCGGCCGGTCTGGCCGCGCTCGGCGCGGGGGTGGTGCTGCGTCAGCCCGACGCCGTCGGTGGATCCGCGGCGGCGAAGGACACCCCGAGTCCGACCCCGAGCCCCACCCCGGACTACTTCGCCGAGGCGAAGACCCGGATCGAGGCGTACGTCACCCAGACCGGTGGCCGCATCGCCATCGGGGTACGCGACCTGCTGACCACGACCGACCTCACGGTCGGCACCCGGCACTTCCAGACCGCCAGCATCGTCAAGGTCGACATCCTCTCGTCGCTGCTGCTGCGGCTGCAGGACCAGGGCGGGCAGCTCACCGCCAGTGACCGGGAGCGGGCCCGGAAGATGATCGTGATCAGTGACAACGACTCCGCGACCGCCCTGTTCAACAAGATCGGCGGCGTCTCCGGGCTCACCGCCGCGAACAAGAAGCTCGGCCTGACCGAGACGAAGCCGGACGTCCACTGGGGCATGACCAGCACCACGGCCGCTGACCAGATCCGGCTGCTGGAGACGATCACCTCCACCGACGGTCCACTCGAGGCGTCCAACCGCGAGCTGATCCTCGATCTGATGAGTCAGGTCGACTCCGAACAGCGGTGGGGGATCCCGGCGGCGGCAACCGCCGCGACCACCGACGTCTTCGTCAAGAACGGCTGGGTCCAGGACGACGCGAACAAGTTGCGTTGGCAGGTCAACAGCATCGGTCGCCTGGTCGAGCCGGGACACGACTGGCTCGTCGCCGTCCTCTCCGACGACCACGTGAAGCAGACGGACGGGATCAAGCTGGTCGAGCAGGTGGCCAAGTACACCCTGGACGAGCTTCGTACGCTGCCGCCCGTCGCCCTTCCCTGACCCGTCCGCGTAGCTCACTCGCTCCGGGCCGGCGACGCCGGCCCGGAAGCGACCGGATGCGGTCCGTGGTCGCCCTGCTCCGGTCCACGGTCGGCCTGCCTCGGCACGCCGACCTCCGGTGCCGGCCCCGCCTGGTCGGTCCGCTGACGGTGCAGCAGGAGGAAGAGACCACCGGCGAGCAGACCCCAGAACGCGGCTCCCAGGCCGAGAACGGTGATCCCGGACGCGGTGACCACGAAGGTGACCACAGCGGCGGGGCGCCCGACCGGGTCGACGACCGCACCGGCGACCGCGGCGCCGAGCGCTCCCAGCAGGGCGAGCCCGGCAACCGCCTCGACCAGCACCGGGGGTGAGAGCAGCACCAGCGCCGTGGCCAGTCCGGATCCCAGACCGAGGACGAGGTAGCTGGCCCCGGCGCTGACCGAGGCGATCCAGCGACGTCGAGGGTCGGGGTGCGCGTCCGGCCCGGCGGCCAGGGCCGCGGTGATCGCCGCGAGGTTGACCGCGTGCCCGCCGAGCGACGCGGCGGCGGTGCTGGCCAGCCCGGTACCGACCAGGACCGAGCGCAGCGTCGGCCGGTAGCCGAAACCGGCCAGCACCGCCATGCCGGGGACATTCTGGGACGCCATGGTGACGAGGAAGAGCGGCAGGGCGAGGCTGACCGTCGCGGCCAGGGTCCAGGTGGGTGCGGTGACCTCGACGGTGGGGCGGAGGTTCGCGCCGGCAAGCCCGCCGGCCGGTGCGGTCAGCACGATCGCCACCACCGCCACGCCGAGCGCCGCCGGTACCGCCCAGTGTCGGGCGAACCGGGTCAGCACCGCCCAGGTGACGATGATCGGCGCCGCCAAGAGCGGCACCTGCACCAGCGCGTGCACCGGGGCGACGCAGAGGTCGAAGAGCACCCCGGCGAGCATCGCGCTCGCCACCGGGGCGGGAATCGCCGCGATCGCGCGGCCGAGCGCGGGCACCAGGCCAGCGGCGGTGATGAGCACACCGCAGAGCAGAAAGGCGCCGACGGCGGCGGCGAAGCCGCCCTCGACGGCGCCGGTGGAGACCAGTAACGCGGCACCCGGCGTCGACCAGGCCACGCTGATCGGCGTGCGTTGCCGTACGCCGAGCCAGATCGCGGCCAGACCCATCGCCACGCAGAGGGCGAGCAGGCCGGAGGCGGCTTGCCGCTCGTCGGCGCCGACCGCCCGCAGGCCGGCGAGGACCACGGCGAAGGTGCTGGCGAAGCCCACCAGCGCGGCCAGCACGCCGGCCAGGACGGGTTGGAGCAGGCGGATCATCGGCCCTCCCAGGTGCGGCGTCGGTCGTTCCGTAAACGGAACAGCTCCGGGGGTATGGAGAATAGCGCCATGGACAACACCGTGGCCGCGCCGGGCGGTGCCGGCGTGGGACGACGGCTGCGGGACCTGCGCGAGGCGCAGGGGCTCTCCCTCTCCGCGTTGGCCCGGCGGGCGGGCATCGGCAAGGCGACCCTCTCCGGGTTGGAGACGGGCACCCGTAATCCAACGCTGGAGACGCTCTACGCGGTCACCGCGCAGCTCGGCGTACCCCTGGCGGCGGTCCTCGCCGAGCCGGGAGGCACGACCGATCCGGCGCCGCCGGTCGTACGCGGACGAGCGGTGGTCGCCACGCTGTTACAGGTGTTCGAGGAGGAGGCGGTCACGTACGAGCTGTTCCGGCTGCGCGTCCTGCCCGGTCCGGTGCAGGTCTCGCCCGCGCACCAGTGGGGCGTGACGGAGCACGTCACCGTCTTTTCCGGGGTGTTGCGGGCCGGCCCGCAACAGGCGCCGATGCTCGCCGGGGCGGGGGAGCACATCTCCTGGCGCTCGGACGTACCGCACAGCTACTCCGCCGCCGGTCCGGACGAGGTGCACGCCAGCCTGCTGATCCGTTACCCGCGCCGACCCGGACCGTCCTGACCCCGGCCGGTTCCGCGTAGAGTTCCGGGGTCACCGGCGAAAAACACACGAGGTACGGAGCAGTAGCGCGCAATGACGGCGAGTGAGCAGAGTGGGGCCGACGGGGCGGCGGCGGGGATCGACCCAGCGGAGCTGGAGACCTGCCTGCGCGTACTGGCCGAGGTGGACGCGTTGCCGGTGGATCACCCGGACGCGCTGCGGGTGCGACTCGCGACCGCCCGGATCTTCAAGAGCGTGAAGGAGCGCCGCCGCAAGGAGCGTCAGGCCGCGGTGGCCGCCGCAGACCAGGCGGTGACGGCAGCCACCGCCACCGGAGCCCCCGGCCGCATCGACGACGAGACCAAGGGCCTGCCGCTGACGTCCTCGACCGAGGCTCCGCTCGCCGGCACCCTGCGCAAGCCCCGGGCCTGCTACATCTGCAAGGAGCGGTACGTCCACGTCGACGCGTTCTACCACCAGCTCTGCCCGTCCTGTGCGGCGACCAACCACAGCCGCCGCGACGCGCGTACCGACCTGACCGGTCGCCGGGCGCTGCTCACCGGAGGCCGTGCCAAGATCGGCATGTACATCGCGTTGCGCCTGCTCCGGGACGGCGCCCACACCACCATCACCACCCGGTTCCCCAACGACGCGATCCGCCGCTTCTCCGCCATGCCCGACAGTGAGGAGTGGCTGCACCGGCTCCGGATCGTCGGCATCGACCTGCGGGACCCGGCCCAGGTGGTGGCGCTCGCCGACTCGGTCAGCGCACAGGGAACACTGGACATCCTGATCAACAACGCGGCGCAGACCGTGCGCCGCTCCGCCGGCTCGTACGCCCAGCTCGCCGCCGCCGAGTCGGCACCGTTGCCGTCCGGGCCGCTGCCGGAGCTGGTCACCTTCGGGCACCACGGATCCGGCATGCCGGCACTGGCCGCCGCGCTGCCCCAGCAACGGCAGACACTCGCCCCGCAGGAGCTGACCGCGCTCGCCCTGACCAGTGGGTCCGCCTCCCTCGACCGGGTCGCCGCGGCGACCGCGATCGACGCCGGTGGCCTCGCCCCGGACCTGGACGCGGTGAACAGCTGGTCCCGGCGGGTGCACGAGGTCGACCCGGTGGAGCTGCTTGAGGTGCAGTTGTGCAACGTCACCGCACCGTTTGTGCTGGTCAGCCGGCTGCGTTCGGCGATGGCGGCGGCACCCGCGCGGCGCAAGTACGTGGTGAACGTGTCGGCGATGGAGGGACAGTTCAGCCGGGGCTACAAGGGTGCCGGTCACCCGCACACCAACATGGCGAAGGCCGCGCTGAACATGCTGACCCGGACCAGCGCTGCCGACATGCTCGCCGACGGCATCCTGATGACCAGCGTGGACACTGGCTGGATCACCGACGAGAGGCCACACCCGGTGAAGGCGCGGCTGCACGAGGAGGGTTTTCACGCTCCGCTCGACCTGGTCGACGGCGCCGCCCGGGTGTACGACCCGATCGTCCGGGGCGAGCAGGGCGAGGACCTCCACGGTTGCTTCCTGAAGGACTACGTCCCTTCGGCCTGGTGACCGGTCGAGCGGGGCGGCGGTGGGGCGACCCACCGCCGGCCCGCGTGGCGCTGGTTCAGGAGACGGGTCGCTTGAGGTGGTAGCGGTGCACCTCGAAGGTGCTCTCCTGGTTGTTGACGTCCTCGGCGGCCGAGACCAGCTCCCAGCCCTCCGCGCCGACCCGGTTGAGGTGCGCGATCGCGGTGTCCCCGAACGCCGAGACGTCCCGTCTGGAACCGTCGGGGCCGTACCAGATGTAGGTGAGATCCAACCTTCGGCCCTCGCCCACCCGACGCCGGACCAGCAACGCGTACTCCCATTTGACCATCCGTCCATTATGGCCAATATCCGGTGGGTGATCGCCAGCCCACCGCCCGGTGCGTGTGGATGTGCCGGTGCCGGTTCAGCCCGGCGTGAGTGGCATACCGCCGTTTACTTGGACGAACCAGGCCGCGTCGGCGCTGCGATGGCATCGGTGAGCAGTACCGCACAGCCCAGGAACAACCCCTCGGCCCGGCGGGCGGCCAGCAACCCGGCGGCCAGCGGGTCGAGCAGGGTGAGCGAGACAAAGTAGACGGCCAGCCAGGTGGGTGCGTCCGGATAGGGGTGGGTGCCGCCGGTCGCGAGCTGGAACAGGTGCACGACGGTGCCGTACACGAAGACCGCGACAGCGTATCGGACGACAACCGTCACCCAACCCGGCGCGGCCGGCCGCCCACGCGTCTCCATCCCGCAAGTCTGCACCCGACGGTGCGCGCGGTCCGGCTCAGGAGAAGTGGGTCTTCGGGCGGGCGAGCCGTTCGCCGTCGACGACCACGTCCACCTTCTCGTTGTAGAACGCGATCAGACCGGCGATCGGTTCCAGTTGCCGGGTCGGGAAGTCGTACGCCCAGGCCAGGTCCGGGTGCAGCTTGTCGCCGGCCCGCACCGACCAGTAACCGCTGGTCCGACCCTTGTAGGGGCACTGGGTCACGGTGTCGCTGGGCACCAGGTGGGTGAAGTCGACCTCGGTGCGGTTGAGGTAGTACCGGGTCGGCAGGCCGGTCTCGAAGACCAGCACCGGCGCGGACGACTCGGCCAGCACGAGTCCGTCGAGTTCGATCCGTACCCGCCGGGTCGAGCGGAGTGCGTCGACCCGGCTGTACGGGTTGCGCGGGTGGACGAAGACCTCCTCGTCCTCCTCGTACCAGGCGTCGAGCGCCTGCCACTCGAATCGGACCGTCTCCGCCAGGCAGGCGAGGACCTCTCCGGTGTACACCCAGGCGGACTCCGCGCGCGTGGCGTCGCCGACCTTCAGCCCGTGCCGGTGCGCGGTGCCCCGGCGCAGTCGCTGCGGATGCCTCTCGTCCACCAGCACCCCGGGGCGTACGTCGGCCAGGGGGATGTAGTACTGCGGATAGTTCGGCCACTCCCACACGTACAGAGCTCTGGTGGTGTCGAGCACCACCTCACCATCGAGCATCGCCCGGACCCGCCGAGGCACAGGTTCGACGTGGTTGACCGGAACGATCATCTGCGGGTAGTCAGGCACGCTCACCCGTCCAGGTTTGTGCTGGATTGTCTAGCTCAGGATACCCGTACGGCATGCTCTGCTCGCCGGAGTCCAGAGCTTCCTGCGGATGTCGTCGGCGCTCGGGGTTCCACATCGACAGGACCGGCTGCGTTTGGCACAGTGTGAGCGGAAGCTAACGCAACGCGATGGCCTGCTCGGGTGGTCGGAGAGGTTCCCCGACCGCCCGAGGTCGAGCGGCCAGGTTGACGGAGGAGCCGTGCGTCAGACCGCCAGACTGTTTCGCCAGCGCACCGGAACATCCCCGGATGGTGACGACGACACCGACACCGCCGCGACCCTGCCGGAACTGGCCGATCCCGACTGGATGCACCACGGCACCGCGTTCGCGGCGACCAGTTTCTGGGCCGTGGCCCGGCGACTGCCCGCCATCGTCCGGGAGGCGATCGCCCTCGCCTGGGGCGTGAGTCGCCGCGACACGGTGGCCGCGATCGGCCTGAACGTCGCCGCCGGTGTGATGACCACGTTCGGCCTGCTCGCCACCAGCACGGTGCTGACCGAACTCTTCGCCGTCGGCCCGACCCCCGACCGGGTCCGGTCCGCCGCTCCCGCGCTGCTGCTGGCGGCGCTGGCGGTGCTGGCCCGGGGCGGACTCACCATCGCCGCCGGCTGGGCGCAGGCACGGTTGATCCCGCAGATCAACTACGGCGTGGAGTTGCGTCTGTTCGAGGCGACCACCGCCGTCGAACTCGCCGCCTTCGACGACGCCGGATTCGCCGAGGAGATGGACCGCGCCCGGGACCGGGGCATGGGGGAGGCGGCGTCCATCGTCGACGACACGGTCAACCTGATCACCGGTCTGGTGGGGGTCCTCGCCACGGCCGCAGCGGTCACCGTCATCCAGCCGCTGCTCCTGCCCTGTCTGCTCCTCGCGGCGGCGCCGCTGGCCGTCACAGCGGTCCGGATGGCCCGCCGGGAGTATCTCGCCATGCTCGCCCGGCTCACCCGACGGCGGCGGATGTGGATGCTCGCCCACCTGATGGCGAACCGGCACACGGCCGCCGAGGTACGCACCTACCAGATGCGAACCTTCCTGCTGGGCGAGTACCAACGGATCATGCGGATGGAAACCCGAGCACAACTGCGCCTGGTCCGCTCGCAGACGGTGACCCGGCTCGCCGGAGCGTCCGCGGCCGGGCTCGCCACCTTCGCCGTCTATCTCGTGCTCGGTTGGCTGCTCCTGACCGGCATGGTGCCGCTGGCAGCCGCCGCGACCGCGATGCTCGCCCTACAGGCCGCTCGCGGCAGCCTGAGTACGGCCGTCCACGCCACCAACTCGCTCTACGAGGACGCCCTGTACTACCGGGACTTCCAGTCCTTTCTCCACCGCGCCGACGGGCACACCCCGACCGGCGGCGGCGAGCCCGCCCCGGGCTACCAGGAAATCGAGTTCGACCAGGTCAGCCTCTCCTACCCGGATACCGAGAAGCCTGCGGTGGACCAGGTCAGCCTGCGTATCCGCCGGGGCGAGGTGATCGCGCTGGTGGGTGAGAACGGTTCCGGCAAGAGCACCCTCGCCAAGCTCATCGCCGGGCTGTACCAGCCCAGCGGCGGTGTGATCCGGTGGGACGGAGTCGACACCAGCCGGCTCGACCCGGCAAGCCTGAGCGGCCAGGTCGCGGTGATCAGCCAGGACTGGTGGCGGTTCCCGTTCACCGCCGGCCGCAACATCACCATCGGTCGCTACGACCGGAGCAACGGTGACGGCCCCAGCGTGACCGAGGCGGCTGCGGCAGCCGCCGCCCACGACATGATCAGCGGCCTGCCGAGCGGCTACGAGACGTTGCTCAACCGTGAGTTCAAGGACGGCCACGACCTCTCCGGTGGGCAGTGGCAACGACTCGTCGCCGCCCGGGGCCTCTACCGCGACGCCCGCCTGCTGATCTGTGACGAACCCTCCGCCGCCCTCGACGCCCGCGCCGAGCACGCCCTGTTCCAGCAACTGCGGCGCCGGCCCGAACGTACGGTCGTCCTGATCACCCACCGGCTGGCGAACGTACGGCACGCCGACCGGATCTACGTCATGCACCAGGGCCGGATCATCCAGCAGGGCAGTCACGACCGACTCGTCCAGGAAGACGGGCTCTACCAGGAGCTGTTCCACCTCCAGGCGAGCGGCTACCTGGCCTGACCGCACCGCTATTCTCGTTCCGGCCGGTGCCGTCGACGTCCGGCCGCAACGGCAGTGCGGGAGGGACGACGACCATGACAGACGTACGGACCGAGTTCGACGTACCCGCCGAGATGCGCGACGGCGTCGTCCTGCGCGCCGACGTGTTCCGACCCGCCGGGGCGGGACCGTGGCCGGTGCTGCTGGTCCGGACGCCGTACAGCAAGCAGGATCCGGGCATCTTCGCCACGCTCAACCCGCTGGCCGCCGTACGCCGGGGTTATGTCGTCGTGCTCCAGGACACCAGGGGTCGGTACGGGTCCGAAGGGGAGTGGGAACCGCTGCGCCACGAGCAGGCCGACGGATACGACTCCGTACGCTGGGCCGCCGCCCTGCCAGGCGCCAACGGACTCGTCGGCATGTACGGCCCCAGCTACCTCGGCAACGCGCAGTGGATGGCGGCGGCCGGCAAGCCGCCGGAGCTGAAGGCGATCGCTCCCGCGTTCACCTGGTCCGAACCGTTCGACGGGCTGTTCGGCCGGGGCGGCGCGATCGAACTCGGACTCGGCGCCAACTGGTCACTGCAACAGGGCGCCAACCTGATCAGCCGCCGGTTCCACGACGCACCCGACGAGCGCCACCGGCGGCTGGTCGCGCTCGTCGCCGAACTCGACGGGCTCGACACCGGTGCCTACTGGGAACTGCCCGCGGCGGCGTTCCCGGCCTTCGCCCGCCATCAGGTTCCGGACCTGGGCTACCAACGCGCGCTCGCCGACCCGGACGTGGTCGCCGCCTGCCGGGTCGCCGACAAGTACGACCAACTCGACCTCCCCACCCTCAACATCGGCGGCTGGTACGACGTGTTCCTCCAGGGGACCCTGGACAACTTCCGCGCCATGAGTGACGCCGGCCGCCCCGCCCAACTGGTCGTCGGACCCTGGTCACATCGCAGCCAGGGCGGTCACCAGCAGGGCGAACTCAACTTCGGTCTGGCCGCCAACGAGCGCAGCCTCGACCTACGCTCCACCCTGGGCGACATCCAACTCGACTGGTTCGACCGGTGGCTGAAGCCGGCGGCGGACCGCCGAAGGGCACCAGTCGCCCCGGTGCGGCTCTTCCTCACCGGGGTCAACCGCTGGCGGGACGAACCGGCCTGGCCGCTGGCCCGTGCCGTCGACACCCCGATGTACCTCGGCGCCGGCGGGCGGCTCCGCGTCGAACCTCCGGCGCCCGACGAGGAACCGGACACCTTCCGGTACGACCCGGCCGACCCGGTCCGCACGCACGGCGGGCCGATCCTGATGGCGACGGAGTACCCACCGGGCCCGTTCGACCAGGAACGGGTCGAACGCCGGCCGGACGTGCTCGTCTACACCGGTGAGCCGCTCACCGACGACCTGGAGGTGACCGGGCGGGTGCGGATGCGACTGGTCGCCGCCTCCAGCGCCCCGGGCACCGACTGGGTGGCCCGACTCTGCGACGTCGACCCGGCGGGCGTCTCGCGCAACCTCGCCGACGGGATCGTTCGGGTCGGGTGCGAGCCCGGCCAGCCGGTGGAGCACGAGATCGACCTCTGGTCGATCGGGCACGTATTCCGCAGGGGTCACCGGCTCCGGGTCCAGGTCACGTCGAGCAACTTCCCCCGCTGGGACCGCAACCCCAACACCGGGGCGGTGGACGGGACCGGCACCGCGTTCGCCGACCAGACCGTCCACCACGACGCGGCCCGACCGTCGCGGATCATCCTGCCGGTCGTACCCGCCGCACAGCCGGTCCCCGGCGGCACCGGCACTCTCGACTGACGGTTCGTCCGACCACATCCGACCAGGGCCTCGACGTCTCGACCCGCCCGGAGTACGCCCGGATGCCCTCGCTGCTCAGCGCCGACTGGTTCGGCGGCGGCGAGCAGCGAGGGCATCCGTCATCGTGCTGTTGGCGATGGCCCGTCTAGGCCGGGTGGGATTCGACGATGAGGCCGAGACACATCTCGTCGCTGGTGCCCTCACCCCAGACCACGTACCGGGGCGGGAGCGGCTGGAGCGCGGGCAGTTGTCGGCGTAGCCCGGCGTCGTGCGTACAGGTCACCCGGTAGGAGTCACCTGGTTCCACCGTGACCGGTGTCGACAGGGGCCGGATCGCCTGGGCGTCGAAGTCGTACGCGGGAATGTCGAGCAACGTACGCGCCTTCGCGGTGCCTGGGTTCAGTTCCACGCTGATCGAGCGGCCGAGCAGGTGCATGTGCCCGGCGAGCGCGTACAGGGTGGATTTCTCGGTGACCTGGTGGTCACAGTGCTGGGTGATCCCGGCGGTCGGCGCGCGGCCCCCGTTGCAGTACTGGTTCAGCTCGCCGACCGCCTCCTCGGCCTCGGCGCCGAACCGGTGTGCGACGTCGGCGACGGCGGCGGCCCGGTCGCAGAGCGGCCCGGACTCCTCGGCCGCGCAGGGCAGTTCGACCGGCGCGGAGAGCAGTGTGGTGTGCAAGGGGACGAAGTCGGCCCCGCCGTCGCTGAGCCGGAGCCGGATGCCGGACCTGTCGGACCCGACCGCGCCGGCTGGCGCGCCGAGCAGGTTGTAGTGCACCTGCATGACGAGATGGCTGCCGGGCGGCATCTCATAGCCCAGGTTCGGCGCGAGCAGGGTCTCGTTCGCGCCCGGTGCCCAGTGTGCGATCCAGGCCGCGTCGCCGCCGATGCCGCTGTTGCCGAAGCAGGTCCAGCCCGCGCCGGGCGTACGGTCGTCCAGTGCGCGGGCGGCGGTGACCTCGGCCGGTGCGATTCGGAAGAAGATCGCGTGATGGACCAGGTCGACGTTCTGCGGCAGGAACTGGCTGCCGGTCAGGTAAGCCGGGTTGGTGAGCCCCGTGTCGACCAGGAAGCACCGGTACTCGTCGGTGCCACCGTTCGGTGCCGCTGGCGTGTACGGCTGGGGCATGGTCAGGTTGACGAATCGTTCTCCGTCCCGAAGCGGGGCCGGTACGGGTGGATCGGCGCTGCTGTCGTGGCCGCCGTGCCCCGCCCCGCTCGGCGTCGGAGTGCCGGCGCCGGCCGGGCCGCCCCCCGGGCCCAGGCCGCACGCGGTGACGAGGAGGGCGACAGCGGTGAGTACGGCGGCTGTGCGAAGGGACCGCTGGACAGGTCGGACGAGTTCCATGGCTGCCTCCGGTCGGGTGGTGATCCGCTCGGCGAGCCCGAACGGGTCAGGCGCTACTCAATGTGAGCGGATAATGATGCTCTGTGAGCGCTGGCCAGCCTACCGGGGTGGTATTAGCCGTATGCTAGGCGACACCACGGATGTCCTAGATCGGACACTTTGGAGATTAAAGGCGAATTTTCCCCACTTTTGTGGTCACGGCTCGTCGGGGCCCACCGTCGCCACCACCGGTGGTCAGTGGTCAGTGGGGAAGAACCGCTCGCTCCACTCGTTGCGGAACTTGCCGTGCGGGTCGAACTCGTCGCGCAGCAGGACGAAGTCGGACCAGCGGGGATAGCGCCCGCGTACCACCTCGGGGTCGACGCCGTGCAGCTTGCCCCAGTGCGGGCGAGCGGCGAACGGGGCCAGGCGCTCCTCGATCGCGGCCAGCACCGGCGTCACCGCCGCGGTGTCCTTGACCCAGGTGAAGTGCAGAGCCAGGCTGTCGCGCCGGTAGCTCGGGCTCAACCAGAGGTCGTCGGCGGCCACCGTCCGGATCTCGGAGATCTGCAGCACCGGCGCTATCCGGTCCCGGACGGTGGCCAGCGCGTCGAGCGCGTCGCGCGCGTGGACCCGGTCCACGAAGTACTCCGACTGCAGTTCCTCGCCGCTGCTCGGGGTGAACTCCAGCCGGAAATGCGGCAGCCGCGTGTGCCAGGGGCCGGGAACACCGAGCTGCTCGGTGCAGTTGACCGCGGACATCCCCGGTACGGGGTGCAGCGGGTCGGTCGCCAGTGTGGCGCCGAACCAGTCGGGCGCGGCGGGGGACTCGCCGCCGTCGACCCGGAGTTTGCGCCAGACCTGGTTGACCCCGGCGCCGGTCCAGTCGGTGAAGAGGCTGACGCTGTACCCGCCGCCGAGCACATCGTCGAGCCGGTCGCGCAGCCGTGCACCGGGAAGGTCCTGGTAGACGTACTGCCGCAGGTCGTAGCTCGGCTCGATCTCCAGAGTCAGCGCGGTCACCACGCCGAGCGCACCCAGCCCGACGACCATACCGGGAAAACGGTCACCGTCGGTCTCCCGGCTCACCGTGACGAGCCCCCCGTCGGCGGTGACCAACTCCATCGCACAGACCGCGGTGGCCAGGTTGCCGTTGCGTTGGCCGGAGCCGTGAGTCGCGGTGGCACAGGCACCGGCTACCGAGATGTGCGGGAGTGAGCCGAGGTTGTGCAGGGCGTAACCCCGCGCGTGCAGCCGCGCGGCGAGTTCCCCGTACCGAACCCCGGCGCTCACCGTGACGGTCCGGCCGTCCGGGGCGATCTCCACCCGTTCCGGCAGCCCGGCGACCGAGACGAGGTCACCTGACGTGTCCGCGATGTGGTTGAACGAGTGCCCGGTGCCGAGTGCGCGTACCCGCCCGCTGCCGGCGACGAGACGACGCAGCTCGGCGACGGAGGAGGGGCGGTGGAACCCACGGGCTCCGAAGGTGATGTTTCCGGCCCAGTTGGTCCGGGCATCGGTGGCCGGTGCTGGTGTCGGTCCGGTCGCGGACGGGGGTGTCATCTGTGGTCCTGTCTGCTGGCCCTGGTGTCGGCCTCGGGCGGGTTGGCCGGCGCGTGCCGCCACGGGCGGCGGCACACCGTACCAACATTGCCAAGCCGGCGGACCCATGCCAAGGTCGACGGGGACGCCACCGCCGCACCCCCCGACCCACCCCGGGACCGACACTCCTCGAAGAAGGTGATGGTGACGACGCCTTGTGTATACCCGTTCAGCGACCGGCATGATCACGGCCGTGACAAGCCCCGTGTGGCGTTGCGGGACATCTACACCGCTCCGACTGTGGCCGCCGCGGAGGCACGGTTCGAGGCGTTCGCCGCCGAATCCGGCGACTGGGGCCAGCCCGCCACCCAGGCAGCCTGACCCCAACGCCGCGAACGTTCGTGGTCACGGCACTAGTTCCCGTAGGTGATGCTCCATTCCTTGCCGTCGAAGACGGCCTTGGCGCTGGTCATGCCGTCGGGGTACGACACCTGAGCCGGCTGGGTGAGTTCGGAGACGTCCATCACCTCGCTGCTTGCGAAGCTCCCGAAGGCGATCCAGTAGGTGGGTTTGGGGTCGAACTCGACCCCGGCGTTGGTCAGCGTCGGCACGACGAATGTTCCGGCCCCCGACATGCCGATACCCACACTTCCCTGGTCTTCGTTTCCCGGCCCCGGGACGGTGTCGTCCTCCTTGATGATCAGGCTTCCGTTCTTCCCGGAGGAACTGGTCGGCCCGAATTCGAAACCGCCGTCGACGTAGGAGAGGGTGACCAGGTTGTTCTGGGTCAGGTCCGCCGGAAGAATTTGACCTGCCACGAACTGCGTTCCGGGGACGAGCGTTCCAACCTGGCCCCAGACGAAGTTATAGTCGATGCTCCAGTCATATTCGATCGTTGTCGACGGGTGACACATCTTCGACATCCAGGCGAGCGTGACCGCGTCACTCGGAAGTGCGGGGTTTTCCTGGAAGAGGATGGCATTCATACCGTCCAGCGCAGAAGCGTTTGAGATCGTGATGCTGTAGCCGACCGCATCCTTCTCGGACAGGGTGTCGCGGAATGACGCCGCGCGCGATGTCGCCCTTGCCTGGTCGGCGAGGCTTGTGCCGAGCAACGCCGCGCCTAGGCCTGCACCTAGCGCGGCAAGCCCGCCTCGTCGACTGATTCTGATCTCTCTCATCGCTCCTCCTCGCTCGCGCAGAACGCCCCTGCCGGCACCTCACGAATAGGAGAGGTGGCGTCAAGGTTTTGGATCGAATGGATCTTCATTCCGATCAACAAATCCAAGGATGTCAATATGTTATGGAGGAACTCCATGTGAATGCAAGGGCTTCCTCGTGGCGCGATAGGTTCAACTCCCGCTCGACGGACCTTGCCGCATCCAATTAGGCCGGTTTACGAGGTATGCAGCGGAAGGTGCTTCACCTCACGCAGCTCCTTGTCGGCGGAGCAGTACGCCATCGTGGTCGACGCGGAGCAGGCCGAACAGGCGCGTCAGTTGCTCGTCCAACTGAACTGGCGCACCAGCTAGTCCGGCACGGCCGGCTGACCGCGTCCACCCGTACACCCGGGTTTCCTGGGGTCGCGCGACCGCAACGGTCGTGCGACCTCGACCCCTGACAGAGCTGGTCAGACGGGCCGAGGCCACCCTCCGTGGTCAGCCTCCGGCACGGATATTGTCCGCCCCTGATCGTCGTGTTGCGCGCTTCCCGGCGTGTCGGGTGGTTCATAGTGATTCAGGAGATGCCGGAAAAAACACCCCCGACCTTGTGGAAAGGGGACCTCCATGCACGTCCTGATCACGGCGGGGGGCAAACGTACCGAACACTGGACCGAGCTGTTCGCGGCACTCTGCGACCGGCCCGACGTGGCACTCACGGTGCTCGCCGCCGACGTCTCCGCACCCACCCACCGGGCCCTGGACCGGCTGGCCCGGCAACGGCCGAACCTCCGCTACCACCTGGTGCCGCACCTGCTCGGCGAGGACCGCACCGGGCACATGGCCTCGGTGCTGTTCCGGCCCGGCACCGGTCGCCTGCTCGGGGGCCAACGCCCCGACGTCGTACACGTCATCGGCGAGGCCGCCTACCTGACCACCTGGCAGGCGATCCGGATGCGGCAGCGGTACTGGCCCGCCACGCCGATCACGCTTCACGCCGCCCAGAACATCGTGATGCGTTTCCCGGTCCCGTTCCCGCGACTGGAACGGCAGGCGTACGACACTGTCGACCACGCCTTCCCGATCACCCCCGCCGCGCTCGGCGTGCTGCGCGCCAAGGGCTACCAGGGGGCGGCGACCATCGTCCCGCTCGGTGTGGACACCACGCTGTTCCGGCCCCGGCCTGTGTCCCGACCGCAGGGCGGCCGATTCACCGTGGGCTTCGTCGGCCGGCTCGAACCGCACAAGGGCGTACACGACCTGCTCCGGGCGGTCGAGCTGCTCGACTGCGACCTGCTGGCGGTGGGCGGCGGCAGTCTCGCCCCCGAGATCGAACGCCTCGCCGCGAACCGCCCGGGACGGGTGCGTCTGCACGGCTGGACCGACCACGGTGACCTGCCGAAGTTGCTCGCCCGGATGGACGTGCTGGTCCTGCCCTCGATCGAGGTGATCCAGCGCAACCTGGTCCGGTGGATCGGCATTCCGCTGCGGGAGCAGTTCGGCCGGGTACTGGTGGAGGCGATGGCCTGCGGGGTGCCGGTCGTCGGCAGCGACGTGGGCGAGATTCCGTACGTGCTTGGCACGGCGGGCCTGACCTACCCGGCCGGTGACGTACTGGCCCTGGTGGACCGGTTGGCTCGGCTGCGGGACAACCCCGACTTCGCCCGCCGCCTGGCCAGTCAGGGCGTCTCCCGGGCCACCACCGAGTTCAGCTGGACCGGGGTGGCCGACAGCATGTGCCGCGTCTGGCGGCAGCTCACCGGGACCTGCGGGCCGAGTAGCCAGGAGCAGCCGGCTGACAACGCGGCGGGGACGGCGGTGAACGGAAACCACTAGGGCGTCGCCGGGAGGTGGGCGGTGAGCTGGGCGGCGAGGTCGTCGACAGTGGTCAGGGCGTGGCCACCGGCGGCGATGTCGAGTTCGACGTCGTACTCGGTCTCGATCGCGTCGATCAGCCGGAGTAGCCCCAGTGAGTCCACGCCGAGGGCGACCAGCGAGGCGGTGGCCTCCAGCGCGTCGTCCGCCGCGACCGCCCCGTCGGTGACCTCGTGCACCAGTTCGGCCAGCCGTCGCCGCAGGTCGTCGTCGGCGTTCATCGCCCACCTCCCGAATCTCGTACGAACTCCGCGATCTCCGCGATCGTCGGGGTGTCGAAGAAGACCTCCAGCGGCACCTCCACCCCCAGGTGCTGGTGGATCCGGCCGCTGATCCGGGTGATGGTGAGCGAGTGACCGCCGAGGTCGAAGAGGTCCTCGTCCAGACCGATGTCGCTGATCTGGAGCACGTCCTGCCAGATCGACCGGATCCGTCGCACCACCTCGTCGTCCTCGGCGACGGGCGTCGTCGGCGGGCCGGGGACGAGCGCCCGGTCCGGTGGTGGGTCGGGCAGGGCCGCCCGGTCCAGTTTGCCGTTCGGGGTGAGTGGCAGCCGGTCCAGGAAGACCCAGGTGTTCGGCAGCATCACGGCGGGCAGACTCCGTGCCAGATGGGTACGGAGCGCGCCGGGCTCAGGTGCTGGGCCGGCCGGTACGACGTACCCGATCAACGTGGCCTCGGTCGCGTCACCGCGCAACACGACCGCTGCGGCGACCACGGCCGGATGTGCCGTCAACTCGGCCTCGATCTCGCCGATCTCCACCCGGTGCCCCCGGATCTTGACCTGCTGGTCGGTCCGGCCGATGAAGTCGAGCCGGCCGTCGGGCAACCGCCGGACCAGGTCCCCGGTGCGGTAGAGCCGTCCCGCCGTCCCGCCCGACGCGGCGGGCACGAACGGATCGGGTACGAACCGTTCCTCCGTCAGCTCCGGCTGGCGCAGGTAGCCGGCGGCCACCCCCCGACCACCGAGGTACAGCTCGCCCGGCACGCCCACCGGCACCGGTCGCATCCGGTCATCCAGCACGTACGCGCGCGTGTTCGGCAACGGCCGTCCGATCGTCACCTGTTGCGCCCCTTCGGGCAGGTCGGCGGCGGTCGCCCAGATGGTCGCCTCGGTCGGCCCGTACGCGTTGACCAGGCGGGCCACCCGGGACCGCAGTTCCCGGGCCAACGGCAGCGGCAGCGCCTCGCCCCCGGCGAGCGCCACGATCCCGCCGCCTTCCGGCTCGCTGGCGTCTGGCCCGCCGCTTTCCGGCTCGCCGCTTTCCGGCTCGCCGCTTTCCGGCCCGCCGGTATCCGGCCCGCCGGTATCCGGCTCGCCGAAGCCCGCGTCGAGCAGGATCCGCCAGCCTGACGGAGTTGCCTGGACATGGGTGACCCGCTGCTCCCGGACCAGCCGGCACACCGCCGGCCCATCGGCCGCGTGGGTGCCGGAGGCGACCACCAGACGGCCGCCGGTGACCAGCGGCAGGAAGACTTCGAGCCCGGAGATGTCGAAGGAGAGCGAGGTCAGCCCGAGCCACCGGTGCGCCGGCCCGGCGGCGAGCAGGTCGCCGAGGCCGAACAGCAGGTTCGCCAGCGCGCCGTGGCGCACCATGACGCCCTTCGGTCGGCCGGTCGAGCCGGAGGTGTAGATCACGTAGGCGAGATCGTCGGGGCCGACCGGCGCCGCCTGCCCCGCGACCTGGTCGTCCGGTTCGGTGCCGGCGTCCAGGTCGTCCACGACGAACACCGGAGCCCGTGGGTCGAGTCGGGCGGCGACCGCCGCGGTCGTGACGACCAACGCGGGATCGGCGTCGTCGAGCAGCATCGCCTGCCGCGAGGGCGGATAGGCGGGGTCGACCGGCACGTACGCGGCGCCGAGCCGCAGCACGGCCAGCAGCGCCGCGACCGCCTGCCAGGACCGGTCCAGGGCGATCGCGACGAGCGAACCCGCTCCGACGCCCCGCTCGCGCAGCCGCCCCGCGAGCCGTCCGCTCACCGCGTCCAGCTCCGCGTACGTCAGCCGCCGGTCGGTGTCGACGACGGCGACCGCCTCCGGGCGACGGCGTACCCGGGCGGCGAAGAGGTCGGGAACGGTGGCCCCGACGGGATAGTCGCGGGCGGTGGCGTTCCCGCCGTCGACCAGCTCGGCCCACTCGTCCGGCGGCAGCAGCGGCAGCGTCACCATCGGATGGTCGGGGTCGTCGACCACCGCCGCCAGCACCGTGCGCAGGTGCGCGCCGATCCGGTCCACCGCCGCGCCGTCGATCGCGGCGGGGCTGTGTTGCAGGCTCACGGTGACCGCGTCCGGACCGTCGACGACCTGCACGTGCAGCGCGTTGCGGGCGGTCCCGTTGAACAGGCTCCAGACGACCTCGGTGGTCGCACCGGCGAACTCCGGCGCGGCAGCCCGGCGACGGTAGCCGACCGAGACCGGGGTCAGCGCGGGCGCCGGACGCAGCCCGCTCACCGCCCGAGCGAGCGGTACGTGCCGGAACCGGTACGCCTCCCGCAGGCCGGCCCGGACCGCGCGTGCGTAGTCACGGAAGGAGCCGGACGGGTCCGGCGGGTACGTCGACGGGGCCGGTGGGTAGATCGGCAGTTCGTTGACGAAGAGGCCGACCCGGTCGGCACTGCGGGCGGTACGGGTGGACATGCCCACGCCCACCGGCACATCCTGGTTGCCGTAGCGGGCGAGCAGGGTGTGCACCACGGCGAGCAGCAGTTCGAAGCGGGTCACGCCGATCTCCCGGGTGACCCGGTCGAGGCCGTGCACGAGTGCGGGAGCGAGCGTGAACTCCCTGCTCTGCCCGGGCTCGGCCGAGGTCGGCACCCGGATCAGGCCGGGCAGGACCACCCCGCCCGGCGGTGACCAGCGGGCGCCCCAGAACCGCCGGGCCGGCTCCAGTTCGGCGGTGACCCGCTCCTGCTCGGCCGCCGCGTCCCCGGCGTACGAGTCGGCGGCCGGCCCCAGGTCGACCGGCCGTCCGGCCACCGCCGCCTCGTACGCGGTCGCCAGGTCGGCGAGGAGTACGTCCTTGGACATGCCGTCGAAGACCAGGTGGTGTGCGGTGACCAGGAGCAGGCCCCGGGTCGGCGCGGTCAGCAGGGTGAACCGGGCCAGCGGCCCCCGGCGCAGGTCGAACGGTCGGGTCAGCTCCGTACGAAGCCGTTCGTCGGTCAGTTCCGCGTGCAGCAGCGAGATCTTCTCGGTAGCGGGAACCAGGGCGGGGACGCCGTCCGGGTCGGGCTCCACCGCCGTACTCAGCACCTCGTGCCGGTCGATCACGGCCGTGCACGCCTCGGCCAGGGCGGACCGGTCGAGATCGGCGCCGAACCGGATCCCGAGCGCCAGTTGGTACGTGCCGCCCGCGACGCCGGCCTGCTCGGTGAACCAGACGGCGTGTTGGGCGTACGTCGTCGCGGTGTTCTTCACGGGCCCTCCGGAAGCTGGGTGTGCGCGAGTTGGCTGACCAGTTGACGTTTCAGGACCTTGCCGGCCTCGTTGCGGGGCAGTTGGTCGACCACCAGCACCCGGGTCGGGAGTTGGTAGTCGGCGAGCCGGCCGGTGAGGAAGGACCGCAGCGCGGGCAGCGCGAGTTCTGCCTCCGGGGTGTCCGGGTGCGGCACGACCACCGCGGCGACGGTGCTGCCGAGCACCGGGTGGGGCACTCCGACGACGGCCGTCTCGGCGATTCGGGGGTGTTCGTAGAGGGCCGCCTCGATCTCCAGTGTGGATATCTTGAAAGCCCCGGACTTGACCACGTCCTCGTGCCGGTCGGCGAGGTAGAGGTAGCCCTCGGCGTCCATTCGACCGACGTCACCCATCCGTACCCATTCGCCGTGGAAGGTGGACTGGCTGGCCGGCTCGTCCCGGTAGTAGGCGCGCGGGTGGCGGCAGCGCAGCCAGACCTGCCCGGTGGCGCCGTCGGGCAGCGCCCGCCCCTGGTCGTCGGCGATCATCAGGGCGCCGGAGGTGGCCCGGCCGACGGCGTCGGGGCGGGCCGGGTCGAAGAGCATCGTGGTCTGAGCGGGCGCCGCCTCGGTCGACGTGTAGTAGTTGACGATCGCCGCGTTCGGGAAGGTGGCGGCGAGCCGGGCGGCGACAGCGGGTGCCAGCGGGGCGGCCGTCGACCCGATCAACTGCACCCGGGACAGGTCCCGACCGCGCAGCGCGCCGGAGTTCAGCAGTTCGATCGCCATCGACGGCACCACGAAGACCGTGCCGGTGCCGTGCGCCTCGATCAGGCGGGCGAACCGGGCCGGGGTGAACTGCGGCAGGGTCAGTGCGGTGGGGCGGGCGGTGAGCGCGTTGAAGAGCATTGTCTGGGCGGCGTTGGTGCCGATCGCGAACGCGTGCAGGAAGCGCTCCGAGTGGCCCAGCGCCAGCCGGCGTGGGTGCGTGGGCGCCCCGGCGGTCAGGTTCGCGTGGGTCGCGCCGACGCCCTTGGGTCGACCGGTCGTGCCGGAGGTGTAGAGGATCTGGGCCAGATCCTCGGGACGGACCACGGCGCGCGGAGCGGTGCCGGCCGATCCGCCACCGGCGGCGACGAGGTCGGTCACGGTTGCCGCCGGTACGGGCCAGCCCGGCGCCGGTCCGGTACCGGCCTCGGTGCCGTGGACCAACATCGTGGCCGCACAGTGCGCCAGCGCCTGCCGTACCTGGGTGGTGGCGAGCCGGTCGGAGAGCGGCACGGCCACCCCGCCCGCCCGCTGCACCCCGCAGTACGCGACCGCGAAGTCGACCCAGCCGGCGGCGCCGAAGAGCAGTCCGACCCGTTCGCCGGCACGCAGGCCGCGCGCGTGCAGCGCGGCGGCCAGCGCCGTCGCACCCGCCTCCCACTCGGCGAAGGTCAGCGACGCGACCCGGTGCACCTCGATCGCCACCCGGTCCGGGTGGGCCGCCGCCCGCCAGCCCAGCAGCTCCGGTACGGTCCGCGCGACGGCTCCCCGCCCGCCCCGGCCGCCGGCAGCGACTCCCGTCCCGCCGGCCACCTCAGCTCCCGTCCCGCCGGCCACCTCAGCTCCCGTCCCGCCGGCCACCTCAGCTCCCGTCCGTGCGCCGCGCGCCGGTTCCGACACCGGCCGTTTCCCGCCCCGACCGGTCCGTCGGCCCGGTCCCGGCCTGGGCAGCCCTGGCCTGCCGGGCCTCGATGCCGAGTACGTCGTCCGGCGGCGCGTCGGGCACCTCGTCGTCGAAGCGCGCCAGCACCCGGGTACGCAGCGACACCACCGCGGTCACCGCGATGCACAGCCCGAAGGCGACGTAGAGCAGGCCGATACCGCGGCCCGGTCCCACCCCGATCACCGCGCCCACCGTCGGTGCCAGCGCCCCACCGGGTTGGAGCAGCGGCTCCGCCCATCCGGACGCGAGTGGTGCGATCACGCCCCAGCCCAGCGGCAGGGTGGACCAGGCCACCATCTGGTTGAGTGCGAAGACCCGCCCGTGGAACAGTTGCGGCACCTTGGTCTGCACCACCGTGGCGTACACGCCGTTGACGACGCCGAGCGCGAGGTACATGCCGAACGCCCCGGCGGCGATCACCGTCAGGTCGGGCCGCAGGCCGGTGACCACACAGGCCACGCCGAGCAGCACGGTGCCGATCAGGACGGTGCGCATCCGGTGGTGCCGAGGACCGCCCCAGACCAGCATGACCAGTCCACCGGCGGCCCCGCCGAGCCCTCCGACCAGGGCGATCCGGGCCACCTCGGCGAGGTCGGCGAATCCGAGCACCAGCGGGGAGAGCAGGAACAGAGCGGGAAAGAGGAAGAGGTTGAGCAGGGCGAAGAACACCAGCATGGCCCGGAACTCGCGTCGTCGCCACGAGTAGAGCAGCCCGCCGGTGATCTCGTCGCCGATGCTCTCCCGCCGCCGTAGCGCCATCGTGGCGGGGAACCGGATGACGAGCAGCACGACGATCGCCAGCCCGTACAGCACCACGTCGATGACGAGGATTCCGTGCAGGTCGACCGCCTCCAGCAGCGCCACCGCGATCAACGGCACCATGAACTGGGTCAGACCGGACGCGGTCTGGGTCACCCCGTTCGCGTGACCGAGATAGCGTTTCGGCACCAGTTGTGGCACGGCCGAGACGAAGGCCAGCCGTTGGAACGCCAACGCCACCGAGAGCCAGGAGACCAGCAGGTAGAAGTGCCACACCTGGGCCAGTCCGGCGAGGAGCGCGGCGGCGACGACCAGTTTGGCGCCACCGGCGGCGCAACAGGCGAGCAGGATGATCCGGCGTCGGCTGGTCCGGTCGATCAGTGCACCGGCGAGCGGCGCCACGAGCAGCCCCGGCACCAGACCGAGGACGGCGAAGAGGGCGAACCGGGCGAGCGAACCGGTCTCCAGGTAGATCCAGAGTGGCAGCGCGAAGTTGGTCAGCGCGGTGCCGGTCATGGTCACGATCTGACCGACCGCGACCAGCGCGAACCGCCGGATGCTCGGCTCGGGAGTGCGCGCGGTGCCGCCGCCGGCGAACCCCGGGAGCGGCGCACCGGCCCGCGCCTGCCCCGGGGCGGCGTCGTCGGACGCCCCGTCCGTGGTGGACCTGTCCGGCGCGGTACGCCCCGACACCTCCGCCAGCCGCCAGCCCGGATCCGACCCCGCCGGGCCGGGTGCCTCGTCCGCCGCCGCCAGCGTGTGGTCCGACGCCGCCAGCCGGCGGTCGACCGTGGTGACGATCTCGGCCAGCTCCGCTGCCCGGTACTTCAGGAAGTAGTGACCGCCCTCGTCGATCACCGCCAGCGCGGTCCGGTCGGAAAGGAAGTGCCACTCCCGGAACCGCTCCTCGGCGTACTCGGTGCCCCGGTCACGGTCGCCGACCACGCAGACGATCGGCGTACGCAGCGGCGCCACCCGCTGGTGCACCAGGGCGGTGAAGTAGTCCTCGGAGACCCGGGCGTCGTGCCGCATCGCGCGGATCAGGAAGGCGGCCTGCTCCGGGTCGAGCGCACCCAGGTCGGCGCCCTGAGCCTGGAGCCAGGTGCGGTAGATCCGGTCGCTGCGGATCCGCTCGGCCAGCCGCAGCCGCAGCAGCGGTCCGAGCACCCCGCCGACCGGCCGGGCGAACGGGAACACCCCACCCAGGTAGAGGGCGTCCAGGTCACGGCCGGCGGCTTCCAGTAGGCGGGCGATCTCGACCGCGAGCGCACCACCGGGACCACAGTGGCCGTACAGCGCGAGCGGGCCGTCGACCGTCGCCAGGATCTCGTCGGCGACCTCGCGGGCCACCTCCGGGATCGGCCGGGGGTCGTCGGCGAGACCGATGTCGTGCCCGGGTACGGCCACCGCGTAGAGGCGGTGCCCGACGGGAAGCGCGTCGGCCAGGGGCTGGTAGACCACCGCGCTGCCACCGCCGTACGGCACGCAGACCAGTGAACGGACCCGTGCGGCGGTGACCGGCACCGGTGGGGTCAGCTCGTGCAGCAGACCGCTGCCCCGGCCGCCGTCACCGGTGGCGAGTTCGGCCAGCTCGCGTACGGTCCGGTGCTTGAACAGGTCCATCACGGTGACCGGGTGTACCGGTCCGTCGACGGTCTCCGGCAGTTCGCGTCGGAGCCGGGCCACCACCTGCGTGGCGAGCAACGAGTGTCCACCGAGGTCAAAGAAGTCGTCGGTGACGCCGAGCTGGTCGATCCCGAGCACCGCCTGCCAGACCGCCGCGATGACGGTCTCGACCGGGCCGTCGGGCGCTGCCCGCGTACCCGTGGGTCGGTCGTCACCCGGCGCGGGCAGTGCCCGGCGGTCGACCTTGCCATGCTCCTGCAACGGCAGCCGGTCGAGCCAGACATAGCGGCTGGGGATCATGTACTCGGGCAGCCGATCAGCGAGGGCGCGGCGCAGCGCGGCGGGTTCGGTCGCCACCGCGCCGGGACGCCGTTCGAGATAGGCGACCAGCCGGTCGTCGCGGAGCAGCACGGCTGCCTGGACGACGCCGTCCCGCTCCCGTAACGCCGCCTCGACCTCGCCCAACTCCACTCGGTAGCCGCGGAGTTTGACCTGGTGGTCGTGGCGGCCGAGGAAGACCAACTCACCGTCGCCACGCCACCGGCCGAGATCACCGGTGCGGTACAGCCGGTCACCGGGTGCCCCGAACGGGTCGGCGACGAACCGCCCGGCGGTCTGCCCCGGTTGGTTCAGGTAGCCGCGCGCCAGCCGGTCCCCACCGAGGTAGATCTCCCCGACGGTGCCGACCGGCACCGGGCGCAGCCGGTGGTCCAGCAGATGGACCCGGGCGTACGGCAGTGGCGCGCCGATCGGTACCGGTCCCGGCCCGGTCCCGGTCGCCCGGATCCGGTACGTGGTCACGCCGACGGTCGCCTCGGTCGGACCGTAGTGGTTCACCACCCAGGCGTCCCCGTCCGCCAACCCGGCCGCCCAGCCGGGCTCGGCCGCCTCCCCGCCGAGCAGCAGCGCCCGGTGGGGGAGGAGCGCACCCAGCGGGACGTCGGCGGCGAGCGCGGCCAGGTGCGACGGGGTCATCTTCAGGTAGTCGATCCGGTGTCGGCGCAGCTCGTCGGCGAGTTCGGCGCCGGTGCAGCGGCGGGGCACCAGGTGGACCGTGCCGCCGGTCGCCAGGGCCAGGTAGAACACGGTGACGCTGAAGTCGAACGACATCGACTGGAGCAGCGCGTACCGGCCGGCGGGTGCCACCTCCAGGCGGTCGGCGATGCCGTCGAGGTAGCGCAGCACCTGCCGGTGGGCGACGGCCACCCCCTTCGGGGTGCCGGTGGAGCCGGAGGTGTAGATGACGTACGCGAGGTTGTCCGGGGACGCCCCGTGTGGTGGCGCGGTTACCGGTTCGGCCGCTATCTCGTCACGTACCAGGTCCAGGCAGACCAGCGGGGCGTCGGTCAGCGGCGCGAGTAGGGCGCGGAGCGTGGAGTCGGTGAGGACGATCGCCGGCCCGGCGTCGGCGAGCATGCCGGCGAGCCGTGCCGGTGGTTGCTCGGGGTCGAGCGGCACGTACGCGCCACCGGCCCGGAGCACGCCGAGCAGGGTCACCGCGAGTTCGACCGACTGTTCCAGGCAGACGCCGACCAGCGACTCCGGCCCGACGCCCCGCCCGCGCAGGAATCCGGCGATCCGGTTCGCCCTGCGGTCCAGTTCCCGGTACGTGACCGAGTCGCCGCCGCAGACCACGGCCGCCGTCGTGGGGGTGCTGGCCACGTACGGCGTGACCAGGTCGGCGAGATTTCTGGCGCCGGTAGTCACCGCCGCGCCGTCCACCGTTCGCCGGGCCGGTGCCGGAGTGCCGAGGGAGAGCACCCGGTCCCGTTCGGCCGGGTCGAGCAGGTCGAGGTCGACCAGGGGCAGGTCAGGCCGGGTCACCGCCGCGCGCAACAGGTTGCGGTAGTGGTCGGTGAAGCGGATCATCGTCGGCGGGTCGAACAGTTCGGTGTTGTAGAGCACGCTGCCGCGCAACCCGTCATCGGCTTCGGAAAGATAGACGGCCAGGTCGTACCGGGCGCTGGAGATGCCCGTGCCGAAGCTCTCCGCGACCAGCCCGGCCGGCCACCGGTTCGCGCCCCGGGCGTAGTTCTGCAGCGCGAACATCACCTGGAAGACCGGTGCGCGGCTGACGTCGCGGGGCACGTGCAACTCCTGCACCAGCCGTTCGAACGGGACCTCCTGGCGGGCGAGGGCCCTGATCACGGTCCCCCGGGTCCGTCCGAGCAGCGTCGCGAAGCTCGGCTCGGCCGCGCCGCCCGTGCCGGCCGTACCGTCGATGCTGCCGGTGGCAGCCGTGCTGACGGTGCCGCCACCGGCTCCGATTTTTGCGGTGGTGTCGAGGCTCAGGTCGGCCCGGAGCGCGAGCGTGTTGATGAACAGGCCGATCAGGTGCTCCAGTTCGGGCACCACCCGACCGGCGACCGGCGAGCCGACCGCGAAGTCGCGCTGGCCGGACTGGCGGAACAGCAGTGCCTGCAGTCCGGCGAGCAACGTCATGTAGAGCGTCGCACGGTGGCGCCGGCCCAACCGCCGCAGCTCGTCGGTGAGTTCGGCGTCGAGCGTGAAGCGGTGGGTCGCGCCCTCGTGCCCCTGTTCGGCCGGTCGCGGCCGGTCGGTGGGAAGTTCCAGCGGCGGTACGTCCGCCAGCGCGCCGCGCCAGTAGTCGAGCTGGCCGCGTACGGCCGGGCCGTCGACCCGTTCCCGTTGCCAGGCCGCGTAGTCGCCGTACCGGACGGCTGGTGCCGGGGGCTCGGGGCGGCCGTCGAGGTACCCGGCGTACTGGGTGGCCAGTTCGCCCAGGAGCAGGTCGAACGACCAGCCGTCGGTGACGATGTGGTGGGCCGCGAGGTGGAGTACGTGGTCGGTCTCGTCGAGCCGGATGAGCAGCGCCCGCAGCAGCGGCGCGGTGGCGAGGTCGAACGGCTGGCGGGCGGCCTCGGCGACCATTTCCCGTGCGCGCTCGGTGCTGTGCGCCTGGCTGGTGACGAGCGCGACGGTGACCGATCCGACCAGGTCGACGGCGGGCAGGCCGTCGCCGTCCTGGGTGAAGCGCATCCGGAGGCTGTCGTGGCGCGCGGCGACCGCGTCGAGGGCACGGCCGAGTAGTTCGGGATCGAGTGGACCACGCAGTCGCAGGGTTGCCGGGATGACGTACGCGGCGGTGCCGGGGGCGAACTGCTCCATGAACCAGAGCCGTTCCTGGCCGAAGGAGAGCGGGGCGCGTCCGTCGGGCTGGCAGGGAATCGTCGGCGGCCGGGGGGCGGCCGGTCGTGCGGGTAGCTCGACCTCGGTCACGTGGTCTGCCTCAATTCGCCGAGACGGCGGGCCCACCCCGTGCATCGGCCGCATCGTCGGTCTGTCGGTCGGTCAGCTCACTGTTCCGTCGCTCAGTGTTAGCGTGGCGTTCCGATTCGCAGTGTGCCCGTTGCGCTCGCCGGCGGGGATCGGCCGAACGGGGCAGCGGATTGGAGCCGAATCACGGATACCCTCCACATAGGACCTCTAGCCCCAGGAAACCGCTTTCCCCCTCGTTGTAAGGAAGGGCCCCTTCTTATCGTTTTCGGTAGTACAAGGGCCCCTTGTTAACACGCCGGGGGCGTTGCCGGCATCGCGATCGGGACCGAGAATCGCTGGTTACCGAGACGTCCTGGGAGGGTGCATGGCACGGGTGGTGATGCCGGACGGGACCACCGCGCGACGCTGGGCGCACGCCGAGTTTCGTGGCGACCGGGCGGTGACCGCCCCGCTGACCTGGGGACAGCGGGCGATGTGGTGGACCCTGGACGACTTCCGGTCGCGAAACAGTTGGCTCAACCTGTGCCGAACGGTTGCCGTACCGGGGCGTTGCCCGGCCGACGTGCCAGCGGTCGCCAACGCGATCGGCGCCCTGGTCAGCCGGCACGAGTCGCTGCGGACCCGGGTCCGCCCGGTCGGGGACGAACTGCGTCAGGTGGCGGCCGACGCGGGACGGTTACCCCTGCTCGTGATCGAGGCGGCCTGCGGCGGTACGGAGGACGGTCTCCCGGACGACGACGGCGCGGGGCTCGCCCGGAGGACGGGGGAGCGACTCGGCGACGCACCGTTCGACCACGCCGAGGAGTGGCCCCTGCGGGTGGCGCTGGTGCTCGTCGCCGGCCGGGTACGACGGATCGTCCTCGTCTTCAGTCACGCCACAGTGGACTTTCATTCCACCGAGACCGTGCTGCGGGATCTGCGGCTGCTACTCGTACGCGGAACCGTGGCCGACCCGCCGGGCCTGCAGACGATCGACGTCGCCCAGCGGGAGGCCCAGGCGCAGCGACGTCGCTCCGCTCGGGCGATCGCCTACTGGACCAGGGAGTTCCCGTGCCTGCCCGCAGGTGGATTCGCTCGCGGTGGCCCGGCGCATCCGCCCCGCTACCGGCGGCTGACGCTGGTCTCCGAGGCGGTCGAACTGGCCACCCGCATGATCGCGGCGCGGCACCGGGTGAGCACCTCCACCGTCCTGCTCGCGGCCACCGCCGCGCTGACCGCCGACTCCGACTCGGCCGCGCTGACCGCCGACTCCGACTCCGGCGCCCGCACCTGTTCCGGCACCCGCACCGAGACCGGTTCCGGCGACGCGGAGGTCCGGCGCGGACCGGACCGTTGCGGCCTGGTCAGCATGGCGAACAACCGGTTCCAGCCCGGATACGGCGACGCGATCGCGAAGCTCAACCAGCTCGGACTCATCGTCGTTGACCTCGCCGACCGGCCCAGCTTCGCCCAGCTGCTGCCCCGGGTCGGGCAGGCCGCGATGGAGGGGTACCGGCACGCCTACTACGACCCGCCGGCCATCCGGCGGGCCTTCGCCGACCTCGGGTTCGACTACCTCACGATGCTCGGTCCGTACTGCCTCGTCAACGACATCCGGCTGCCTCGGGATCCGGTCGGCGGTGGGCCGGACCTGGATCGGTGGGCACTGGAGGACGCCCGGACGCGCAGCACGATGGTCTGGTCCGAACCAACCACCAGGTTCGTCTGGCGCTGCCGGCTGCAACTGGTGGACGCACCCGGTGCGGTGGGGCTGGTCCTCACCCTGGACACCTGTTTCCTGCCGCCGGACCGGGCCGTGGCACTGCTGCGCGATCTTGAGGATCTGCTGGTACGGGCGGCGTTCCAGGACGTACCGTGGCCGTGGCGGCCACCGGGCGAGGCGCGTACCCGTTGAGCCCTACAGCCCCAGATCGCTCAGTCCCGGGTGATCATCGGGGCGGCGACCGAGCGGCCAGTGGTACTTCCGTTCGGACTCCTTGATCGGTACGTCGTTGATGCTGGCCAGCCGGACTCGCATCAGCCCCTCGTCGTCGAACTCCCAGTTCTCGTTGCCGTACGAGCGGAACCAGTTCCCGGAGTCGTCCCGCGACTCGTACGCGAAGCGGACGGCGATGTGGTTGCCGTCGTACGCCCACAGCTCCTTGATCAGGCGGTACTCGATTTCCTTCGCCCACTTCCGGGTGAGGAACGCGACGATCTCCTCACGTCCCTGGAGAAACTCGGCCCGGTTACGCCAACGGGAGTCCGGCGTGTATGCCTGCGCCACCCGCTGCGGATCGCGGGAGTTCCACCCGTCTTCGGCCATGCGGATCTTCTGGATCGCGGTCTCGCGGGTGAACGGTGGAACCGGTGCGGGCATCTCGGCCTCCTGGCGGGGTGTCGGCGACGGGGCGGCGATGGGTGGGCGACGGGGCGGCTTGGGCCGACGACGGGCGGCGACGGGCCGGCGATGGGCCGGCGATGGGCGGGCGGTGGATGGACGACGAGCGGTAACCAGAAGGAGGTTGATCAATTCCTTGGGTGCGCCGAATATAACCCGCCGCAGCCGCTCCCACGGACCGCTCGATCGATCGGCGACTGTGGTCCGGGCCTGTCTTCCCGGGTCGTCGCGCCTGTTCACAGCCCTGGTGACTGGTCCGGCGTCGGCGCCGGATAGGTTGATCCGGTGCATGATCATTTCGGCTCGGAAGCCGGCCCGACCGGCGGAACCGTGGCGGTGACGATCCGCTCCCTCGGGCCGACGGTCTACTTGCCGAGCGCCATCTACAGCCTCGGGCAGGGAGCGGTCGCTCCGGTGGTCGTGCTCTCCGGGACCGCCCTCGGCGCCTCGGCCGGCACCGCCAGTGTGCTGGTCGGCCTCATCGGGGTCGGGCAGATCGTCGGAGCCGTACCAGCGGGCGCCCTGATCGCCCGGATCGGCGAGCGGCCCGCGATGGTCTGGTCCAGCGCGCTCGTGGTGCCCGCGCTGCTCGGCTGTGTCTTCGCCACCTCGGTCTGGATGCTCGGCTTCGCGGTGGGCGCGGTCGGGCTGGTCGGCGCGGTCTGGGGCGTGGCCCGCCAGACGTACGTCACCGAGGTGGTGCCGTACGCGTTGCGTGCCCGCGCCCTCTCCACCCTCGGTGGGGCGAGCCGGATCGGGGCGTTTGTCGGCCCGTTCGTCGGGGCGGCGGCGATGACCGTGCTCGGCACCGACGGCGGCTACTGGGTCCACGCGGTCGCCGCCGCCGTGGCGGCGACGGTACTGGTGCTCCTGCCCGGCCTGCCGGTCGACCGGACGGCGGGTACGGGAACCATGCCGGCCAGGGTCGGCACGCTCGCGGTGATCCGGGACAACCTCGCCGTGCTACGGACCCTCGGCCTCGGTGTCCTGCTGGTCGGGGCGCTGCGCGCAGCACGGCAGACGGTCGTCCCGCTCTGGGGCGCGCACCTCGACCTCCACCCCGCCACGCTCAGCCTCATCTTCGGTCTCTCCGGCGCGGTCGACATGCTGCTCTTCTACCCGTCCGGCAAGGTGATGGACCGGTGGGGCCGGCGGGTGGTCGCTGTTCCGTCGATGTTCCTGCTCGGGCTGGCGCACGCCTTGCTGCCGCTGGCCACGACGGTGGTCGGGCTGGCCGGGGTGGCGATGCTGATGGGGCTGGGCAACGGCATGAGCAGCGGGCTCGTGATGACTCTGGGGGCGGACGTCTCACCGGTGTCGGGGCGGGCGCAGTTCCTCGGTGCCTGGCGCCTCTGCGCCGACCTCGGCACGGGTGCCGGCCCGCTGCTGATCGCCGCCGTCCTGACCGTCGGACCGTTGGCCGCCGCCGTGCTCACCATGGCCGGGGTGGGCGCGGCGGCGGTCGCCGTCCTGTACCGCTGGATTCCGGACCGGTAGCACCGGGGCGGAGGGGCCAGCGCAGGAGTGCGACGATCCGGGCCTACCGGCCGTTTCCGATCCGAACCCGATCCACACCAGCAGCGGGCCGCCGCTGTCGCCCTGACACGGCCCTCGATCGACCATGAGCCGTTTGATTCCGAGTCCGTCGGTCTCCGCGGCGTGCGTCCGGTTGCCTCCTGCGGGCATGCTGGGCGGACGTACAACGGGGGAGGCGTGTGGCGTGACGAGTCACGGGGTGGCCGGACGGGCCCGATTAGCAGGGGCCGCGCTGCTGGTCGCGGCGGTGGGACTGGTCGGATGTGGCGGGCGGGAGGAGCCCGCCCCGGACCGGGAGACCCGGGTCGACCAGGCGTTCCAGCGGTACGCGGACGGCGTACGGGAGAAGGAGGGGGTGTCGGCGGCGCCGACCCAGCACCTGCTCGCCGGAAGCGACCAACTCGCCAACGGCACCAGGATCAGCCTCTGGGTGACCGACCCGGTGGCGAGTGGGCACCTCAGAGCCCGCTGCTACTACCTCGACCTTGAGGACCACGGCGGCTGGGTCAGTGGGTTCGGCGGCTGCGGCGGTACCGACGACCAGGTCACGGTCAACCGCAACAGCGAGATCGTCTTCGGTACGGTGGGCACCTGGCCGGCCACACTGGTCCGGATCAGCCGGGGTGGGCCACCGACCGAGGTGACCGTGACCGGCGGTTGGTTCCTCGTCCCGCACGCGTTGAGCGGGCCGACTGCCGCCAGTTACGCGATCGTGCTGATCGGCGCCGACGGTGCGACGATCGGCACCGTACGCGACCTGACGCCGCCGGCCAGCGTCACACCCGTGACCTGAGCGATCCGCACTCGGACGGGATGCCGGCCGACCGGGTCCTGTGACAGGATGCCGTCCGTGCGAGCGGTGGTTTTCGAGGAGTACGGCAGCCGGCCCGAGATCCGTACGGTGCCGGATCCGCGCACGCCGGTCGACGGGGTGGTGGTCCGGGTCGAGGCGACCGGCCTGTGCCGCAGTGACTGGCACGGCTGGCAGGGGCACGACCCGGACGTCCGGTTGCCGCACGTGCCCGGTCACGAGTTCGCCGGCGTCGTCGCCGAGGTCGGCCCGCAGGTGACCGACGTACGGGTCGGCGACCGGGTGACCGCACCCTTTGTCTACGGCTGCGGCCGGTGCGCCGAATGCCGCACCGGACAGCAGCAGATCTGCGCCCACCAGACCCAGCCCGGGTTCACCCAGTGGGGGTCGTTCGCGCAGTACGTGGTTGTCGACCACGCGGCGGTGAACCTGGTGGCCCTGCCCGACCAGGTCGGCTATCCGGTGGCGGCGGCGCTCGGCTGCCGGTTCGCCACCGCCTTCCGGGCCGTGGTCAGCCAGGGACGGGTGGCGGCCGGCGAGTGGGTGGCGGTCTACGGCTGCGGTGGGGTCGGTCTCTCCGCTGTGATGATCGCCGCCGCGAGCGGGGCCCGGGTGGTGGCGGTCGACGTGTCCGAGTCGGCGCTCGCCCTGGCCCGTGAGTGCGGCGCGGCGGCTACCGTGAACGTCGCCAACCTGACCGGTCCGGCCCGGGTGGCCGAGGCGGTACGGGGCCTCACCGGTGGCGGCGCACACCTTTCGGTGGACGCGCTGGGCAGCCACGACACCTGCGTGGCCGGCATCCGGAGTCTGCGTCGACAGGGCCGGCACGTCCAGGTCGGCCTTCTGCCGGCGGTGCTCGGTGCGCCGGCGCTCCCGATGGACCTGGTGATCGCCGGCGAACTGGAAGTACGCGGCAGTCACGGCATGGCGGCGCACGCGTACCCGGCGCTGCTCGGTCTGATCACCGGCGGGGTGCTGGACCCCGGTCGCCTGGTGACCCGGACACTGACCCTGGACGAGGCGCCGGAGGCGCTGGCGACCATGGACCGGCCCGGCACCGCCGGCATCACCCTCGTCGTGCCGTGAACCGTCCGGACCGACCCGCTCACGGCGAGGTAACGCGACCGTGGCGCGTCGAGACCCGGCCCTGGGACGACCCGGCAGGTCGGGACCTGCGGGCCCGCCAGCGCGCCGAACTGGACGCCCGCTACGGCACCGACGAACACGAGCCCGGAACACCCCCGTCCGAGTCCGACATCGCGGTCTTCGTCGTCGCCCTCGTCGTCGCCACCACCCGGCCGCTCGGCTGTGGGGCGCTGCGCGAACTGTCCCGGCACTCGGCGGAGATCAAGCGGATGTACGTCGTTCCGGACGCGCGTGGAACCGGGGTGGCGACGGCCCTGCTCCGGGCGTTGGAGTCGGCCGCGACGGACCGGGGCTGGAGCACCCTCCGGTTGGAGACGGGCACCGCCCAGCCGGACGCCCAGCGCTTCTATCAGCGCGAGGGTTACCACCCGATCGAGGCGTTCGGCAGCTACGTGGGCTCGGAGCTGTCGCTCTGCTACGAACGCCGGCTGCGCGCTGACCGCCCTGACCTGGGCGGGAGCGGGGCGAGCCGGGCGAAGTAGTCTGCGATCATGGCGGACTGGGAGCTTCGACCCGCTTCGGCGGCCGACGTCGAGGTGCTGGCCGAGTTGCGGGCCGTGGTGCTCCGGCCGGATCTGGAGCGGCTCGGGCGGTACGACGAGCGGCACGGATTCGTTCCTGAGACCGAGGGCCCGGTTGACGTGTTCATGGTGCGCAGGCCGACTTCTGCTCGTTAGTGGACCCATGGCAGGTCCGAAGTGGACTGACCGGGAACCGGGTACGGGCAAGCGAAATCGTTTACCGGATGGCAATCTCGGTGTCGCACGGCCACAACAGCGGGACCGTGTTCTCTTCCTAGATCGACACCGTCCGGATCCACTTCGCGCCCGGCCTTCGACCGGGCGCGGCCTCATCGAAGGGTCGTACAGGTGCGTCACACCGTTGCGCTATTCCGGCCGCGACACGCGTCCCGGCTCGTCCTGCTCACCGCCGTACTCGCCGCCGCGGCAGCGCTCGTCGTCGCCTCCGTCGGGGCGCCGACGGAGGCGACCGGCCGGCACCGGCCGTTCCCGATCGACCTGGAGCGCGCCAGCATCCCGCAACTGCGGCAGGCACTCGACGCCCGGCGGGTCACGTCCGAGGAACTGGTGGAGGCGTACCTGGAGCGGATCCGGGCGCTCAACAGCAACGGCCCGGGGTTGAACGCGGTCCGGGTGTTGACCCGGGACTCCGTCGAGCAGGCCCGCCAGGCCGACGCCGACCGTCGCAAGGGCCGTGCCCGTGGCCCGATGCACGGCATTCCGGTCCTGGTCAAGGACAACATCGACGTCAGAGGTTTGCCCACCACCGCCGGTGCGCTCGCCCTCGCCGAATCGTACCCGGGCAAGGACGCCTTCCTCGTCACCCGGCTGCGCGCGGCCGGCGCGATCATCCTCGGCAAGACCAACCTGACCGAGTTCGCCAACTTCACCACCAACGGGATGCCGTCGGGTTACAGCGGACTCGGCGGGCAGGTGCTCAACCCGTACGACGTGAGCCAGACCCCGAGCGGCTCCAGCTCCGGCTCGGGATCGGCCGCCGCCGCCGCGCTCGCCTCGGTCACCATCGGCACCGAGACCTCCGGGTCGATCCTCAGCCCGTCGGCGGCGAACTCGCTGGTCGGGGTGAAGCCGACGGTCGGCCTGGTGAGCCGGACCGGCGTGGTCCCGATCGCCGCCAGCCAGGACACCGCCGGGCCGATGACCCGTTCGGTGTACGACGCCGCCGCGCTGCTCACCGCGCTCACCGGGATCGACCCGGAGGATCCGATCACCGCCACCAGCAGTGGTGTGGTCGGCACCGACTACACCCGGGCGCTGTCCACCACTGCCCTCGCGGGCAAGCGGATCGGGGTCGCCAGCACCCCGACCGGCAACCAGGGGGTCGTCTTCAACGAGGCGCTCGACGTGCTCCGGGCGCGGGGCGCCACCGTCGTACCGGTCACCGTCAGCACCGGCGGGCTGCCGCCGGGCATCCTGGACTACGAGTTCAAGCGGGACCTGAACGCCTACCTGGCCCGGTTGCCGCGCAGCGCGCCGATGGACACCCTGGACGATGTGGTCCGGTACAACCTGGCACACGCGGCCGAGGGGACCATCAAGTTCGGCCAGACCCAACTTGTCACCTCGAACGAGATCGACCTGACCGACCCGGTGGCGAAGGCGGCGTACGAGACCAACCGGGACACCGGCATCGCCGCCGCGCGGGACCGGATCGACTCGGTGCTGCGGGCGCAGACCCTGGACGCGATCGTCTTCGTCGGCAGCGGCTCGGCGGGGATCGGCGCCCGCGCCCAGTACCCGTCGGTCGCGGTGCCGATCGGCTACGACCCGGCGAACGGCCGTCCGGTCGGCATGTCCTTCCTCGGCACCGCCTACACCGAGGCGTCCCTGCTCTCCCTCGCGTACGACTACGAGCAGGCGTCGCGGAAGTGGCAGCCGCCGTCGCAGGTGAACCAGTCACTGTTCCGGTGCAGTTCGCTGGAGCGCCGTGACGCGAGTTGCGCCCCCTGACGGCGTCACCGGTTCGGCTGAGCCGTGGCCAGGACCGACACGAGCCCGCTCCCTCGGTATGACCGAGGGGGCGGGCTCGTCGCGTCAGGTGCTCAGGTGAGCGACCAGGCGGTTCAGGAGTTCCCACGACTGCTTGTCGTCGGCGTTACCGCTGTGCGGGCGGCGGAAGCGGTCGACGTCGACCGCGAGGTCCGTGATGTCCCAACGGATGCGGTACAACTCAAGCATCCGGGGTAGTGCTGTCACGCCCGTCGCCTCGGCGTAGGCCCGCAGGATCGAGCCGTCACCGGGGTCGAGATTCCACAGGTCGCGTTCCGGCGGCGCGAGCAGGGCGGTTTCCCAGTCGATCAGTCGCCAGCCCTCGGCGGTCAGCATGCTGTTGCCCGAATGTGGCTCCCCGTGGGTCAGCACGGCCCGTGACGGCTGCGCCCGCGCGGCGACGACCAGGTCGTCGTAGTGCCCGAGGAGCCGGCGCAGCGGCGATGCGTGCGCGGCGACCAACGTCGCGCTGGGCCGGGCGTACGGGCCACAGTCCTCGACGTCGTCGCCGGAGCGAAGTCCCGCCTCCAGTTCGTCCCGGTGCGGTACGGCGAAGTCGTCGGCCATGGCGTGTCCGCGGACCGCCTCCGGGGCCGCGTGCACCGCGACGACGAGATCCAGCAGGGCCGCCCGGTGTCCCGGTGCCGAGTAGTCGCCCCACGCGAAGCTCTCTCCGTCCACATGGGGATAGAGCGCCAAACTGAACCGCTCGGACAACCGGGTCAGCGACTCGTTGTCACTGGTGGATACGGGAGCCACCACGATCGACGTACCCTGCTGGCGGAGCGCGCGGGCGGCATCGAGCGCGGCGCGTAGCCGCCCGAACGCCCCGTCCAGCGATTCGGTTCGGGAGTGTCGTTTGATCTCCAGCTCGTCCAGGGAGAGGAACCATCGCCCGCCCCCGGTGTCGACGACCTCCCAGTGGTGGCTTCCCCAACCGACCGGCCGGTACGTCAACGAGGCGACGGTCAGCCCCCAGGCCCGGTGCAGCGCCGCCACGAGCACATCCTCGGAGATGTCGCCGGGAGGGGTGAGCATTCGGCCACCCTACCGCCGGGCCGGGTTCAGGACGGCCCGCTGCCGAGGTAGGCCAGCTCGACCAGGCGGAACGAGTGCGGGGTCGGACCGTCGGCGGCGAGGACGTGGCGCCCACCCGGGGCGAGGTAGTGCACCCCGTCCCGGTCCGGGTCGGTGAGGCCGACGACGACCACGGGAAGGTTGCCGGCCCGCCACTCGTGGCGGGCGCCCGGCGCCACCTCCACGCCCCAGACGCGTACGTCGTCGTCGGCGAAGACCAGCTCCGGGTCGAGGCCGTCGGTGGTGGGCTCGGCGGGCGGGAGAGTGGGATCGGGTACGCCGGACGCCTCCTCGCCGAGGTCGAGCAGCTCGACGATCCGGTTGCGGTAGTGCGCGTCCCCGTGGTTGGTGAGCATGTGCACCGGGGAGACCGGCCGGTACACCACGCCGCCGACCCGCTCGGAGAGGAACCGGGGCGGGCTGCCGTCGAGCCAGTCCATCCGGCACGGCGAGGTTTCCAGGCAGAGCACCACGTACGGGTTGTGGTGCAGGTGCCAGGGCTGGGACTCGCCCGGGGCGAGTGCGACGTCCCAGACGCGTACCCGGGGGTTGACCAACAGCACCCGCTGGCCGATCTCGCCGAGGGTGACCGGGCTTCCGTCCGGGGTCTGGACGACAGTTCCTGCGCTCACGTCGACTTCCTCACCTGTCGGGACAACCGGCGCCCATCATGGCCCAGCCCCCGTGCGGAGATCCACTCAGGTATCCCGTGCGTCGGCCCGACAACGGGTCGCATGGACTGAAGTCGGTGCGAGCGTGAGCATTTCCGATAGGTGATTGAAATTGCTCGATAATTCGAGTAACTCGAATTATCGGATGGCGATCGGCGCGTCATCCACGGTCACCCGACAGATCAGGTCGCTCTTTACCCGTCGAGTGAAGGGTCGTCATCCATCATGCGTCACACCAACGGCGGTGTCGGCCGTCGGCGAGCCGTCGCCGCGGTCACCGCCGGCATCGTCGCGTTCACCTCGTTCGTACCCGGTGGTGCGCTGGCCGCGCCGGACCCGGCGGCACCGGCGGACGCCAACGCCCAGGTGGCCTGGAACCTGCTCTACTCGGAGAACTTCGCCAACCCGGCGCCCCGGAACAACCACTTCTGGCACTACCGGCGCAAGGTGCTGATGGACTCCTTCTCCCAGCACCCGGACGGGTCGGCACCGGCACCGGCGGCCGGGTCTGCAACTCCAACACCAACCAGTACTACAACTACCGCGACGGCAACGTCAACACGGTGAACATGTGGATCAGCGGGCTGCCGAACTGGAACCCGTGGAACACCCGCGACTTCGATCTCCAGGTCAGTACGAACGGCACCGCCTGGAGCACGGTGGCGACCGTACGCGGCAACACCGCGAACGTCACCACACACACGTTCACCCCGGTCACCGCCCGGTACGTCCGGTTGAACGTGCTCACCCCGACCAACGACAGCGACACCGCCGCCCGGATCTTCGAACTGGAGGTCTACCCCAACTGATGTAAGGAAGGGCCCCTTGTTATCGCTTTCTGTATAACAAGGGGCCCCTCCACACACTCAGGCCGTGGCGGCGCCGCCGAGGCGGTCACGCAGCCAGTCGAACTGGCGGCGCTGTTGGAAGGCGGCACCGCCCTCGTGCCCGTTGTACGGCCAGACGGCGATCTCCTTCGCCGTACCGGCATAGTGGTTGTACGCGGCGAAGACCGTCGACGGTGGGCAGATCGCGTCCATCAACGCGACTGAGAAGAGCGCCGGGGCGCTGGCCCGGCTGGCGAGGTTGACCCCGTCGAAGTAACCGAGGGTGTCGAAAACCTGCTCCACGCTCTCCCGGTGCGTCTTCAGATAGGTGACCAGTTCGGCGTACGGCTGCTCGTTCGTGATCTCGGTCGCCCGCCGGTGGTGGCAGAGGAACGGTACGTCCGGCATCACCCCAGCCAGCCCGTCGACCAGCCCGGAAACGGCGATCGCGATGCCCCCGCCCTGGCTGATGCCGGCGACCACCACCCGGTCCGGGTCGACCGCCGGGTGTGACCGGGCCGCGTCGACCGCCCGGACCCCGTCGGTGAACACCCGTCGGTAGTAGTAGTGCTGCGGATCGGTGATGCCCCGGGTCATGAAGCCCGGGGTCTGCGGCAGGCCGGCCGGGTCCGGGTCCGGGGTGGCGCCCACCATCGAACCGTTGCTGCCCTGCCCCCGGGTGTCCATCACCAGGTGGGCGTAGCCGGCGGAGCTCCAGGTCAGCCATTCGTGCGGCAGGCCGCGCCCGCGACCGTACCCGAGAAACTCCACCACGCACGGGAGTGGGCCGGCGGCGTCGCGCGGCAGCAGGAACCACCCGCGTACGGGCTGCCCGGCGAAACCGGGAAAGGTGACGTCGTAGACCCGTACGGTGGCCAGGCCGGCGTCGACCGGCTCGAACCGCGCGGTGCCGCCGGCGGCCCGGGCCTGCGCCAGCGTCCCGGCCCAGAAGTCGTCGAAGTCGTCCGGCTCGGTACGGGTCGGCAGATAGTCGCGAAGTTGGTCCAACGGCCAGTCGACGAACATGAGGGGGTCCCTTCCGTGGGGGCGGCGGTTCGCCACATGATCTACCACCGCCCTCCGGTCGTTCGTCCCCGCCGGCCCGGTCCCGACCCCCGGGCACCTCGGGGCGGGGTCGGGGGGTAACGTTGCCGGCCTCAGTTGGCCACTGCCCGAGGAGGTGGGTTCGATTCTCGTCACGATCGGCGGGTGCTCCCACCACGCGGCGCCATGGCTGCCCTGACCGAGGTCGAGGGTCGGTAACCGCGGGAGCGCCCAGAGGCGTCCCGAAGGGTCACACATGTCCACATCCCGCTCCACCCCGGCACTGAGCCGGGCCGCCATTGTCAACCGCCTCCGGGCCGCCGGCTGTGTCTTCGCCGAGGCCGAGGCACGGTTGCTGGTCGAGGCGGCGACCAGCCCGACCGCACTCGGCGAGATGGTCGAACGGCGGGTCGCCGGGCTGCCCCTCGAACACATCGTCGGGTGGGTGGACTTCTGCGGCCTGCGGGTCCTGGTCGACCCGGGGGTCTTCGTCCCGCGCCGCCGCACCGCGCTCCTCGTCGACCGGGCCGTGGCGCTCGCCCCGCACGGCGCGACCATCGTCGATGTTGCCTGCGGCTCCGGCGCGCTGGGGCTGGCGGTCGCCACCCGGGTCGACCGTCCCACGGTGCACGCCGCCGACATCGAGCCGGCGGCCGTGCGCTGCGCCCGGCGCAACCTCGCCCCGTACGGCGGCCACGTCCACCTGGGGGACCTGTACGCACCACTGCCGCCCGAACTGCGCGAGCGGGTGGACGTGCTGGTGGCGAACGTGCCGTACGTACCCAGCGCGGCGGTCGACCTGCTGCCGCCGGAGGCGCGGATCCACGAACCGCTGGTGGCGCTCGACGGTGGCGCCGACGGGCTCGACGTGCTGCGCCGGGTCGCCGCCGACGCCCGGGACTGGCTCGCCCCGGGCGGCCACCTGCTGCTGGAAACCAGCGGTGACCAGGTGGCGGCGGCGCTCGACGTGCTCGCCGGGTCAGGACTCGATCCGGCCGTCGCCCGCGACGAGGAGTTGCAGGCGACGGTCGTCCTCGGCCGCCGCTGACCGGGTGCCGGCCCGTTCCGGTGCCGGCCCGGGGCGGGTCGTCGCCGTGCGGGCCGGGCTGGTCAGCGGGCCGGCACCGACCGTACGTTCGGTGCCGTCCGGTGCGACCAGCCGGGCGGCGACGCCGAACCCGGCGAGCCACCGGGTCGCCTCGACCCCGCGGATGAACGCGGCGACGCTCAGCGCCTTCGCGACCACCGGGTCGGCGGCTGCGACCGTGACCCGTCGCCACACCGGTGCCGGTGGGCGCCCGGTACGGGGGTCGACGATCGGCCCGGCCGGGCCGCGACCCGCCGCGCGGGTGGTGGCGAGCGCCCCGCCGGGAAGCTGGAGCACGAGACCGTCGAGCGGCACCCGCCAGCCACCCGGCGGTGTCGGGCCGGCGGTGGCGACACAACCGCCGAGGGCGACCAGCGCGCCGCCGTCGCCGCGCGCCGCGAGCAGGTCCGCGCACCGCCGGGCGGTCGCCGCCCGCGCGGTGGCCCGCAGGTCGAGCAGGAGGGCTGCCGGTACGGCAAGCCACCCGTCACCGAGCAGCACCCGCCGCCACCCGTCCGGTTGCGCCGCCGGCCGCGGGGTCGAGCCGCAGACCGGCAGCCCTCCGTCGACGGTCGGGGCCGGCCGGAGCAGGGCGGTGCCCACGGTTGGGTCGACGTCGCCGCCGGTCAGTTCGGCGGCGGTCAGGGCGGCGCCGACAAGTTCGGCGAGTCGTGGGCCTACCGGTATCGGTCGGCCGACCGCCCGTTGCACCTGGGACAGCTCACTGCCACCCCACCGGGAGCCGCAGGCCCGGTCCAGCCCGGCTAGTTCCGCCGTGACCAGGTGGCGGGCGGCTCGGGGCGTCCCGCTTCCGGCCACCACCACCCGTACCTCGGTCCCCCGATCCGACCAGCGTGCTTCCACCATGATGCCTCCCGGTCTCGATGAATCACCCCGCCACCGTCGTCGGCCTGGCTGAGCAGGTGGTAGGTCGTACCTGTGTGTCCCCTGTGTGATCGGCCCGGTCCCGCCTCGGCCGCGCGCCGGAAGGGGAGGCGCACACAGCCAGCACACAGGTAACGCCGAGGTGCGACACAGCTACTGACCGCAACATGGTCGGATGACGACGGACACGCGCGCCAGCGGTCGGCAGGTGGAACTGCGGCGCCCGGACGGCGAGCCGGTCCGAGTGCTGGTGGTGGACGACGAGACGGTCCTGACCGACCTGCTCTGCATGGCGCTGCGTTACGAGGGCTGGGAGGTACGCAGCGCGGACACCGGCATGGGCGCGGTCCGGCAGGCGAAGCGCTTCCAGCCGGACGCGGTGGTGCTCGACGTCATGCTCCCCGACCTGGACGGCCTGGAGGTGTTGCGCCGGCTGCGCGGACACGCCCCGGCGATGCCGGTGCTCTTCCTCACCGCACGGGACTCGGTCGAGGACCGGATCGCGGGCCTGACCGCGGGCGGCGACGACTACGTGACCAAACCGTTCAGCCTGGAGGAGGTCGTCGCCCGGTTGCGCGGCCTGATGCGCCGGGCCGGCGTCGGCATCGCCACCGAGCCGGACGCCGTGCTGGTGGTCGGTGACCTGACCCTCGACGAGGAGAGCCACGAGGTGCACCGGGCCGGTCACCCGATCTCGCTCACCAGCACCGAGTTCGACCTGCTGCGCTATCTGATGCGCAATCCGCGCCGGGTGCTGAGCAAGGCGCAGATCCTGGACCGGGTCTGGAACTACGACTTCGGCGGCCAGGCCAACATCGTCGAGCTCTACATCTCCTACCTCCGCAAGAAGATCGACGCCGGCCGGGAGCCGATGATCCACACGCTGCGCGGGGCGGGTTATGTTCTCAAACCCGCCGGCTGACCCCACACTTTTGCACCGCTGGCTGACCGGCTGGTCGCTGCGGGCGCGGCTGGTCGCCGCGGTCGTCGCACTGCTCGCCGTCGTCTGTGTCCTGGTCGGTACGGCCACCACGATCGCGATGCGTCACTCGCTGATCCGCCAGCTCGACCAGCAACTCGGCACGGTCGCCGGCCGGGCCGGCGGGCCACCGAACGGCGGGCCGCCCCCCGGCGTCGTACCGGGCTCGGGCAATCCGTTCCAACGTGGGCAGCCGATCGGCACCCTCACCGCCCGGATCGTGGACGGGGAGTTCGAGTGGGCGGCCACCCTCCCGGCCGACACCAGCGCCGCACCGGAATCCGTACCGGCGGCGCAGCACGCCACCCTGGCCAGCCTTCCGACCGACGGTCGGGCCCGTACCCGCGCTCTGGGCGAGTTGGGTGACTACCGGTTGATCGCCCGACAGATGCCGGACGGCGACGTGGTGGTCACCGGCCTGCCGCTGACCGAACTGGAGCAGACGGTCTGGCAGATGATCGGCATGTCGGTGGGGATCGGCGCCGGTGGCCTGCTGCTCGCCGGCTCCGCCGGGGCGCTGATCGTACGGGCCGCGCTGCGTCCGCTGCGTCGCGTCGCGGCGACCGCCGGGCGGGTCGCCGAACTGCCGTTGGACCGGGGTGAGGTGGCGCTCGCCGTCCGGGTTCCGGCCGGGGACACCGATCAACGTACCGAGGTGGGACAGGTCGGGGCGGCGCTCAACCGGATGCTCGGCCACGTCGGCGCCGCGCTCGCCGCCCGCCAGGCCAGTGAGACCCGGGTACGCCAGTTCGTCGCCGACGCCAGCCACGAACTGCGTACGCCGCTCGCCGCGATCCGGGGTTACGCCGAACTGACCCGGCGGGGTCGGGACCCGGTGCCACCGGACATCGCCCACGCACTGCGCCGGATCGAGTCGGAGGGGACGCGGATGACGGCCCTCGTCGACGACCTGCTGCTGCTCGCCCGGCTCGACGCGGGGCGCCCGCTCGCCGTCGAACCGGTCGACCTCAGTGCGCTCGCGGTCGACGCGGTCAGCGACGCCCACGTCGCCGGGCCGGACCACCGCTGGCGGCTCGATCTGCCCGAACAGGCGGTCTGTGTCGGCGGTGACCCGGCCCGGCTGCACCAGATCCTGGCGAACCTGCTGACCAACGCGCGTACGCACACCCCGCCCGGTACCACCGTCACCACCAGCCTGACCGAGGTCGGACCGGACGGGGTGGCGCTCACCGTACGCGACGACGGGCCCGGCATCCCGGAGGCGTTGCAGGGCGAGGTCTTCGAACGCTTCGCCCGTGGCGACAGTTCACGCTCGCGGGCCGTGGGCAGCACCGGGCTGGGACTCGCGATCGTCGCCGCGGTGGTCGAGGCACACCGGGGCACGGTCACCCTGAGCAGCCGTCCGGGGCAGACCGCGCTGACCGTCCGACTGCCTCGACTCGCAGCGGACACATAGGTGACCCACCGGATCGCCCTGGCCGGAGGGCCGACGGCAGCGGAACTTGACATGAAGTGCGGTTGAGGTTTTACCGTCCCGTTCTGGATCAAGCTACGGCTCGGTGCCGTGGCGGTCACCTCATCGCTGTTCTCGGAAGGAATCTGATGCACCTGCCACGTTTCCTGCGCCCGCGCCTCGTCGTGAGCGCGCACTGCGACCTGCCCTGCGGCGTCTATGACCCGGCGCAGGCCCGCATCGAAGCTGAGTCGATCAAGGCGATCGCCGAGAAGTACCAGGCCAGCGACGATCCGGAGTTCCGTACCCGGTCGCTGATCATCAAGGAGCAGCGGGCCGAGCTGGTCAAGCACCACCTCTGGGTACTGTGGACCGACTACTTCAAGGCCCCGCACTTCGAGAAGTACCCGCAGTTGCACGGCCTCTTCAACGAGGCCACCAAGCTGGCCGGTGCCGGCGGCGCGAAGGGTTCCGTGGACCCGGCCGTCGCGGAGCGGCTCCTCGGCAAGATCGAGGAGATTTCGAAGATCTTCTGGGAGACCAAGCAGAGCTGAACCGCCGGAACCGGGTGGCAGCCTGCCACCCGGTTCCGTACACCCCGCCCGAACGGGCCAACCCCGAAGGGGCGGGCCGTATCCTCGGTCAGTTCCTTCATGGACATGCAGGGTCGTGACGTCGCGCGGGTGGACGGCTCATGCCGCCCCGGCGCGACCATCAGGGCAACGAGGCGTCCGCCCCGTTGCCGATGGCGACCATCTCGTCGCGCGGTACGACCTTGACCCGCTTGCGGCCGTGCGGGCGGCCGAGGTTGATCTCGTGTCGGTCCAGCCGCTGCCAGCCCGCCCAGGTGGTGTATTCGAGGCCGCGCCGGGCAAGGTAGGTGAGCACGTCGGCGGGGTCGCCGTGGACGGCAGGCGGCAGGCTCCGCAGGTCGGCCAGGAGGTTGGTGATCGTCTCGTTCGCGTCCTTCTTGGTGTGGCCGATCAGACCGACCGGGCCACGCTTGATCCAGCCGGTCACGTACCGTCCGGGGATGTGGTTCCCGTCGAGGTCCAGCACCCGACCATCGGCGTGCGGAATGGTCCCGGTCGTCGGGTCGAACGGCAGGTCGGCGATCGGACGGCCGAGGTAGCCGATCGCCCGGTAGACCGCCTGCACGTCCCAGTCGGTGAACTCGCCCGTGCCGCGTACCCAGCCGTCGCCGGTCAGTTGCTGCGTCTCGGTACGCAGGTGCGTCACCCGGTCCGTACCCAGAACCGCCACCGGTGCCTGCAGGAAGTGCAGGTGCAGGCGCCGGGCCCCGCCGCGAGGCTCGCGCGCCGCCCAGTTCTGCAGGATGTCGACGCACATCTTGACCGTCCGCCGGGCACGTATCGTCGCCAGGCTCGCGTCGTCGAATTCGATGCCCTCGGGATGGACGACGACCTCGACGTTCGGCGACTCGTCGAGTTCCCGGAGTTCCTGCGGGGTGAACTTGACCTGGCCCGGGCCGCGCCGGGAGAACACGTGCACGTCGGTCACCGGACTGGTCCGCAGCGGCTGGTAGACGTTCTCCGGGATCTCGGTCTCCAGCAGTTCGTCGGCGGTCTTCGCCAGTATCCGGGCGACGTCCACCGCGACGTTCCCCGCGCCGATGACGGCCACCTTCGAGGCGGTCAACGGCCAGTCGCGTGGGGCGTCGGGGTGCCCGTCGTACCACGAGACGAAGTCTGCGGCGCCGAAGCTGCCGGGCAGGTCGATCCCCGGGATGTCCAGGTCGCGGTCCCGGTCGGCACCGGTGGCGATCACGACCGCGTCGTAGAACGGGTCGAGTTCCTCCGGCTTCACGTCCACGCCGTAGTCGACGTTGCCGATGAACCGGATCCGTGGATCGTCCAGCACCTGATGCAGTGCGGTGACGATCTCCTTGATCCGGGGGTGGTCAGGTGCGACGCCGTACCGGATCAGACCATAGGGCGTCGGCAGCCGATCGAAGATATCCACCGTCGCCGCTGCGGCGGCCCTGGTGAGAATGTCGGCGGCGTAGATGCCAGCCGGCCCGGCACCGACGACGGCGACCCGCACAGGACGATCCATAAGTTGTTCCCTTGCTCCTTCGCGGCACTGGCGGCAGCCGGCCGCACAAGGAAACGCTAGAACCTCAACCCGGCTTCAGGTCAATACCAAGATCCAGCGATGGTGGTCACACGACCGGGGATCCGGCCCGCGCTGCGACCGCTGCGCGGTGGTGCACCGCCGGCCCGGCCGCTGAGGAGGACCGGCCGGCCGGCGGTGAGCGTCCGGGGCGGGGTCAGCCGACCGCCGCCTGGGCCTGCTCGGCGAAGTGGCAGGCCACCGTTCGGTCCGAGGCGTCCTCCAGCCGCCGGGCGACCGGCTGCTCCGCGGTGCACCGATCCTGGGCGAACCGGCAGCGGGTGTGGAACCGGCAGCCAGTGGGCGGGTCGGCCGGGCTGGGCGGATCCCCGATCAGCATGATCCGGTCGGCCAGCCGACGTCGGCCCCGGTCGACCACCGGCGCTGCCGAGAGCAGCGCCTGGGTGTACGGATGGGCCGGCTGGTCGTACACGGTCGGGGTGTCACCGACCTCGGCGAGCCGACCGAGGTACATCACCGCGGTCCGGTCCGAGACGTGCCGGACCACGGACAGGTCGTGCGCGATGAACAGCAGCGCGATGTTCATGCGTTTCTGCAGGTCGCGAAGCAGGTTGACCACCTGGGCCTGGACCGACATGTCCAGGGCGGAGACCGGTTCGTCGCAGACCAGCACCTCGGGGTCGAGGGCGAGCGCGCGGGCGATGCCGATGCGCTGGCGTTGCCCGCCGGAAAACTGGTGCGGAAAGCGGTGCATCAGCTCGGGCGCCAGGTTGACCAGGCCGAGCAGTTCGGCGACCCGGTCGGTGAGGGCGGCCTTGCCGGTCACCCGTTTGTGCACGGTGAGCGGCTCGCCGATCAGTTCGCGCACGCTCATCCGAGGATCGAGCGAGGTGTACGGATCCTGGAAGACCATCTGCACCTGCCCGCGCAGCAGCCTCCGGTCGCGGCCCCGTACCCGGGTGACGTCCCGACCGTGGATCTCGATGCTGCCGGAGTCGGGTCGTTCCAGCCCCACCAGCATCCGGGCGAGGGTCGACTTGCCGCAGCCGGACTCGCCGACGATGCCGAGCGACTCACCGGCGTGCAGGCGCAGGCTGACGCCGTCGACCGCGCTGACCCGTGACCTGCGCAGGCCGGACCGGCCGGTGGCGAAGGTCTTGTGCAGATCCCGGGCGTCGAGCACCAGGTCACCCGGGGACGGCGACATGGCGTACCTCCTCGCTGCGATGGCAGGCCGCGCTGCGGCCGGCGGAGACGACGGTGAGCGCGGGGCGTTCGGTCCGGCAGCGCCCGACGACCATCGCGCAGCGGGGGTGGAACGGGCAGCCACCGGGCTGGTGGGCCGGGCTGGGTGGACTGCCGGGGATGGCGTACAGCTCCCGGCCACGGTGTTCGGCTGCCGGGACCGACCGCAGCAGCGCCTCGGTGTAGGGGTGGGACGGCCGGCTGAGCAGGTCGTCGGCGCTGCCCGCCTCCACCACCCGGCCGGCGTACATCACCATGACCCGGTCGGCGACCTCGGAGACGACCCCCAGGTCGTGGGTGATCAGCAGGACGGCCATGTTCAGGTCTCGGCGCAGCTTGTCGAGGAGTTCGAGGATCTGCGCCTGCACGGTCACGTCGAGCGCGGTGGTCGGTTCGTCGGCGATGACGAGTTCGGGTTCGAGCGCGATCGCCATCGCGATCAGGATGCGTTGCCGCATGCCGCCGGAAAACTGGTGCGGGTAGTCGTCGACCCGGTTCGTCGGGGCCGGGATGCCGACCTGGCCGAGCAGGTCGATCGCGGCGGCACGGGCCTGTCGGCGGGAGGACCCCCGGTGGGTGCGGAACAGCTCACCGAGCTGGTCACCGATGGAGAGCACCGGGTTGAGCGCGGAGAGCGCGTCCTGGAAGACCATGCTCATCCGGTTGCCGAGGATCTCCCGGTGTTGCCGGTCGGGGAGGCTGAGCAGGTCGGTTTCGCCGAGGCGGAGCGCGTCGGCGGTGACGGTGGCGTTGGCGGCGGAGAGGCCCATCATCGCGCGGGCCGCGGCGGACTTGCCGGAGCCGGATTCGCCGAGCAGGGCGACGAGTTCACCACGGGCGACGTCCACGTCGACGTCGACTACGGCGGGTACGGGGCCACGGCGGGTGCCGAACGTTACCGAGAGGCCGCGTACGTGCAACGCGGCGTCGGGCGGGTGACGCATCTGTTTCCTCCCGGTAAATCATCCGGACGCTTCTGCCCGTAGCTCGCTTAGCAAGCACTTGCAGTGCCTGTTCTTCTTTTGCATCTTGACTTCAGTGCCGGATTATTGCAAGCCTTGCATGGGTCGCCCCGGTCGCGGATTTTCCGCCCGGCGCGGCGACCGGATCGCGTCTCCACCCATCAGGCAGTGCAAGGACACCGAGTGTCACCAATGGTCTGCGACTCGGCGTCACGAAGAGAGGAGCTTTGATGCTTGACAGCGCAAAGCGATACACCGGCTACACCGCGTATGACTACCTGGAGCCGGGCAAGGACTACAGGATCTTCAAGTACGCCGAACAGATCAGTCGGGTCCCCGCCTACCAGGGGCTGGAGCTGTCGGACAGCCAGCGGGAACGGACCGTACGGCTACTCACCGACGAAATCGTGATCTCCCTGCACGACCACGTCCAGGTCTTCCCGGAGGACATGGGGCAGCTCCGCGAACACATCCGGCAGGGGCGCGAACCCACCGGCTACCAGGGCCTGGCCCGTTCCGGCATGACCGCGGTCTTCGACAACGGCATGGACGGCACCTGCTGCATCTCCAGCGACGCCGGCTGGAAGTACCAGGACGTCCTCTTCGACCTCGGCGTACGCATGGCCGACCTGGCCCACCAGGACTACGTGATCAAGGCGGAGTCGCTCAAGGACATCCACCACGCCCACGAGACCGGCCGGCTCGCCCACGTTTTCGCACTGGAGGCGGCGACCCCGATCGAGAACGAGGTGGACCGGCTCGACGTGCTCTACGGCTTCGGCGTACGGCAGATCGGCATCGCCTACTCCGAGGCCAACTACCTCGGCAGCGGGCTCAAGGAGCGCGGCGACGGCGGGCTGACGTACTTCGGCGAACGGGCCGTGGAGCGGATGAACAAGCTCGGCTTCGCCATCGACATCTCCCACTCCGGTGACCGCACCGCGCTCGACGTCATCACCTACTCCAAGAAGCCGGTCCTGATCACCCACTGCGGATCCCGCGAGGTCTGGCCGACCAACCGGATGAAGCCGGACGCCCTGATCAAGGCGTGCGCCGAGCGCGGTGGCGTGATCGGCATCGAGGCGGCACCGCACACCACCCTCTCCGAGGCGCACCCGAACCACTCGCTCGAATCGGTGATGGACCACTTCACCCACCTGGTCGACAAGATCGGCATCGACCACGTGACCTTCGGTCCGGACACCCTCTTCGGTGACCACGTCGGACTGCACAACGCGTTCTCGAACAACCTGTCCATCTCGCAGGCACACGGCCACGTGGAGCACCCGAAGGTGGAGTACGTCGACGGCCTGGAGAACCCGGCCGAGTGCTTCTACAACATCATCGGATGGCTGGTCAGCCACGACTACTCGGACGACGAGATCCGCAAGGTCGTCGGGGGTAACACCATCCGTGTCCTCGAGGAGGTCTGGGTCTAGATGCGTGCCCGTCTATCACTCGTCGCGGTCGCCGCCTTCGCCGCCGCGACCACGGTCGCCGCCTGCGGCCCCTCCGCCCCGTCCAAGACGGCCGGCGGCAGCGACACGACACTCACCATCGCCACCACCACCGACGTGGTCAACTTCAACCCGCTGGTCGGCAACAGCCGAACCGACAACTGGATCACCAGCCTGATGTACCCCCGGCTGCTGACCATCGACGCCAACGGCGCCAAGCAGCCCTACCTGGCCGAGTCGTTCGGTTACACCAACCCGACCACCGGCTACTACGAACTGCGCGACGACATGAGATGGAGCGACGGCAAGCCGGTCACCGCCGCCGACGTCGCGTACACGATCAACGCGATCCTCAAGGACAAGCCGGCCGGCAACACCACGTACGGCCAACTCGTCAACGTCGACTCCGCTTCGGCGCCGTCGCCGACCCGGGTCGAACTGAAGCTCAAGGCCCCGGACTCGACCGTGGTCAGCGAGGCCGGGTTCTGGATGAACGTGGTCCCGCAGCACGTCTTCGAACCCGCCGGCAGCGTGGCGAACTTCCCCAACAACAGCAACTGGGTCAGCGCCGGCCCGTACAAGCTGACCAGCTTCGCCAAGGGGCAGAACTACACCCTGGAACGGGTCACCCCGTACCCGTTCGCGCCGAACGGCACCCCGACCGTGGCGAGGATCGTGTACCGGGTCTACCCGGACATCAACACCGAGATCCTGGCGCTGAAGAACGGCGACGTGGACCTGATCGCCAACGCGCTGCCACCGGCCCAGGTGAAGAACCTCCAGGCGGTCAGTGGGGTCAAGGTCGAACAGGTGCCCGGCCTCGGGTACGCGCACATGACGTACAACATGAAGCGCAAGCCGTTGGAGAACCTGAAGGTGCGTCAGGCCCTCGCCCACGCGGTGGACTACAACGCGATCCGTACCGTCGTGCTCCAGGGCCAGGCGGTCAGCACCGGCTCCAGCCCGATCCCGCCGGTGCTCAAGGAGTTCGTCGACCCGTCCCTGACCGAGTACGCCTTCGACCCCAACCTGTCGAAGCAACTGCTCGCCGAGGCGGGCTACGGTGCGGGCAGGACGCTCTCGCTGTCGATGATCTACTCGTTGCAGGACGCGGTGACCGCGCAGTGGGCGACCATCGTCAAGGACGACGCGGCCAAGGCCGGCATCACCATCAACCTGCAGGGCATGGACCGCAACACCTACCTGGCCAAGACGGCCGCGGGCGAGTACGACATCTACGCCGGCAATTTCGCCATCATGGACGACCCGACCACCAACATGGCGCTGACCTACCTGCCCGGCGGTGCGATCAACTACTCCCTGGTCGACGACCCGGCACTGAACGCCCTGATCACCAAGGCACAGGCGAGCACCGACAAGGCCGAGCAGCGCTCGCTCGCCCAGCAGGCCGCCAAGCTGGTCCACGACAACGTGTACGACAACGTGATGTACATGCAGAACCTCTACTTCGCGCACAGCGACAAGTGGAGCGGATTCGTGATCAAGCCCAGTGAGCTGCTCTCCGTGGTGGATCCGCAGTCGCTGGCCAACGTGACGAAGAGCTGACGCCGATGCCCCAGGTTGTTCGATTCGCGATTCGCAGACTGGGTAGGGGAGTGCTGACCCTCTGGTTCGCCGCCACGGTCACCTTCCTCCTGCTCCGACTGCTGCCCGGTGACCCCGCGCTGGCCGTCGCCAGCCCGAACATGACTCCGGAAGCGCGCCAGATCCTGCTGCACCAGTACGGTCTGGACCAGCCGCTGCTCACCCAGTACGGCAAGTACCTGTGGCAGTTGCTCCACGGCAACCTGGGGATCTCCTTCACCCAGCAGATCTCGGTCACCGACGTGCTCCTGCAACGCCTGCCGTGGACCCTGCTGCTGACCATCTCGTCGCTGGTGGTGACGGTCGCCGTCGGCATCCCCCTGGGGGTGCTGGCGGCGACCCGCCCCCGCGGCTTCCTGGACCGACTCGTCCAGGTCGGCGGCGTCACCGGCCAGTCGCTCTTCGTCCCCAGCGTCGGCATCTTCCTGCTCTTCGTCTTCGGACTGCAACTGCACTGGCTGCCGATCGGCGGCGCGTACAGCCCCGGGGTCTACGGCCCCGCCTGGTACGGCGACGTCGCCCTGCACCTCGTCCTGCCCTGCTTCAGCCTGGTCCTGGTCCAGCTCGGCTCGTACGTGCTGACCCTGCGTTCCACCCTGATCGACTCCCTCGGCGAGGACTACTGCGTGCTCGCCCGCGCCAAGGGACTGCCCAACCGCAAGGTGGTCTGGAAACACGGGCTGCGCAACGCGTTGCTTCCCACCACCACCCTGGTGGGGCTGCAACTCGGCTTCCTGGTCGGCGGAGCGGTGTTGACCGAGACCGTCTTCGCCTATCCCGGCATCGGTCGGGGTATCTACGAGGCCGTGACCCAGCTCGACTTCCCGGTCCTGCAGGGCGCGTTCGTGTTGCTGGCCGCCACCGTCGTGGTCGCCAACGTACTGACCGACCTGGCCTACGGACTGCTCGACCCGAGAGTGAGGACAGCATGACCGCGGCAGCCACCGCTGGAGCCGGCCCACTGGAAACCGTCGCCGCGGACCAGGTCACCGCCGCCCGCGCCACCTGGGCCGCCTTCCGGCGTAACCCGCTCGGCCTCCTCTCCGTCGGCATCCTGGTCGTGCTCGTGGTCGTCGGCGTCTGCGCACCGCTGATCACCGCCTCGCCGTCCGGGTACGGCGACGAGGTGCTCCAGGGCCCCTCCGGGGCGCACTGGTTCGGCACCGACAACCTCGGTCGGGACATCTTCGCCGAGGTGGTCTGGGGAGCCCGGCTCAGCATCGTGATCGCCGCGCTCTCCTCCGCCCTCGCCATCGTGATCGGTGTGCTGGTCGCGGTGCTCGGCGCCTACTTCCCGAAGGCGGACACCGTCATCGGCACGATCGTCGACCTCTGCCTGTCGTTGCCGGTGCTGCCGCTGATGATCCTGGTCGCCGCGCTGGCCGGGCCGAGCCTGGTCACCCTCGTCCTGGTCATCGCGTTCTTCTCCTGGCCCGAGGTGACCCGGGTGGTCCGCTCCCAGGCGCTGTCTGTGGTCCGGTTGCCGTACATGGACGCGGCCCGGCTCACCGGCGGCTCGCACGTCTGGATCATCCGCAAGCACCTGCTGCCCGCCGTCGCCCCGGTGATCGTGGTGTCGGTGGTGCTGACCGCCTCCCGGGCCGTACTCTCCGCCGCCGGCCTGGCCTTCCTCGGCCTCGGTGACCCGAACAGCTGGTCTTGGGGGCGGATCCTCTACGAGGCCCAGCAGTCCGGCGCGATGTCGAGCGCCTGGTGGACCACGCTCTTCCCCTCGCTGGCCATGCTCGCCCTGGTGGTCTCGGCCACCCTGATCTCGATCGCCTACAACGACGCCCGCAACCCCCGCACCCGGGAGGACTAGCAACGATGCTGGAAACCCAACGGCTGTCGCCCCTCTTCTACCAGGCGCTCCAGGACGACCTGCGGGCCGAACTGGCCCGCCACGGCCTCGACGCGATGCTCGCCGACGACCGGCAGGACGTCGCGTACCTGACCGGCTTCTTCCACCACCCCGGCGAGCGGCCGGTGGCGGTGCTGCTCCCGGTCGACGGCACCACCCGGCTGCTCCTGCCCGAACTGGAACGCGAGCACGCGTCCGCGCAGCACAGCGCCGCCGAACTGGTCGCGTACCCGGAGTTTCCCGGCCTGCGACCACAGTTCAGCTATCTCGCTCCGGTCATCGGACGGATCGGGTACGCCGGCAGCATGAGCGTCGACCGGCTGGCCCAGGTGACGGCGGCCTTCCCGGACGCCACCCTGGTCCGTACCGATCTGGTCACCCGGGCACGGTTCCGCAAGCGGCCGGAGGAGATCGCGCTGCACGCGGAGGCGGCCCGGATCACCGACCTGATGCTGGCCGCCGGCCGCACCCTGATCGCCGACGCGGTCGCCGCCGGCGGCGAACTGCCCAGCGAGGCCGAACTCGCCGACCACATCACCACCGTCGGCACCCGCACCATGTACGCCGAGCACACCGACGTGGTGGTGGTCTCGCCACTGGCCGGCGGACTGGTGTACGCCGGGCCGAACAGCGCCCGTCCCCACGCGCTGCCCTCGGGCTACCGGCTGCGTCCCGGCGACACCTTCATGCTCTCCCTCGGCTGCGCGGTCGGCGGCCGGTTCGTCGAGGGGGAGCGGACCTTCATCCTCGGCGAGCCCAGCGCCGACCAGCGTCGCTACTACGAGGCGGTCCGGCAGGCGCAACAGGTCGGCGGTGAGGCGTTGCGTCCCGGCGTGGCCTGCTCCGCCGTGAACGACCGGTGCCTGGACGTGATCCGCGACGCCGGGCTCGCCGAATACCTTCGGCACCGGCAGGGGCACGGCATCGGCCTGGGCATGCACGAGCCGCCGTGGCTCGCCGACGGTGACGACACCCCGCTGGAGAGCGGCATGGTCGTCTCGAACGAGCCCGGCATCTACATCCCCGGACACGCGGGATACCGCATCTCCGACTCGATGCTGATCACCGACGACGGGGCCCGGTCGTTCACCGCGTACCCCCGCTGTCTCGACGACGTGGTCATCGCGCTCTAGCCCGCACCCCCGGCAGGAGCTTCGGCCCGCACCACCACCCGGCAGGAAAGGAAAGACTGTGCGGCTCACCATCAACGGCAACGACCTCGAGGTCGAGGTCTTCGGCGCCGACGACGCCCCGGTTCTGATCGCCCACCACGGGGCGCCCGGTCTCGGCTCACGTGCCGAGCCGAGGGCCACCTTCAGCCCCTTCGCGGACACCTTCCGCGTGATCGTCTTCGACGCCCGGGGCTCCGGGATCAGCGAGGGACAGCCGCCGTTCAGCCATGAGCAGTGGGTGGCCGATGTGGATGGTCTGCGCGAGTGGGCCGGGGTCGAACGGTTCGTGATGGCCGGCGGCTCGTACGGCGGCTTCATCTCGATGGAGTACGCCATCCGCCACCCCGAGCGGGTGCGCGCCCTCGTGCTCCGGGACACCTCGGCCGACCACGAGAACGACAAGGCGGCCCGGCACAACGCGGAGACCTCCACCCGGGTCACCATCGACCTTGAGAAACTCGACCGGATCAACACCGGGCGGACCCGCGACGACGCCGACCTGCGCGACTGCTGGCAGGAGATCCTGCCCCTCTACGACCATGTGTACGACCCGGCGAAGGTCGCCGAGCGGGTGGAGGCGACCCCGTACCGGTACCAGACCCACAACTACGCCTTCGCCGTCAACATGCCGAACTACGACATCAAGTCGCAGCTACACCGGATCACCTGCCCGACCCTGGTGACCGTCGGCCGGGACGACTGGATCACCCCCGTGGCGAGCAGCGAGGTAATTGCATCCCTGATCCCGGACGCTAGGCTCGTCGTGTTCGAGAAGTCCGGCCACTCGCCGCAGATCGAAGAGGCGCAGCGGTGGCGGCAGGTGGTACGAGACTTCCTCCACGAGATTGGCGCCGATGAGCAGTAGCACCGACGACCTCGACGACCTCGACCGGCGGATCATCGCCGCGTTGCAGAGCGACGGTCGGGCCAGTTGGACGGAGATCGCGGAACTTTCCGGCAGCTCGGTCGCGACCGTCGCCCGGCGCGGGCAGCAACTGCTGCGTGAGGGAGTCGTCCGGGTCGCCGCCATCCCCGGAAACAACCACGCCGGTGCGGCGGACCTCTTCGTGCTCCGCATCACCTGCGAGCCGGGCACCCAGATGGAGGTGCTCGCCGAACTGGTCCGCCACAGCGACCTGCGGTTCCTTGGCCTGGTGACCGGCCCGTACGACATCCTGGCCGAGTTGAACCTGCGGCGGGAGGAGTCGTTGCAGGCCCGGATCGTCGAGCGGATCCTGGCGATCAAGGGCGTGCAGCGCTGCGACACCGACCTGACGCTGCACGTGTACAAGGTGTCGCACGACTGGAGCCGGCAACTGCTCAGCGACGCACCGCCGGAAGAGGTGACCGAGGCGCACCAGTGCGATCCGAGTCACTTCGACGCGGTCGACCGGCAGATCATCGACCTGATGCGCGAGGACGGTCGGTCCAGCTTCCGGACCGTCGCCACCGAGGTCGGGCTCAACGAGAGCACCGTACGGCGACGGTTCGAGGCACTGCTCGGCCGTGGTTGCATCATCGTCACCACCCTGGTCCCGGCACCGGCACTGGGGTTCGAGTCGGAGATCGTCCTCAACATCACCGTGGCCCCGCCGTTCCTCGACTCGGTGGCCCGCACCCTCTCCGCCTATCGAGGGGTGCGGTACGTCGCGGCGATGCTGAGCAACAACGCACTGATGTGCGAGCTGATCCTGCCGACCACCCAGGACCTCTTCGAGTTCACCACGAACACCCTGGGTCGGCTGGAGGGGGTGCAGGGCTGGACCGCCAGCGTGGTGCTGCTCGTCCTGCGCCGTGGCTTCGTCGAGACGCCCTGGTGGCGGGGGAGCATCGAGACCGCTCCACAGTGACGGTCACCCGCCCGACCGATCGGCGGTAGCGGCCCGGTTGCCGTACGGGATCGTCGCTGGTCGCGTCGCGGGCCTTCGTCGCGCTGCCGCCCCGGCTTCCGGTGATGCCCCGACCGCGTCGATCGAGGACATGTCCGGGGGCTATCTTGTGGGGGCGTTTCGGGTGGTTCGGCGCGGATGCCGCGCCTGACGTCGTGCCGAGGCGGACCGGTGCGCCACCCGGCTCCGACGATCGTCGGGCCAGCCGCGGTCGGCCCCGACGAAAGGACACGCGACCCGATGTCTGGAGCCCAGGACCCGTACCGGCGCGATGATCCGGCGCGCGGGCTGCCCGACGGGAGGGTTCGCGACTCGGGGCAGTCGGTGGCGGGCGCGGCGCAGCCGGAGGAGGACGCCGACCTGGCCGCCGCGGTCCGCTCCACCACCCGGATGCGGACCGCGTTCTACGTGGTGGTGCTGCTGATCGCGCTCGGTGGCCAGGTGTCCGGCGCCATGGAGGCGTTGGACATGCCCTGGTACGTCGCGCTGCCGGCGGTCGGCGCACTCGAACTCGGCGGCATGGTGGTGCTGGCGAACGCGGACGTCCGGCGCCGGCTCGGTGAACACGCGACACTCTCCCGGCTGCTGTCAGCGGGCATCGCGGGTGGCGCGGTGGCCTTCAACTGGTTGGCCCACTCCAACCACCTTGAGGGCGGCTTCTACGGCGGCATGTCGCTGCTGGGCTACCTGGTGTGGCTGATGAACACGGAGAACAAGCGCCGTGACCGGTTGCGGGCCAAGCGGCAGTTGCCGCCCACCCCGCCCGCGTACGAGGTCGCCGGTCACTGGCTGAGGCATCCGTTGCTGACCCGGCGGGCCCGTACCCTGGCCAAGGCGGCACCCGCGCTCGGTCTCTACGGTTCGCTGGAGGCGGCCCGCACCCAGGTACGCACCGAGCGGCGGCAGGCGGCGCTCGCCAAGGTCCTCCGGCGCAAGATCAGACGTGCGCTCGACGGGACCACGGCGGACATCGCGGTCGCGGTGTACGACCTCGACGAGATCGCCCGGCGGCTGGCCGAGCGCGCCGACTATGACGGGCTGACCGCGCTGATCGCCGCCGACCTCTCGCCCGCGCGGGTGCTGGCCGGCAACCTGCCGGCGGCCCGCCGCCGCTGGTGGCGCCGTCGGCGGGCGACACCCGACGCGGTCGAGATCGCCTCGGCCGGGCGCCTGCTCAGCGATGCCCTCTCGGCGCCGGACCCGTCCGGGCTCCACCCGGAACACCGCTCCATGGCCGGCGCTATACGTGGTTCGCTCGCGCCCGCACTCACACACCCCGACCCGCTGCCGGTGTCGGCCGAGACCCCGGCCGTACCGGACGCGCTGGCCCCACCGGCGGCGGCGAACGCACGGTCGGATTCCTCGGACGTGGCGGCGCAGCGGACGGTTGCGCCGGCCGTGGCGGCCGGTCAGCCGGGCTCGTCGGCCGTGCGTGTCGAGTCGGAGGAGCGGGCGACCGCGCGGGTGAGCAGGGGGAACGGGCGCGGGGACCGGGCGAACGGGCGTACCCACCGGGTGGCTGACCGGACGAACGGACAGGCGGACCGGGCGGTCGAGAGCGTGGACGACTCCGAGCCGGACGGGAGCGCGCGGGGTGATTCCGTCGAGCGTCCGGAGCCGGTACGGCCCCGTTGGGACGCCTTGACGGCCGAGGTGAGTGCCATCTTCTCGACGAGCCAGCGGCGTCCCACACGGACCAGCCCGGAACGGGAGCCGGCGCCCGCACGACCGGTGTCGACCGGGGTGGATGCCGGGTCGGACGTGGCCGAAGAGCCCGAACCGGCGCCGGCGGTCGAGTCGGAGACCGTCGCGCCGGGCGGGCCGGTGCCGGTGGTGCCCATCACCGAGCGTCCGCTGCCGGACCTGGTCGCCGCGGCGGCGACGCGTACGCTCGCGCCCGCCCAGGTCGCCGCGATGCCGGCGGCCGAGCCGGTACGTGCGGCCCGGGGAGTCGCCTCGGTCCCGGCCCCGGGGGAGGGCTCGCTGCGGTCCCGGGTGCACGCTCTGCTCGACGCCATGGTCTCCACCGGCGACGAGCAGGACAACTCCTCCCTCACCGACCTCGCGGTGCGGGAACTCCGACTCACGCCGGCCGAGCGCACCACCGCGGCCAAGTACGTCCGGACCTGGCGGGCGGACGCGTCCGGGCGTCGTACGTCCCCCGGCGGGGACCGGGGCGGACAGTAGATCGAATTTCGTGGCCCCGTGCCTCTCGGGCACGGAGAATCGTCACCATGGGTGAGGTGTTGCGGCAGGCGCTGGAGCCGGTGTTGCGGGACATCGGTGTGTCCGGCGCACCCGTGCCCGACATCCGGGACGAGGACTGGGCCGATGACCCGGGGACTGAGTCGGCGATGTTGTGGAGCCGGGACGGCAGCGGTGCGGGTGTGAGCGTCATCGTTGCGCAGTCGGCACCCGATCGCGTCGCACACGTCGCCGACCAGGTGCAGGAGTGGGTGATCGAGGAGTTGTGGCGGCGGGCGCCGACGAACTGGCCCGTCTGCCCGCGTCATCCCGACAGCCACCCGCTGGTCGCGACCGTGCGCGGCGCCGCCGCCGTGTGGGTGTGTCCCGTGGACGAGGCCGTCGTCGCGCCGGTGGGCGCGCTCGTCTGACCGTGCGGTAGGAATCGGGCGCCTCGGCGCCGGGACCACAGCGCCTTGACGGGCTTCCATACTGCATACAGAATCCTAGGGGGTGACCGCGGTGTCCCCCGCCGGGCGGTAGGCGGGCGGCGGCCCGACCTACCGCCCCACCGCGCCCGGCAGTGAGACCTGGAGCTACGTGAGGAGATCGCTGATATGACGACACGCGTGGGTTTCATCGGCCTCGGCATCATGGGCGGCCCGATGGCCGGAAACCTGGTCAAGGCCGGCTTCGACGTGATCGGTTACGACTACAGCCCGGCCCGGACCGAGGCGCTGGCCGCCGGGGGTGGACGCGCCGCCACCGGCATCACCGAGGTCGTCCAGGAGTCCGACGTGGTCATCACGATGGTCCCCGACTCGCCGGACGTCGAGGCGGTCGCCCTCGGCGAGGGCGGAATTCTCGCCACGGCTCGCCCCGGCCAGCTCTACGTCGACATGAGCAGCATCTCGCCGCAGACCGCCCAGGGGGTGGCCGAGGCCGCGAAACCCTACGGCGTACGGGTCCTCGACGCACCGGTCAGCGGTGGGGAGCAGGGTGCCATCGAGGGCACGCTCTCCATCATGGTCGGTGGTGACGCGGCCGACTTCGAGGCCGCCCGTCCGCTGCTGGAGGTGGTCGGGGCGACCATCGTGCACGTCGGCCCGCACGGCTCCGGGCAGACCGTCAAGGCCGCGAACCAGTTGATCGTCGCCGGGACGATCGAACTCGTCGCCGAGGCGATCGTCTTCCTGGAGGCGTACGGGGTGGACACCGAGGCCGCGGTCCGGGTGCTCGCCGGTGGCCTCGCCGGCAACCGGATTCTCGACCGGAAGGCGGCCGGCATGCTGGCCCGGGAGTTCCGGCCCGGGTTCCGCATCGACCTGCACCACAAGGACATGGGCATCGTCACCTCGGCTGCCCGCGAGGCGGGAGTCGTGATCCCGCTCGGCGCGGCGGTCGCCCAGCTCATCGCGGCGCTGAAGGCGCAGGGGCACGGGGAACTGGACCACTCGGCGCTGCTCAAGCTGGTCGAGCAGCTCTCCGGTCGCGCCTCGGGCTGAGGCCGCCTCCGATGGCCCGCCGCGCGAAGATCGTCTGCACCCTCGGACCCGCGACCGCCACCGCGGACCGGTTGCGGGAACTGGTCGAGGCCGGGATGGACGTGGCCCGGCTCGACCTGGGCCACGGCACCCGGGTCGAGCACGCCGCGACCTACCACCTGGTACGCGAGGTCGCCGCGCGCGCCGGTCGCACCGTCGGCGTCCTCGCCGACCTGCGTGGTCCCCAGATCCGGTTCGGACAGCGCGCGACCGGTGCCGCGTTGGCCGAGCAACGCGCCGCCGACCTACGGTTCGCCCTCGGTCTCGGGGTCGACCTGGTGGCGCTCTCGTTCGTCAGTTCGCCGGAGGACGTCGCGGTCGCCCACGAGGTGATGGAAGAGCTGGGTGTGTGGCGGCCGGTCCTGGCGAAGCTGGAGACCCCGGCCGCGGTACGGCACCTCGACGCCATCGTCGCCGCCTTCGACGGGCTGGTGGTGGCCCGCGACGACCTCGGGGTCGAGTTGCCGCTGGATGAGATACCCCTGGCCCAGAAGCAGGCCGTCCGACGCTGTCGGGAACTGGCGAAGCCGGTGGTCGTGGCCGCGCAGCTACTCGACTCGATGGTCGAGCAGTCCCGGCCCACCCGAGCCGAGGCATCCGACGTGGCGAACGCGGTGCTGGACGGTGCGGACGCGTTACTACTCGCCGCCGAGACCAGCGTCGGGGCGTTCCCGGTGCCGGCGGTGCGGACGCTGGCCCGGATCATCGAGGCGGCCGAGGGGAACGCCCATGCTGGTGAGGGTGGGCCGTCAACCGGGTCGGCCGGCAACGTGGACGCCATCTCCGCGGCCGCCGCCGAGGTGGCCCAGTCGCTGACCGTCAGCGCGATCTGCTGTTTCACCCGGTCGGGGGCGACCGCGCGACAGTTGGCGCGGCACCAGCCCACGGCGCCGCTGCTCGCGTTCACCCCGGACCGGGCCGTACCCGCCCGGCTCGCGCTGACCTGGGGGGTGGAGACGTACACCGTGCCGGTTGTCGTGCACACCGACGAGATGGTGCACCAGGTGCAGGACGTGCTGCTCTCGCTGGGCCGCTTCCAGATCGGTGACCTGGTCCTGATCGTGGCCGGGAGTCCGCCCGGACTGCCCGGCTCGACGAACACGATGCGCCTGCTGCGGCTCGGCGACCAGGTGATGGCCCGGCCGCCGGTCCACGCGGCGGTGCGACTGGCTCGGCAGGCGGCTCCCCGTCCCGAACCCGTCTCCTGACGCCCGTTGCCGACGCGACCGTGGCGGCCCTCAGCTTTCGTGGGAGGTCGCCACGGCGAGCGGCGCCCGCTCCGGCAGGCGCAGCACGCCACCGGGCGGCCCACCCGCGCCGGTAGGAGCAGCGGCCTCGGGCGGGGTCGGTTCGGGGTCGACCGACGTCCCGGAGGCGGGCGGGCGCACCACGACCGCCGCGGCGGCGTCCGCGTCGGGGAGCGCGAGCAGTTCGACCTCGGCGCCCTGCCACCCGGGCGGCACGACCGCGAGCGCGTTCGCCTCGGCCGCGCCCCAGAGCAGGCCGGGGCGGTCGTGACCGACCGGTACCACGACCGAACCCTCGCGGGCCACCGGCACCAGCCGGGTGTCCCGGTCGAGGACCTTGACCGGGCCGACCAGCCGGGCCGTCACCGGTCGCCGTTCCGTCCGCCCGGCGAGCCGACCGAGTAGCGGCGTGAGCAGGGTGAGCGCGGCGACCAGTGCGGCGTACGGGTTGCCGGGCAGCCCGACGACGCAGCGGCCGTCGGGCAGCGTGGCGAGTAGTTGCGGGTGACCGGGCCGGCACGCCACCCCGTGCACCCGCACCTGTGCCGCCAACGCCTCCAGCGCGCCCCGCAGGTGGTCGGCGGCACCGACCGAGGTCGCGCCGCAGACCACGACGACCTCGGCGTCGGGTCGGGACATCGCCTCGACCAGGGCGGTCTTGTCGTCGGTCACCCGGGTGGTCCAGGCGATCGTGCCGCCGGCCGAGTCGACCAGGCCGGGCAGCATCGGGCTGATCGCGTCCCGGACCCGTCCCGGTGTGGGCAGGCCGTGGGAGAGCAGTTCCGCCCCGGTGACCACCACCCCCACCCGGGGGCGCAGGTGTACGGTCAGCCGGTCGTGGCCGAGGCTCGCGGCGAGGCCGAGCAGGGTGGGCGTGACGAGGGTGCCGGTGGGTAGCACCTCCTCGCCGAGCGGGCAGTCGTCGCCGCGTCGCCGGATGTGCCGACCGGTTTCGATCTCGCCGTGCACCCGGTCGGACCGGAACCGGGCACGCTCGTACGGCAGCACCGCATCGACCCCGGCGGGTACCAGGGCGCCGGTGGCGATCTCCACCGCCGTACCGGGGAGCAGTGGTTCGACCGGGCGGGCGTCGCCGGCGAGAACCCGACCGGTCACCTGCCACGGTCCGGGTCCCGAGACCGCGTACCCGTCCATCGCGGCGGCGTCGTACGCCGGCAGGGGCGAGAGCGCCGTCAGTGGTACGGCCAGCGTGGCGCCGAGCGCCTCGGGCAGGGTGACGTCGATCGGGTCCAGTGGGCGGCCGGCGGAGCGGGCGATCCGTCGCGCCTCGGGCCAACTGGTCGCGTTCACGACCGGCCGCCCCGCGCCGGTCCACCGTCCGGGACCCGGTGGGTCCCCTCCTGCAACTGGCTCATCAGCGCTCCTCGTCGTCTTCCGGTCGGTCGCGCCGGCACCTCCATCGTGCCCGACCCGAGGGGTGGGTATCGATTGATCCTGGACAGCCGCGCATCCCTGGTAGACACTAGTGCACGTAACATACTGTATACAATGGCCGCCGGCGGGTTGACCACCACGCCCGCCGCACGGCGACAGGTGGAGGTGCCAGGATGCCGGACTCCAGCAATGCCCTACCCGTGCGCGAGGTGCGTGACGTCTACGGGCGTCGGTACCGCGTCGGGGAGACCGACTTCGACCTCACGGGACGATCCCGGATCTGGATGCTCCGGCTCTGCTGGGCCTCGATGCTGGCGATCAGCCTGTTCCAGTACGGCTTCGGCGCCGCGATCCCGGCGCTCACCCGCGCCAACGGCTGGACCCTCTGGGAGGCGTTCACCGTGCTCGCCGTCTGGATCGTCTGCCAGGCGGGCACCGCCCTGCCGGCGGTCTGGCTCTACCGCCGGGCACGGGTACGGCTCGTCGTACCGATGCTCGCAGCCGCGTCGCTGAGCCTGGTCGCACTGATCACCCTCGGACACAGCCGGGACCTCGCCACGGTGCTGGTCGGCTACTCGGTCCTCGGTGGCATCGGTGCCGGACTGGTCTACATGACCTGCATCGCCACCGTGACCGAGTGGTTCCCCGAGCGCACCGCCACGATGGTGGGCGTGGTCAGCGGGGCGTTCGGCTACGGTGCCGTCCCGTTCGTCGTGGTCGCCGCGTACGCGCTGGGGATCGAGAACCTTCCGGTGGTGCTGGACAGCACCGCGGTCGCGGTCTTCGTCGTGATCGCGGTCAGCGGTCTGCTGCTGCGCAAACCGCCCCGGCACTGGTGGCCGGCGCAGATCGACCCGCAGCGGTGGGCCGTCGACCGCCGGCTCAACCGCAGCATCCCGAACAACATGCCGGCCCTGCGCCCCTACTCGCCCCGGGCGGCGGTACGCAGCGGCATGCTGCCGCTGATGTTCTTCCTCGTCGTACTGACCGCCGCGATGGCCCTGTTCGACATCGCGTACCTGGTCGGGTTCGCCGACCACCGGGCCGGGCAGCCGTCGCTCGTCGTCGCCTCGATCGGCGTACTGGCCGTCGCCACCGGCATCGGCCGGGCGGTGACCAGCTCGCTCTCCGACCGGCTCGGTCGGCGTCGGACCCTCGGACTCGCCCTGGCGGTCGGCGGGGTCGCCCAGTTCGGCCTGCTCGCCGCCGTACAGGCCGAGCAGGTGCTGGCGGTGGTGGCGTTCGCCGGACTCGCCGGCGCTGGCACCGGAGCCGGATACTCTCTGTTGGTCAGCCTGGTGCGGGACTGGTTCGGTGGCGAGGCCACCCTGTTCAACTACGGCATCGTCTACTCCGGCAAGGTGGTCGGCGGACTGGCCGGCATCGGGCTGGCCGGGCTGGTGACCGGTACACCCGGCGCGATCGCGGCCTTCGTCGCGGCTGGCTGTCTCGGCCTGTTCGGTGCACTGTTGACGAGCGGGATGCGCCAACCGGGCCGGCCGACCCTGTCGGTCCTGCCCCGGCTGCGTCCCGACGAGCTGTGACCGTCCCGGTCACCGGGGCGGACCGGCCACGGCCGGGACACGGACCGGAACCGGATCTACTGATGGGTGGTGGCGGATGGGACGCGTGACAAGCCGGCGTCGGGTGGTACGGGTGGTCGACGGGACGGTCACCGAACCGGTGGACACCCTGGTGGCCGAGGAACCGTTGGAGATCCGGGTCAACGGGCGCGCGCTCACCATCACCATGCGTACGCCCGGCGACGACTTCGACCTGGCGGCGGGTTTCCTGGTGAGCGAGGGCGTGGTGCAGCGCGGCGAGCACGTGGCGGGCATCCGCTACTGCGCCGGGGCGACCGACGACGGTGGCAACACCTACAACGTGGTCGACGTGGTGCTCGCCGCCGGTGTGCCGGCGCCCGACCCGTCACTGGAGCGCAACTTCTACACCACCTCGTCCTGCGGGCTCTGCGGCAAGGCCAGTCTCGACGCCGTACGCACCACCGCGGCCTGGTCGGTCGCGCAGGACCCGCTCCGCGTCGAACCGGACCTGATCGCGGCACTGCCCGACCGGCTCCGTGCCGCCCAGCGGGTCTTCGACCGTACCGGCGGTCTGCACGCGGCCGGGCTGTTCAACGCGGCCGGCGAACTGCTCTGCCTGCGCGAGGACGTCGGTCGGCACAACGCCGTCGACAAGGTGGTGGGCTGGGCGTTGCGCTCCGGTCGAGTGCCGCTGCGCGGCACCGTGCTGCTGGTCAGTGGCCGGGCCTCGTTCGAGCTGGTGCAGAAGGCGGTGATGGCCGGCGTACCGGCGCTCGCCGCGGTCTCCGCACCTTCCTCGCTCGCCGTCGACCTGGCCGAGGACAACGGCCTCACCCTGGTCGGATTCCTCCGTGGCGCGTCGATGAACGTCTACACCGGCGCGCACCGGCTGGGGCTCGCCGAGCGGGCACCGGCCGCCTCCACGCGCTCCTGAGTCCGGTACGACGTCAGCCATCCGGCCTCCCCCTCCTGATGGCGGGGGAGGCCGGATCGTCGTGTCGGTTACCGGGTGGCCATCCGCGACAGCAGGGTCTCGCGCATCAGCCGGGCGGTTTCGGACGGTGTCCTGCCCACGCGTACGCCGACCGCCTCCAATGCCGCCTGTTTGGCGGCGGCGGTGCCGGACGAGCCGGAGACGATCGCTCCGGCGTGTCCCATGGTCTTGCCCTCGGGGGCGGTGAAGCCGGCGACGTAGCCGACCACCGGCTTGGTGATGTTGGCGGCGATGTACTCCGCGGCCCGTTCCTCCGCGTCTCCGCCGATCTCGCCGATCATCACGATCGCGTCGGTCTCCGGGTCGTCCTCGAATGCCTGCAGGCAGTCGATGTGGGTGGTCCCGACGATCGGGTCGCCGCCGATGCCGACGCAGGTGGAGAAGCCGAAGTCGCGCAGCTCGTGCATGAGCTGGTAGGTCAGCGTGCCGCTCTTGCTCACCAGGCCGATCCGGCCCGGGCCGGTGATGTCGGGCGGGATGATTCCGGCGTTGGACTGTCCGGGGCTGATCAACCCGGGGCAGTTGGGTCCGATGATCCGGGTCCGGTTGCCGGTCGCGCGGGCGTACGCCCAGAACGCGGCGGTGTCGTGTACCGGGATGCCCTCGGTGAGCACGACCACCAGGCTCAGGTGCGCGTCGATCGCCTCGGTCACCGCCGCCTTGGCGAACCGTGGCGGTACGAAGACGACCGACGTGTCGGCACCGGTCGCGGCGACGGCCTCGGCCGTGGAATTGAAGACCGGGATGCCGTCGACCTGCTGGCCGCCCTTGCCCGGGGTGACCCCGGCGACGATGTTCGTGCCGGCGGCGACCATCCGCCGGGTGTGTTTGGTGCCCTCGGAGCCGGTGATGCCCTGGACGAGCACCCTGCTGGAGTCGGTCAAGAAGATAGCCATCTCGGTCATGCCCCCTTCGCGGCGAGTTCGGCGGCGAGGCGGGCCGCGCCGTCCATCGTGTCCACGGTCCGTACGCAGTCCAGCGCGGCGGCGCTGAGGATCCGACGGCCCTCTTCGGCGTTGTTGCCGTCCAGTCGGACCACCAGCGGTTTGGTGATCTCGGCGCCGCCGGAGGTGAGCAGTTCGATCGCCTGCACGATGCCGTTGGCGACCGCGTCGCAGGCGGTGATGCCGCCGAAGACGTTGACGAGGACGCTGCGCACCGCCGGGTCGCCGAGGATGATTTCCAGGCCGTTCGCCATCACCTCGGCCGAGGCGCCACCGCCGATGTCGAGGAAGTTGGCCGGTTTCACCCCGCCGAACTCCTCGCCGGCGTACGCGACCACGTCGAGGGTGCTCATCACCAGGCCGGCTCCGTTGCCGATGACGCCGACCTCGCCGTCGAGCTTGACGTAGTTGAGGTGCTTGGCGGCAGCCAGTGCCTCGAGCGGGTCGGCCGCGGCGGTGTCGACGAACTCGGCGTGTCCGCTCTGGCGGAACCGGGCGTTGTCGTCGACGGTGACCTTGCCGTCGAGAGCGCGGATCGACCCGTCGGCCAGCTTCGCCAACGGGTTGATCTCCACCAGGGTCGCGTCCTCCTCGCGGAAGACGGTCCAGAGCCGGACCAGTACGTCGCTCACGCCGTCGTGGACCTCGGGCGGGAGTTGCGCGTCGACGCAGAGCCGGGCGGCGGTGGCGGGGGTCAGCCCCTCGGCCGGGTCGACCGGCAGTCGGATCAGCGCGCCGGGGTTCTCGGCCGCCACCTGCTCGATGTCCATCCCGCCCTGACGGGAGACCATGGCGAGGAAGGAGCGGTTGGAGCGGTCGAGCAGGAGCGAGACGTAGTACTCGTCGGCGATGTCGCTGGCCTCGGTGACCAGGACCCGGCCGACGGTGTGGCCCTTGATGTCCATGCCGAGGATCGCGCTCGCCCGGCCGTACGCCGAATCCGGGTCGTCGGCGAGCTTGACGCCGCCGGCCTTGCCCCGGCCTCCGGTCTTCACCTGGGCCTTGACCACGACCCGGCCGCCGATCTCGGTGGCGGCCTCCCGGGCCTGTTCAGCGGTGCTGGCGACGCGGTACCTACCCACAGGCACGCCGTGTTTGGCGAAGAGATCCTGTGCCTGGTGCTCCAACAGGTCCACTGAGGGCCTTCCTCTCTTTCGACCTTCGTGGTAAGCCGCGCCCGGACTCGGGACGGATGGGCGCCGACTGGCGAAGCGGGCGTGGGTTCCCGGCGTTGCGCAGGTGAGGCCGGCCCGCGGGGGGGTTCGCAGGAATTCGTTTTGCTACCCCCTAGACACCCCGCTGTTACATGGGCCACGATATTGCCTACCCCATACGGTATGCAATCCCCGAGGATGCGGAGGGTGCTGATGACTCCACCGTCAAGCCCCGCCCGCGAGGAGCGCACCTCGGGTCTGAATCCCCTGATCAGCAACACGTGGCGTGTCACGTACAGGAGGTCGGCTCATGGGTAAGGCACTGGAGGGCATCCGCGTCCTCGACATGACACACGTCCAGTCGGGTCCCTCGTCCACGCAGATCCTGGCCTGGCTCGGCGCCGATGTCATCAAGCTGGAGGCGCCCGGTTCCGGTGACATCACCCGGGGCCAGCTCCGGGATCTGCCCGACGTGGACAGTCTCTACTTCACGATGCTCAACTCCAACAAGCGGAGCATCACCCTGAACATGAAGAGCGATCAGGGCAAGGAGATCTTCACCTCCCTGGTCGCCGGCGTGGACATCCTGGTCGAGAACTTCGGGCCGGGCGTGGTGGAGCGCTTCGGCTTCCCGTGGGAACGGCTCCAGGAAATCAACCCCCGCCTCGTGTACGCCTCCATCAAGGGCTTCGGTCCCGGGCGGTACGCCAACTTCAAGGCGTACGAGGTGATTGCCCAGGCGATGGCCGGCTCGATGAGCACCACCGGCTTCGAGGGCGGACCGCCGACCGCCACGGGCGCGCAGATCGGCGACTCCGGCACCGGCATCCACCTCGTCGCCGGCATCCTGGCCGCGCTCTACCAGCGCACCAACAGCGGCCGTGGCCAGCGGGTCCAGGTGGCGATGCAGGACGCGGTGCTCAACCTCTGCCGGGTCAAGCTCCGCGACCAGCAGCGACTGGCGCACGGACCGCTGGGGGAGTACCCCAACGAGCACTTCGGCGACGAGGTGCCCCGCTCCGGCAACGCCTCCGGCGGCGGACAGCCCGGCTGGGCCGTACGTTGCGCACCGGGCGGGCCGAACGACTACATCTATGTGATCATCCAGCCGGTGGGCTGGAAGCCGATCACCGAGCTGATCGGCAAGCCCGAGCTCGCCGACGACCCGGCCTGGAACACCCCGGCGGTGCGTCTCGCCAAACTCGACAAGGCATTCGCCCTGATCGAGGAGTGGACCGAGAAGCACACCAAGTGGGAGGTCATGGAGAAGCTCAACGCCCACAACATTCCCTGCGGTCCGATCCTCTCGACCAAGGAACTGATCGAGGACGAGACCCTCGCCGCGCTGGGCTCCGTGGTCGAGGTCGAGCACCCCGAACGGGGTGCCTACAAGACCGTCGGCAATCCGATCAAGCTCTCCGACTCGACCGTCGAGATCGAGCGTTCGCCCCTGCTCGGCGAGCACACCACCCAGGTTCTCGCCGAGCTCGGCTACGACGAGCGCCAGGTCGCCGACCTGCGTGCCGCCGGTGTGATCTGACCATCCCGCTGTTCACAGGCGTCCGCCGCGAACGGCGGAGCGTACGGTCCGAAGGAGAGACGAGGAAATGCCAGATATCGCAACCAGTTACGACCGCGAGGCGGTACGCCGGGTCCTGGACCAGGTCCGTGCCGAGGGCCGCGACTCGCTGACCGCCCCCGAGGGTCGGCTGGTGGTTGAGGCGTACGGCGTCGCGACGCCCAAGGAGGGGCTTGCCACCAGTGCGGACGAGGCGGTGGCCCTGGCCACCGAGATCGGTCTGCCGGTGGTGCTGAAGATCGTTTCCCCGGACATCCTGCACAAGACCGAGGCCGGCGGCGTGCTCGTCGGCCTGAAGACCCCGGCGGAGGTGGCCGACGGCTTCCAGACCATCCTGGACAACGCGCACGCGTACAAGGCCGACGCCCGCGTCGTCGGGGTCCAGGTGCAGCAACTGCTCAACGCCGGCCACGAGGTGATCGTCGGCACCGTCACGGACGAGACCTTCGGCAAGGTGGTCGCCTTCGGTCTCGGCGGCGTGCTGGTCGAGGTGCTCAAGGACGTCACCTTCCGGCTCGCCCCGACCGACCACGACACCGCGCTGTCGATGATCGACGGGATCGCCTCGGCCGAGATCCTGCGCGGCGTACGGGGCGCGGAGCCGGCCAACCGGGAGGTGCTGGCCGGTCTGATCACGCGCCTGTCCGACCTGGTCACCGATTTCCCGGAACTGGCCGAGGTCGACCTCAACCCGGTGCTGGCGACCGCCGCCGGGGCGACCGCGGTCGACGTCCGGATCCTGGTCGACGACGCGGCGGCGAAGACGCCGGAACGGTTCACCGACGAGGAGATCCTCGCCAGCATGAACCGGATCATGAAGCCCGCCGCGATCGCCGTGATCGGCGCGTCCGCCGAGGCCGGCAAGATCGGTAACTCGGTGATGAAGAACCTGGTCAACGGCGGTTTCCAGGGTGAGATCTACCCGATCAACCCGAAGGCCGACGAGATCCTCGACCGCAAGGCCTTCCGGAGCATCAGCGACGTACCCGGGCCGGTGGACGTCGCCGTCTTCGCCATCCCGGCGAAGTTCGTGCCGCAGGCGCTGGAGGAGGTCGGCGCCAAGGGTGTGGCCGGGGCCATCCTGATCCCGTCCGGCTTCGGGGAGACCGGCAACCACGAACTCCAGGACGAGGTCGTCGCGATCGCCCGCCGGCACGGCGTACGGATCCTCGGCCCGAACATCTACGGTTACTACTACACCCCGGAGAATCTCTCCGCGACGTTCTGCACCCCGTACGACGTCAAGGGTGGGGTCGCCCTCTCCTCGCAGAGCGGCGGCATCGGCATGGCCATCCTCGGCTTCAGTCGCTCCGCCCAGATGGGCGTCTCGTCCATCGTCGGCGTCGGCAACAAGGCCGACATCGACGAGGACGACCTGCTCACCTTCTTCGAGCAGGACGACAACACCCAGCTGATCGCCATGCACCTGGAGGACCTCAAGGACGGCCGGGCCTTCGCCGACACCGCCAAGCGGGTCTCGAAGACCAAGCCGGTGCTGGTGCTCAAGGCCGGGCGCACCGACCAGGGCGCCAAGGCCGCCAGCTCGCACACCGGTGCCCTGGCGGGCAACGACAAGGTGTACGACGACATCCTGCGGCAGAGCGGCGTCATCCGCGCCCCGGGCCTCAACGACCTGCTTGAGTACGCCCGCGGCATCCCGCTGCTGCCCGCCCCGCAGGGCGAGAACGTCGTCATCATCACCGGCGCGGGCGGATCCGGGGTGCTGCTCTCCGACGCCTGCGTCGACAACGGCCTGAGTCTGATGGAGATCCCGACCGACCTCGACCAGGCGTTCCGCAAGTTCATCCCGCCCTTCGGCGCGGCCGGGAACCCGGTGGACATCACCGGCGGCGAACCGCCGTCGACCTACCGGAACACCATCGCGCTCGGCCTGTCCGACCCGCGCATCCACGCGCTGATCCTCGGCTACTGGCACACCATCGTCACCCCGCCGATGGTCTTCGCCGAGCTGGTGGTCGACGTGGTCGAGGAGTTCCGGGCCAAGGGCATCCACAAGCCCGTCGTCGCCTCGCTCGCCGGCGACGTGGAGGTGGAGCAGGCCAGCGAGCACCTGTACCGGCACGGCATCGTGGCCTACCCGTACACCACGGAGAAGCCGGTCGCCGTCCTCGGTGCGAAGTACCGCTGGGCCCGGGCCGCCGGCCTGGTCGAGGCCGACCCGAGCACCGGCGGTTGATCCGACACACCCGCGGCACACCGGTCTTGCCGAGGGGAAACCTGCGACAGCGACCGCTCCGCGGCCAGGAGGCGAACACGACATGACGTCGGGGTCTGGTTCCGTCCCCCAGACCCCCAAGCCACTAGGTCCCGAGGAGGTCCAACGTGGACGCTACGAACACTCCCGCCCCCCACCCTCAGGGGGGCGGAACCACCGCTCCACCCAGCACCACCACATCCACCAAGGTCGCGGGAGAGGAACGCGTCTGGCGGGCCGGCAAGCTCGAACCGATGCCGATCCGCGAACTGCCCGACGCTCCGCCCTCGATCCATCTGCTCGGCCCCACCGTGTTCCTCGTCGCGCTCGGCGTGGGCATGGGCGAGGCGTACATGTGGCCCCGTCTGGTCCTGGTCTTCGGACCCGAGATCCGGTGGCTGTTCCTGATCGGTGTGACGCTGCAGGCGTTCGTGATGCTGGAGATGGCCCGGTACGCGATGGCGACCGGCGAGAGCATCTTCTTCGGCGCCGCCCGGGTGTTCAAACCGCTGATGTGGTTCTTCTTCGGGGTGGCGATCCTGGTCTATATCTGGCCAGGTCACCTCTCCACCGGCGCCGCCGCCTTCGAGGAGGTGAGCGGCGTGCCCTGGGTCGTCACCGCGTGTATCGGTCTGATTGCGGTCGGTATCCTGTTCAGTCTGGCCTCGGTGATCTACCCCCTGCTGGAGAGCCTGCTCGGCATCCTGATCGGCGTGCTGGTCGTCGGCACCTCGGTGGCGGCCTCGCTGGTCGGCCAGTGGAGCGACGTCACCTCGACCCTCGGCGGCATGTTCCAGTTCGGCTATTTCCCCGAAGAGGCGATGTCCGCCGCCTGGTTCCCGGTACTCGTCGGCGCGATCGCGTTCGCCGGGCCGTCCGGTATGCAACAGATGTGGTACACGCTGCACCTGCGTGACTCCGGCGCCGGCATGGGCGCGCACATCCCGAAGATCCGGGGTCTGCGCTCCGCGGGAGAGCAGGAGGAGATGCCGTCGCGCGGGTTCATGTTCGACACCGAGAACCCGGCCGAGATGCGTAAGTGGAAGGGCTGGCGCAAGTGGGTGACCTTCGACGCCATCCTGCTCTTCTGGGGCATCACGATGCTGGTCACCATCTCGTTCACCGTGCTGGCCCAGACCGCGGCCCGGGAGAGTCCGGGCGTCGCGGACCTGATCCGCGACGGTGACCGGGAGGTCGCCCTCACCGCGATGGCGGACGCCTTCGCCTCGGCTGGCGCGCCGGTCCTGCGTGGCATCTTCCTCGGCTTCATCGCGCTGATCGGTCTCAACGCCACGCTCGGCCTGTTCGACTCCTTCTCGCGCGGCCAGGCGGACATGACCTACCACTTCGTACGCGGTGCGAAGCGGTTCAGCATGTCGAAGCTGTACGCCGGATTCCTCTGGGGAGTCATCACCTTCGGGATCCTGATCCTGCTCTTCGGCCCCGCCGACGGTCCGGGCGCGATCCTCGACGTGCTGGCCTTCCTGTCCACCTTCGCCATGGGCACCTACTGCGTGGTGCTGCTCCTGGTGAACAACCGGATGTTGCCCAAACCCATCCGCCCGGGCATCCTGCCGAACGCGGTCATCGGCTTCGGTGCGGTGTTCTACCTGGGCATGCTCATCTACAGCCTGGTCCGGTTCGGCGTGGTAGTGGGTTGAGATGACTACCAGGCGGATGAGAGATCTCGGTCAGGTCGCGGTGCCTGGCGCCCTGATCGGCGCGGGCGCCGGACTGGCGGCGGGTGGACTGGCACTGATCGTGGGGCAGTCCATCGGTTGGGCGGTCGCGACCAGCGTGGCGCTCGGGTTGCCGCTGGCGTTGCTCGGGGCCGGCTTCAGCGTGCTGCTCGGCATGGGAGTCGTCACGCCCGGCGTCTTCGCGCCAGCCGGGCTCTACTGGTTCATCGGCTTCCCGGTGGCCAGACTCGTCCACGAGGCGCTGGCCGGCCTGCTGATCGTGGGCCAGCCGGCGCTCCCGCCAGACGTAATCGGCTTCCTCGCCTACCAGGCGATGGTGAGTCTCGGGTTCGCGATCGGGTTCAGTTGGCTGCACGAGCGGTTCGCGCCGGGCTGGTTGCGGCGGATCCGGCGCGGCAATCCGTCGGCCGAGCGCCTGTACGCCTTCTACCTGCAGCACGCCGAGGCACAGTGGCGGGCCAAGGAGAACCGGCGGCGGAACCGCGGCGCCGGGCAGGGGTGGGGTCGGCTGATCCGGCCCCGGACCGGAGGTAGGGCATGAATCTTCCCGGCTGGGTGTGGGCGGTGACGATCACTGCCTTCCTCGTGATGATCGCCATCGACTTCTACCTGGTGGCCCGCAATCCCCGCGACCCGTCGTTCCGGGAGTGCGTGGCGTGGGTGAGTTTCTACATCATGGCGGCGGTCGTCTTCGGCCTCATCCTCACCGGGACGGCGGGGGCGACGTACGGCGGACAGTTCTTCGCGGGCTGGCTCACCGAGTACTCGCTCAGCGTCGACAACCTGTTCGTCTTCGTCATCATCATGAGTCGGTTCGCCGTGCCGGTGAAGTACCGGCAGAAGGTGCTGCTCATCGGCATCGTGATCGCCCTCCTGCTCCGGGGTGTGTTCATCGCCGCGGGCGCCCAGGCGATCACCCGGTTCGACTGGCTCTTCTACCTGTTCGGCGCGTTCCTGATCTACACAGCGATCAAGCTGGTCGGGCCGCAGCAGGAGGACGAGTTCTCGGAGAACGTCGCACTGCGGGCGGTGCGGCGGGTGCTCCCGACGACCGAGAGCTACCACGGTGCGTCGGTGCTCACCAGGATCGACGGTCGGCGGATGGTGACCCCGATGCTGATCGTGATGGTCGCCATCGGAACCACCGACCTGTTGTTCGCGCTCGACTCCATCCCGGCGATCTTCGGCCTGACCCAGGAGCCGTACCTGGTCTTCACCGCGAACACCTTCGCGTTGATGGGTCTGCGGCAGCTCTACTTCCTGATCGGTGCCCTGTTGGATCGCCTGGTCTACCTGAGCAAGGGCCTGGCGCTGATCCTGGCGTTCATCGGCGTCAAGCTCGTGCTGGAGGCGTTGCACCACGACGGTGTCGGTTGGGCCCCGGAGGTGCCGATCCTGGCCTCGCTCGCGGTCATCATCGGAACCCTGCTGATCACCACCGTCGCCAGCCTCCTGAAGACCCGGCGGGACGGACAGCGGGCCCCCCAGCCCACCGCCGTCCCGACCGGTACTACGGACGATCAGCCACGTACGCCGGAGGTCGCCATGGCGGAACGCGACGCGTCCTGAGTGGTTGTCACACCTTGACCAGGTCGTTCTCGGCGTGCTCGTGCAAGAGCCGCGCGATCTCCTCGTCGCTCGGCCGGGTGGCCCGCCGCTGGGATTCCAGTGCGAGCGCCAGGCCGAGCCCGAGGGTACGACCGTCGGCGTTGAATCCACGCGGAAGGTTGAGGCCGCGCTGGATTCGGTTGAGGAAACGAACGAACTCTCCTTGGGTTGCCATGACCTTCTCACCTCGATGGTTATTGGCGTTCCCGCGGGACGACGCCCCGTGGGAGGGTGCGCACCGCCACGCGCGTCTGTTGCTGGCTGCTCCGTTGCCACCAGGGGACGGGCGCGTGTGCTCGATGTGGTCGCCGAGGGCTCGGGCCGCCAGGCTCGGGCCCTCGGGCGTTGTGGTGTTGATCCGGGTGCGGTGTCCGGCGCGGCGGCTGTTGTCCTGCCGCTTGGCGGCCGGGCGTGTGCTGGGTCCGCCGCTGATCGGTGGTGCGAGCGGTTGATCCCGCTGGCGTGTCGGTGGTTCGGCGCCAGTCGGGTGGGGTGGCCGGGTGCGAAGTGGTTCGGTTCACCGCTGAGACCTGCTTCTTGCTCGATTCCCGTGACCCCCGCTTGGGCTCCACCATACAGGCTTTTGTATGCAAAATTTGATCCAGTGACCAAGGCCACGACGTCGTCGCCGGGCCGCCGCGCTCGCCTCGCCGGGCCGGGAGGGCGACCCTCCCTCCTGGACGCCCGCATGGTGCCTCAATCGATCCCACTACCCCGCGTGATGGAAGCCAAACATCGCTTCTCCGCGCAGGGGTTCGTTGATCCAGGTTGTCCATGGTGGCGAGAGGTGCGCTGAGCGAGACGGGAGAGTGCGACCCGTGCGGATGTGACGCGCTGCGTCGCTTCGCCCCGAGGGTGGCCGGAGGGAGGCGACGACCGCTCCTGCGGAAAACCTTCTGCTACCCCCTAGACACTCCGCTGTTACATGGGCCACGATATTGCCTACCCCATACGGTATGCAATCCTTGAGGGTGGCGGAGGAAGCCCATGACTCGTCAGCGACATCGAGCCCGTGCGGCGACCACCGCTGGCGCCGTGTTTCACGCGCGACCCATGCCGGTCGGCCCGTCCCGGCCACCGGAGTACGACCGCGCTCACCCGTGGACAGGGGAGGTTGCCCTGGTCGAGCAGCCGATGTGGAGCCGTGCGCCGTGCGCGCCCGCCGCGCCGCGCCCGCGTACGTCCCGGAGCAGTTTTCCAGCCCAACACCGCCGGACCCGTCGCGTCACCGTGCGCAGGTCTCCGGCGGCGACTCAAGGGAGTTGAGAAACATGGTTCAGACCGCGACCGAACCCGTCGTGGACCCGATCCTGGCCGAGCCGAGTCGTGACCCGGAGCGAATCTCCGGTGGGCACCTGGTGGCCAAGGCGCTCAAGGCCGAGGGCGTCGACGTCATCTTCACCCTCTGCGGTGGCCACATCATCGACATCTACGACGGTTGTGTCGACGAGGGCATCGCGGTGGTGGACGTCCGGCACGAGCAGGTCGCCGCCCACGCGGCCGACGGTTACGCCCGGGCCACCGGCAAGCCCGGATGCGCCGTCGTCACCGCGGGTCCCGGTACGACGGACGCCGTGACCGGGGTGGCCAACGCGTTCCGCGCGGAGAGCCCGATGCTCCTGATCGGCGGTCAGGGCGCGCTCAACCAGCACAAGATGGGCTCGCTGCAGGACCTGCCGCACGTGGACATGATGACGCCGATCACCAAGTTCGCCGCCACCGTGCCGCACACCGCGCGCGCGGCCGACATGGTGTCGATGGCCTTCCGGGAGGCGTACAACGGGGCGCCGGGCCCGTCCTTCCTGGAGATCCCGCGCGACGTGCTCGACGCGGAGGTACGCCTGGCCGACTGCACCATCCCCGAGCCCGGCCGCTACCGTGCCTCGACCAAGAGCATCGGCGACCCGGCGGCGATCCAGCAGTTGGCCGACATCCTGGTCAAGGCGAAGAAGCCGACCGTGCTGCTCGGCACGCAGGTCTGGACGGCGCGGGGCAGTGACGCCGCGATCGACTTCGTCCGGACGCTGAACATCCCCGCATACATGAACGGGTCGGCGCGCGGCACCCTGCCGCCCGGGGACCCGCACCACTTCCACCTGTCGCGGCGGTACGCGTTCAACAACGCCGACGTGATCATCATCGTCGGCACCCCCTTCGACTTCCGCATGGGCTACGGCCGCCGGTTGCCGAAGGGCGCGACGGTGGTCCAGATCGACCTGGACTACCGCACCGTCGGCAAGAACCGTGACATCGACCTTGGGCTGGTCGGCGACCCGGGCGCGATCCTCGCCGCGGTGACCCAGGCCGCGTCGGGCCGGATCGACAACGGGGCCGCCGGACGGAAGCCCTGGTTCGCCGAACTGCGAGCGGAGGAGACCGCGGCGTACGAGAAGCGGCTGCCGCGCCAGCTCTCCGACGCCAGCCCGATCCACCCGCTGCGGCTGGCCCACGAGATCAACGAGTTCCTCACCGAGGACTCGATCTACATCGGTGACGGGGGTGACATCGTCACCTTCTCCGGCGGTGTGGTGCAGCCGAAGTCGCCGGGGCACTGGATGGACCCGGGCCCGCTCGGCACCCTCGGTGTCGGCATCCCGTTCGTCCTCGCCGCCAAGTACGGGCGACCGGACAAGGAGGTCGTCGCGCTCTTCGGCGACGGCGCTTTCAGCCTCACCGGCTGGGACTTCGAGACCCTGGTCCGGTTCAACCTGCCGTTCGTCGGCGTGGTGGGGAACAACTCCTCGATGAACCAGATCCGCTACGGCCAGGCACAGAAGTACGGCGCCGCCCGTGCCCGGGTCGGCAACACTTTGGGCGACGTCCGGTACGACGAGTTCGCCCGGATGCTCGGCGGGTACGGCGAGGAGGTGCGCGACCCGGCCGACATCGGGCCGGCCCTACAGCGGGCTCGCGAGTCCGGGCTCCCGTCGCTGATCAACGTCTGGGTCGACCCGGACGCGTACGCCCCGGGCACGATGAACCAGACCATGTACAAGTAGGGGCCTTCGGCCCGAAACCGGAATTGGTGGTCGCTGTTGGGGCCACCGGGTCAGGTCGCGGCTGAGGCCAGCTTGTTCCGACGGCCAGTGGGGATTGGCCGGACCAGTGTCGACCGGCGCGGCGGAAGCCGTACCGGTCGACACTGGCGTGTGGGCCCGGGAACGGCGGACGGCCCGGTCGGATCGAACCCGGCCGGGCTGCCGTGAGTCATGCGGAAAACGGCCTGTGGTGGCCGCTGCGCGCCGAACCGTGCGTAACGAATACCGCCACCACCCTGCGTCGGATGGTGGCGGTACGGGCACTGTGGGTCAGGCCAGGGCCTCCCGCTCGGCGGCCTCCTTGCGGCGCTTGTGGTAGCTCTCCCGGGTGCGTTCGGTGTGCCGGCGCATCATGTCGCCCGCGCGCTTGCCGTTGCGGCTGGCGATCACCTCGATCAGGGCCGCGTGCTCGTCCCACGCCTCGCGGCCACGGGAGCGCGCGATCGGCGCGTAGTACCACCGCACCCGACGGTCGACCAGCGCGATCAGCTCGGCGAGCACGTTGTTGCCCGACATCGACACCACGTACGCGTGCAGCGCGGCGTTGGCGGCGACCATGCCCTCCTGGTCGTCGTCGCTGAGCGCCTTCTCGCCGGCGCGCTGCAGCCCCCACAGGTGCTCGATGTTCTCGGGTGTCGCCCGGCGCGCCGCCAGCCGCGCCGACTCGGTCTCAAGCAGGGTGCGGGCCGCGAGCAGTTGGTCCGCCTCGGACTCGGTCGGCACGTGTACGAAGGCGCCGAGCGCGGGCCGCAGGTCCACCCAGCCCTCGCTGTGCAGGCGCTGCAACGCCTCGCGTACCGGCTGGCGGCTGACACCGAGTTGGGCCGCCAGTTCGTTCTCGACCAGGTGCTCGCCGGGCTGCAACTCACGATTGATGATCATTTCGGCGATCACGTCGTAGACCGCCTGGCGTAGCGGTGCGGGGCGCTCCAGCGGCTGGCGTACGGCTCGGGACTCGGCTCGTGCGGCGGCGAGCCGTCGTCCACCGCTAGCGGTGGTTGGCGGGCTCGGGTCCCAGTCCGTCATGGAAACCTCCGGCTCTGCTGGATCGATCGGACGCGATGCCGTCCGAATGTGTTCATAGCATACAGTCGCCAAGATGCAATTCCTCGGCGCCACCACGATGAGGCTTAGCTGCGTCGATGCGCTGGCGCCGTTGCCCGCGGTCGGGTTGGAGCCGTACGGATGTCCGGTGCTTGTACGGCGTGTGGTCACCGGCGCACGCCCACCCGGAGGTGGACGTGCGCCGGCGTGCCCTTGGTGAGCAGTCGATCCAGGAGGACGTGCCTCAGCGGGAGGGCGCGGGGATCTCGGCGCTCTCCGGCACCGGCTCGAACTCGTTGACCTTCGCGATCGAGATCCCGTGCGCGGTGTTCGCCTCACGCTCGATCATCACCTCGACCAGCACCGGACGGCTGGTGCGCTTCGCTTCCTTGCTCGCCCAGGCGAGCGCGTCGCTGATCTCGGCCGGCTCGGTGACCCGGCGACCGGAACAGCCGTACGCCTCCATGATCTTGACGTTGTCGGTGCCGTACTCGTCGTAGTGGATGTCCACCTCGAAGTTCATGTCGTAGCCGATCTCGGCCTGCCGGATCAGACCCAGGTACTCGTTGTTCAGCATCACCAGCACGAACGGCACGTTGTACTGCGCCGCGACCGCGAGCTCCTCGACCAGGAACTGGAACGAGTAGTCGCCGACCACCCCGACCACCTCGGCCTCGGGCTTGGCCGACTTCACCCCGATCGCCGCCGGGATCTCCCAGCCGAGCGGCCCGGCCTGGCCACACACCTGGTAGTGCCGGGGTTTGAAGACCTGCTGGAACTGACCGGACCAGATCTGGTAGAGGCCGATGGCAGTGACGAAGTAGGTCTCCGGGCCGAAGAACTCGTTGATCTCCCTGAACACCCGCGGCGCCTTGATCGGCACCGAGTCGAAGTCGTCCCGCCGGGTGAGCGTGCGGCGCAGCTCCCGCACCCGTGCCACCCACTCCGTCCGGTCGACCCGGGCGTCGCGGCGCCGGACCGCGTCGAGCAGCGCCGTCAGGAACGCGCCGGTGTCCGACACCACCCCGAGGTCCGGTCCGAACACCTTGCCGATCTGGGTCGGTTCGATGTCGACGTGGATGAACTTCCGGTCACCCCGATAGGTCTCCAGGTCGCCGGTGTGCCGGTCACCGAACCGGGCGCCGAGGGCGAGGACCAGGTCGGACTCCAGGAAGGACGCGTTGCCGTAGCGCTGGGTGGTCTGGATTCCGGTCATCCCGGCGAACAGGTCGTGGTCCTCCGGGAGCGACCCCTTGCCCATGAGCGTCACCTGGACCGGGATGTCCAGTGTCTCGGCGACCTCGCGCAACAGGTCGGTGGCATTGCCCAGGATGACTCCGCCGCCAGCCAGGATGAGCGGCCGTTCGGCGGCGAGCAGCAGGTCCAGGGCGCGTTCCACCCGAGGCGGGTGCGGCTCGACCCGGGTCACCGGCAACGGGGCGTCGATCGAGGCGTCCCACTCGATCTCCTGCCGCTGCACGTCCAGCGGCAGGTCGATGAGGACCGGGCCGGGGCGGCCGGAGCGGGCGATCCGGAACGCCTCGCGGAAGATCCACGGTGCCTGGGCAGCCTCCTTGACCTGCACCGCCCATTTGGTCACCGGCTTGGCGATCTCGACGATGTCGACCGCCTGGAATGCCTCCTGGTGCAGTTTGGTGGTCGGCGCCTGCCCGGTGATGCAGATCATCGGGATGGAGTCGGCCTGCGCGGTGTAGAGGCCGGTGATCATGTTGGTACCGGCCGGCCCCGAGGTGCCGATCGCGACGCCGACCCGGCCGTTGGTCCGGGCCCAGCCGTCCGCCATGTGCGTGGCGCCCTCCTCGTGTCGGACGATGAGGTGCTTGATGTCGCTGTCCTTGAGCGCGGCGTACAGCGGCAGGATCGCGGCGCCGGGGCAGCCGAACGCGATGTCCACGCCCTCCGACGCGAGCACGGCGACCACCGCTTCCATACAGGGGATCTTGGCCATAGTTTCCATACCTCTCGGGTGCGGGGGAGACGCTCGGCGCCGGATGGGCGACGGGTACCGGTGGACGACGGATGCCGCAACGCCGGCGGCGGGCGGGCCGGGGGCGACGGACGGTCAGAGCCGGGCGGACGCGCGGCGCTCCCGGGGCAGCCACCCGAAGCTGTCCGCGCTGGCGCCGAGGGGCTTGTACTCGCACCCCACATAGCCGCGGTAGCCGGCCCGTTCCAGTTGGGCGAGGAGCCCGTCGAGGTCGAGGCCGCCGGTGCCCGGCTGGTGGCGCCCCGGGGCGTCGGCGATCTGTACGTGTCCGATGTGACCGGTGTGCGTGGTGATCACCTTCTCCAGGTCCTCACCGTTGCTCGCCAGGTGGTAGAGATCGCAGAGCAGTCGGACGTTGTGCTGACCGGAGCCGACCCGTACCCGGTCGATCACCGCGCGCACGTCCGCGGCGGTCGCCAGCGGGTAGGCCGGGTTCTGTTCGCTGTTCAGCGGTTCGAGCAGCACGATCGCACCCGCACCGCCAGCCGCCTCGGCGGCGAGCGCGAGGTTCTCCGCGGCCAGGTCGTCCTGCGCGGCCGGATCGACCCCGTCCACCCGGTTGCCGTACAGGGCGTTCAGCGCCCGGCAGCCGGTCGCCTCCGCGATCCCGATGGCCACGTCGATGTTGTCCCGGAAGCGGGCCGAGTTCGCCGGCTGGGAGAGCAGCCCCCGGTCGCCGGCGGCCATGTCACCGGCGGCGAAGTTCAGGCCAACCAGACGTACGCCGGCGTTGTCGAGCGCGGTGAGGAAGGCGGTGACGTCGCGGTCGGCCGGCACCGGCTCCGCGAACGGCCACCAGAACTCGACCGCGTCGAAACCGGCCTCGGCGGCAGCCGCCGGTCGGTGCAGCAGCGGCAGCTCGGTGAAGAGAATGGAGAGGTTCACGTCGAACCGGAGATCGTGTGCCGTCATGGGCGGAGACTCCTGCGGGTCGGGGCGGGCGGAGGGTCGGGGAGCGGCGCCGCCGCCCGTACCGGTCGCGACGGCACGGGCGGCGGCTGGCGGTGGAAGGTCACACCGCCGGGTAACGGGCGTGCGACGGGAAGTTGCCGTAGAGCCGCTCGTCGGCCGGACCCTCGGTCACCGCGTGGACCAGCAGCGTTCCGCCGACGAAGGCGCCCCGCCAGGACGCGCCCTTGCCGCCGAAGACCTCCTGCTTGTCGCCCCGGGACCGGGGCCGGTTGACTCCGACCTTGAACGCCTGCAACTCGCCGCTGAGCCGGTGCGCCGTCGCCTCGTCGTCGCAGGCGATCGAGGCGACCAGCGCGCCGTTGCTGGCGTTCATCGCGGCCAGCAGCTCCGCCTCGGTATCCACCAGGACGATCGTGTCGACCGGCCCGAACGGCTCGGCGTGGAACAGTGGCGAGGAGGGGGGAGGGGCCAGGATCGCGGTCGGCGGCAGGTACGCCGAGGTGTCCTGACCCGGGAGGAAGCGCCCGTTCTCCAGCGAGCCCCGGTAGAGCGGCACCCCGCCCTTGGCGATCGCCTCCTGCACCGCGTCGTCGAGCTCCTTGACCTTGGCGTCCTTGATCAGTGGCCCGAAGTCGAGTTCGGGTAGCTCCTCCTGACCGGGCTCGACCGCGAGCGGGTGCCCGAACCGCACGGCGCGGACGGCGGGCAGGTACGCGGCGAGGAACTCGTCGAAGAGCGACCGCTGCACCACGTAGCGCGGGTACGCGGTGCAGCGCTGCTTGCCGTACTCGAAGGACTTGCGCACGTTGGTGGCGAGCAGGTCCCAGTCGCTGAACTCCCACACCCCCCAGCAGTTGAGTCCCTCCTGCTCGAGGACGTGGCGCTTGTCCGAGTCGACCAGCCCGGCCACCTGACCGCCGACGTCCCGCCCGCCGACGAAGAAGACGCAGCCGATCTCGGGGGCCGCGACCAGCACCGAGGAAAGTTCCGCCCCACCGCCGCTGATCAGGGTGAACGGCAGGTTGTGCCGCGCGGCGATGGCCACCGCCAGGGTCAGGCAGCTCACCCCGCCGTCCGAGGGGGCCTTGGCGATCACTGCGTTGCCGGCGAGCGCCTGCACCAGCATCGCGTGCATGATCACGCTCATCGGGTAGTTCCAGCTCGCGATGTTGCTGACCGGGCCGGCGAGCGGGGCACGCCCGTCGACCATCTCGTCGATCTCCTCGACGTACCAGCGCACCCCCTCGATGCAGCGGTCGACGTCGGCCCGGGCCAGCCGCCACGGCTTGCCGATCTCCCAGACCAGAAGCAGCGCCAGGAGGTCGCGGTGTGCGTCGAGTTCGTCCAGTGCCGCGCTGACCCGCGCCTTACGCGTGGCCAGCGGCAGCCGGGACCAGACCTGATGGGTGTCGAGGGCCGCCCGGACCGCTGCGGTCGCGGTCGGGCTGGTGACCCGGGGCGGGCCGGCGATCGGCGTACCGTCCACGGGGGAGGTGGCCAGGGCGGGCACGCCGTCGGCCTGCCAGCGGCCGTCCCAGTAGTTGCAGAGGCGGCCGTCGTGGAAGGCCTCGGGTGCTACCTCCTGGCAACGGGCGTAGACGTCCGACCAAGCGGTGCCAGGTTTGAGGATCAGGGGCACGGGAGCCTCCAGGGCGTCGGGTGTCCTGCGGATGTGCTGGCGCGCCGGGTCGCGTCAGGCGTCTGGTGGTACGCCGAGGACGCCGGCGTCGCGCCGCTGGCTGGCCGGCACCGGATTCCGGTGTTCACGACTGAGCCATTCGCGCGTACTGCATACAGTATTCTGTCGCCCGGACCAGTGCAAGGCTTCGGCCGGGTATTCGCTGCTGGGGTGCGGTTTCGTGGCCAACTCCGGTGGCCGTCCGACCGCGACCGGTCCGCCGTGGGCACAGCGGTGGGGGACGGGTGGGTGGGTGGTGAGTCTCAGGCCGCTGTCATGGTGGGCGTCATGGCCCGCCGTGCGACGGACTTGGCGAGCAGGTCGGTGGCGGCGTAGACGGTCCGCAGGGTGGGTGCCGGCGCGCTGGTGATGTCGGCCATCTCCACCACGGCCGCGACGATCGCGTCCAGTTCGAGTTCCTTGCCCGCCTCCAGGTCCTGCAACATGGAGGTCTTGTGGTGCCCGACGCGTTGTGCGCCGTCGATCCGCTTCTCGATGGAGATCTCCGGGTGGCTGCCCACCCGGGAGGCGATGTCGAGCGTCTCCTCCATCATCTGCGCGACCACCTGCCGGGTGCCGGGGTTCTCGCAGATCTCGATCATCGTGGCCCGGGTCAGGGCGCTGATCGGGTTCAGGGACACGTTCCCCATCAACTTGATCCAGATGTCGTCGCGTAGCTGGGGCTCGACCGGGCACTTCAGGCCGCCGGTGATCATCGCGGCGCTGAACTCCGTACACCGTCGGGAGATCGTCCCGTCGGGCTCGCCGATGGAGAAACGTGTGCCTTCGAGGTGTCGGATCACCCCGGGTGACTCGATCACCGTGGCCGGGTAGACCACGCAACCGATCGCCCGCTCCGGCTCCATTACCGCCGAGGTCTGGCCGTCCGGGTCCACCGCCTCGATCCGCTGGTTCTCGTACGGACCGGAGAGCTTGTGGAAGTACCACCACGGGATGCCGTTCTGGGCCGCGATGAGGGCGGTGTGTGGGCCGAGTAGCGGGCTGAGGAGCGGCCCCGCCGAGGCGTACGAATGCGCCTTGAGGCCCAGGAGGACGTAGTCCACCGGACCGACTGCGGCGGGGTCGTCGGTGGCGTGTGGATGGGCGGAGAAATCCCCTCGGGGACTGAGGATCCGAACTCCGTTCTGTTGCAAAGCGGCGAGGTGCGCACCGCGGGCGATCAGGTGGACGTCCACTCCGGCGCGACAGAGGGCCGCGCCAACGTAGGCGCCGATGGCGCCGGCTCCGAGCACTGCGACTCGCACGGGCTGCTCCCTTCGAGCGCACACAAAAGACAGACTTCTGTATGCGTTATGGGGAGTACAGTATGCAATAGGGGTTCGTCACTGACAACCCTCGGTACGCCCGTGCCGGGAACGGGCGTGGGTGACGTCTTGCCTGGAACCGGTCGGCGGTACACCGGCCGCAGCGCCCCCGTACTCCGCCGTCCTCGGCCACGCCAGCGGCCCCGACCAGGCAACTCCTGGGCGGGGCGGTTCGGGGCGTGCACCCCGGGGCCGGCGGCGGCGTACCGGTGAGGGACCGGTGGAAACGGTGGAACATTCGGGGGCGCCCTGGACGGCGTAGGCCGGCGTGACACCACCGGACCCACGCCGCCTCGGGGCGGCTACAGCACGGGCGTACTACGCCGCGCTGTACGAGTGCTGGCCCGTCCCGGCCAGTCTCCCGCCATCAACGATCAGATACTCGTCGCGGATCGCCCGACCCTGGAAGTAGGACTCAAGGATTTCCCGGGTTCCTGCGGCGTACCGCGCCTGGGCGGAGAGAGTGGTGCCGGAGGTGTGCGGCGTCATGCCGTGGTTCGGCATCGTCCGCCACGGGTGGTCCGCCGGCGCCGGCTGCGGGTACCACACGTCGCCGGCGTAACCGGCCAACTGGCCGGACTCAAGTGCGCGGACGATCGCGTCCCGGTCGACGATCTTCCCCCGGGCGGTGTTGATCAGGTACGACCCGCGCCTCATCTTCGCCAAGAGCGTGTCGTCGAACATGTTCTCGGTCTCCGGGTGCAGGGGACAGTTGATCGTCACCACGTCGCACGCCCGGACCAGCGACTCGACGTCCGGATGCCAGGTGACGTTCAGTTCCTGCTCGATCTCCGGAGCGAGCCGGTGCCGGTCGGTGTAGTGCAACGCGACGTCGAAGGGCTTGAGCCGACGCAGCACCGCCAACCCGATCCGACCCGCGGCGACCGTGCCGACCGCCATCGCCTCAAGGTCGTACGCGCGGGCCGAGCAGTCGGCGATGTTCCAGCCGCCGTCGCGTACCCACTGGTGCGACGGGAGGTAGTTGCGTACCAGGGCGAGGGTCATCATCACCACGTGTTCGGCCACGCTGATGCTGTTCGAGTACGTCACCTCGGCTACCGTGATGCCCCGTTCGATGGCGGCCGTCAGGTCGACGTGGTCCGAACCGATGCCGGCGGTGACGGCCAGTTTCAGGTTCGGCGCCTTGGCGATTCGTTCCGCGGTCAGGTAGGCGGGCCAGAATGGTTGGGAGATGACCACCTCGGCGTCGGCGAGTTCCCGTTCGAATACCGAGTCGGGACCCTCCTTGTCGGAGGTGACGACGAGGGTGTGTCCCTGGGACTCGAGGTACGAGCGCAGGCCGAGTTCGCCGGAGACACTGCCGAGGAGCTGGCCGGGAATGAAGTCGATCTTTTCCGGACTCGGTACGCTCTGCCCACCGGGATAGTGGTCGACGTGCGGCACACTGTCCCGGGCGTAGGAACTCGGGTAGCCGGTGACCGGGTCGTCATAGAGCACGCACAGCACTTTCGCCATGGTGGTGTCCTCTCTCGAAACGATCGGGGACGGATCACGGCCCGAAAACTCGTGTGGCGGTTCTTCACCACCCATTCCTGGTGGTGGGTGTCCGGGTCGCTCCGTGAACAGTTCCCAGCCTGCGCCGTACCGGATCCGGCCACAATGAGCAGTTCCCGAACGCCCGATCGGTGCCGCCTATCGAGTACGGCCAGACTCGGATGCCGTGGCCGAACGCCGATGTTCGGCGGCGAGCGCCGGCGTCAGTCGTCGACTCCCGCGACCAGGTCGACGGGGACCAGGTCGTCGAGGCTGCGTTGCAGGTCCAGTCCTTCCGCGACGCGCAGCAGCGCGCTGGCCACCAGCGGTGGCGGGTCACGGTCGAGGACGACCAACCCGACCGTGCTGGTCGCGGCTGGCCGGGCCAGTGGCAGTACCCGGGTGCCCGGCGGCACCCCGAGCAGGCCGAGCCAGGCCTGCGGGATCACGCTCGCCCAGCGCCCACTGCGTACGTGCGAGCAGAGGGTGGAGACCGAGTTCGTCTCCATCCGGGGAGTCACGCTCACCCCGGCCCGGTGGAACAGCCCGTCGAGGATGCGCCGGTTCTGCATGTCCGGGGTGAGCAGGCAGAGGGGCAGGCGGGCCGCCTCTGCCCACCCGACCTCGGAGCGGCCGGCGAAGTCGCCGTTCTCCGGCGTGAGCAGGACATAGCGTTCGGAGTAGAGGGGTACGGTCCGGAAGCCCACCATCGGTTCACCGGAGAGGTAGGTCAGACCGGCGTCGAGTTCGAAGTCGGTCAGCCGGCGCAGGATCTCGTCCGAGGTCAGCGACAGTACGGTGAGGTTCGTGCCGGGGTGGCGGTCGCGGAACGGCCCGGTGAGCAGCGAGACCGGGGGCAACGAGGCCGGTACGGCGCCGAGGCGCAGTTGTCCGGTCAGGCCCTCGTGGCTGGTCCGGCCGAACTCGGCCATCAGTTGGTCCCGATCGGCGAGGAGGCGCCGGCCCCAGGTCAGGAGCCGTTCGCCCTCCGGTGTCAGTCCTTCGAAGCGGTGTCCACGACGCACCACGGCGACCCCGAACTCCGCCTCCAGCTTGCGGATGCCGTCGGAGAGGGTGGGTTGGCTGACCCAGCAGGCAGCCGCCGCCCGTCCGAAGTGGCCCTCGCGGGCGAGGGCGCTGAGGTATTCCAGGTGCCGCAGGAACAAGGCCCACCAACCCTTCGTCCACGAACTCTCCGCTTGACCCCCGGTCGCGCCGGGTGACAAGCATTGCATCCCATGACACCTAGCCTCCTAGGATGCCGAGGGGTGGTGCCCGTTCTCATGTCACCGAACGGTGTCGGTTACGTCGACAGATGAGCGTCGTTCGCGTACCCCATGGTCGACGGAAACCTGATCTTGAAATGCTGGACTGATGTATGACTTCGATCTCCTCGTGCTCGGGTCTGGCCCGGGTGGACAGAAGGCGGCGGTCGCGGCGGCGAAACTCGGCCGACGGGTAGCGGTCGTCGAGCGCGTCGACATGGTCGGCGGCGTCTGCATCAACACCGGGACGATCCCCTCGAAGACCCTCCGCGAGGCGGTCCTCTACCTCACCGGGCTGAGCCAACGGGAGACGTACGGCCAGAGCTACCGGCTCAAGGACGACATCACCGTGGCCGACCTCGCCGCCCGTACCCAGCACGTGATCGGGCGGGAGATCGACGTCATCCGCAACCAGTTGTCCCGTAACCGGATCCGGCTGATCGGCGGCACCGGCAGGTTCACCGACCCGCACACCATCGCGGTCACCGACCATGGCGGGCGCGAGTCGGCAGTGACCGCCGAGAAGATCGTGATCGCCGTCGGCACCCGCCCGGCCCGCCCCGCCGGGGTCGCCTTCGACGAACGTACGGTGGTCGACTCCGACGGCATCCTCAACCTCGAACAGGTCCCCGGCTCGATGGTGGTGGTCGGCGCCGGCGTCATCGGCATCGAGTACGCCTCGATGTTCGCCGCCCTCGGCACGAAGGTCACGGTGGTCGAGCGGCGGGACAGGATGCTCGACTTCTGCGACCTGGAGATCGTCGAGGCGTTGAAGTACCACCTGCGGGACCTCGCGGTGACCTTCCGGTTCGGTGAGGCGGTCGCATCGGTGGAACGGCATCCCCGGGGCGCCATCGCCGTGCTGGAGAGCGGCAAGCGGATCGCCGCCGACACCGTCATGTACTCAGCCGGACGTCAGGGCACCGCGGACGCGCTGGACCTGGAACGGGCCGGGCTGAGCGCGGACGCGCGTGGCCGGATCAAGGTCGACGAGTGGTTCCGCAGCGACGTACCGCACATCTACGCGGTTGGTGACGTGATCGGTTTTCCGGCGCTCGCCTCGACCTCGATGGAGCAGGGGCGGCTGGCGGGTCACCACGCCTGCGACGAGCCGGTACGGGAACTCTCGCAGCAGCAGCCGATCGGCATCTACTCGATCCCGGAGATCAGTTTCATCGGCCGGACCGAGGAGGAGTTGACCGCGGCCCAGGTGCCGTTCGAGGTGGGTGTCGCACGCTACCGCGAACTCGCCCGTGGCCAGATCATCGGAGATTCGCACGGCATGCTGAAACTCCTGGTCGCACCGGCCGACCACACCCTGCTCGGAGTGCACATCTTCGGCACCGACGCCACCGAGCTGGTGCACATCGGGCAGGCGGTGATGGGCTGCGGCGGCAGCGTCGACTACCTGGTCGACGCGGTGTTCAACTACCCGACCCTGGCCGAGGCGTACAAGGTCGCGGCACTCGACGCGATGAACAAGCTGCGGCACATCGCCCAACTGCCGAAGTGACCGTCGGGTCAGTCGTGGGCGGTGAAGGCGGCAAGCAGCCGGTCGGCGGCGAGCGCCGGGGTCAGGGTCCCATCGAGTACCTGACGTTCCAGGTCGGGAGCGAGCGCGGCGACCGCCGGATCCGCCCGCAGCCGGTCGAGTAGCGCCGAGCGGACCAGGTCCCAGAGCCAGCGCACCTGCTGCCGGCTGCGCCGGGCGTCGAGTTCGCCGCTGGTGCGGAGCGTCTCCTGGTGCGCGACCAGGTGGCGCCACACCTCGGTCAGGCCGGTACCCTCCTGACCGCTGCAGGTGAGCACGGGTGGCTGCCACCCGCCCTCGGCCGTACGCAGCAGCCGCAACGCGCCGCCCAGTTCCCGCGCCGCCGTACGGGCCTCGGCCGCGTGCGGGCCGTCGGCCTTGTTGACCGCGATCACGTCGGCGATTTCGAGTACGCCCTTCTTGATCCCCTGGAGCTGGTCGCCGGTGCGGGCCAGGGCGAGGAGCAGGAAGGAGTCGACCATCTCGGCGACCGTGGTCTCGGACTGTCCGACGCCGACGGTCTCCACCAGCACCACGTCGTAGCCGGCCGCCTCCACCACGACCATCGCCTCCCGGGTGGCCTGCGCCACGCCACCGAGGGTGCCGGCGGTGGGGGAGGGACGGACGAACGCTGCCGGGTCGGTGGCGAGCCGGGTCATCCTGGTCTTGTCGCCGAGGATGCTGCCGCCGGTACGGGTGGAGGAGGGGTCGACCGCCAGCACCGCCACCCGGTGGCCGTCGGCGGTGAGCAGGCTGCCGAGCGCGTCGATGAAGGTCGACTTGCCGACGCCCGGCACCCCGGTCACCCCGATCCGGCGGGCGTTGCCGGAATGCGGGGTGAGCGTGACGAGCAGTTGCTGAGCCAGCGCCCGGTGGTCGGGGCGCCGTGACTCCACCAGGGTGATCGCCCGCGCTATCCAGGCCGGGGCGCCGGCGAGCACGCCCGTGGCGTACGCCTCGACGTCAGGTGCGGCTCGGGTCATGCGGTGGGCGCCGGATGGCCGAGCCGGCGACCCAGTTCGGTGAGGAGGTCGAGGGCGGCGTCGGCGATGACCGTACCCGGGGGGAAGATGGCCGAGGCGCCGGCTTGCCGGAGGGCGTCGAAGTCCTGCGCGGGGATCACCCCACCAACGATGATCATGATGTCGTCGCGGCCGAGCGCGGCGAGTTCGTCGCGCAGCGCCGGCACCAGCGTCAGGTGACCGGCGGCGAGGGAGTTCACCCCGACGATGTGGACGTCGGCCTCGACCGCCTGGCGGGCGACCTCGGCCGGGGTCTGGAACAGCGGTCCGACGTCGACGTCGAAGCCGAGGTCGGCAAAGGCGGTGGCCACCACCTTCTGGCCACGGTCGTGCCCGTCCTGCCCCATCTTCGCCACCAGGATGCGGGGCTGACGTCCCTCGGCGGCACCGAACGCGGCGGTGGCGTCCCGGACCCGTTCGATGTTGGTCACCTCGCCGGCCTCGTTGCGGTACACCCCTGAGATCGTACGGATCCGCGCGGCGTGCCGGCCGTACACCGCCTCCAGCGCGTCGGAGATCTCGCCGACAGTGGCCTTGGCTCGGGCTGCGTCGACCGCGAGGGCGAGCAGGTTGCCGGAGAGGTCGCCGGCGGCGGTGGGCTCGGTGGCGGCGGCGGCCCGGCGCAGTGCGTCGAGTGCGTCCGCCCATGCCTTCGGGTCGCGTTCGGCGCGCAACCGTTCGAGCTTGGCGATCTGCTCGGCGCGGACCGCGCTGTTGTCGACCCGGAGTACGTCGATCGGTTCGTCCGCCTCGGGCCGGTACGTGTTGACGCCGATGACCGGTTGGCGACCGGAGTCGATCCGGGCCTGGGTACGGGCCGCCGCCTCCTCGATCCGCAGCTTGGGGATGCCCTCGTCGATCGCGCGGGCCATGCCACCGGCGGCTTCGACCTCCTGGATGTGTTCCCAGGCGCGGGCGGCGAGGTCGTGGGTGAGGCGTTCGACGTACGCGCTGCCGCCCCAGGGGTCGATCACGCTGGTGGTGCCGGATTCCTGGGTGAGCAGGAGTTGGGTGTTGCGGGCGATGCGGGCGGAGAAGTCGGTGGGCAGGGCGAGCGCCTCGTCGAGGGCGTTGGTGTGCAGGGACTGGGTGTGGCCCTGGGTGGCGGCCATGGCCTCGACGCAGGTACGGATGACGTTGTTGTAGACGTCCTGGGCGGTCAGCGACCAGCCGGAGGTCTGGCAGTGCGTACGCAGGCTCGACGACTTCGGGTTCTTGGGGTTGAACTCCCGTAGGAGTTTGGCCCAGAGCAGTCGGGCCGCGCGGAGTTTGGCGACCTCCATGAAGAAGTTCATGCCGATGGCCCAGAAGAACGAGAGCCGGGGGGCGAAGGCGTCGATGTCCAGACCGGCGGCCTGTCCGGCGCGGAGGTATTCGATGCCGTCGGCGAGGGTGTACGCGAGTTCCAGATCGGCAGTGGCCCCGGCCTCCTGGATGTGGTAGCCGGAGATGGAGATCGAGTTGAACCGGGGCATCCGCGCGGAGGTGTAGGCGAAGATGTCGGAGATGATCCGCATCGATGGCCCGGGTGGGTAGATGTAGGTGTTGCGGACCATGAACTCTTTGAGGATGTCGTTCTGGATCGTCCCGGAGAGCTGTTCCGGTGCGACGCCCTGTTCCTCGGCGGCGACGATGTAGAGGGCGAGGACGGGGAGCACGGCCCCGTTCATGGTCATCGAGACGCTCATCCGGTCCAGCGGGATGCCGTCGAAGAGTTCCCGCATGTCGTAGATGGAGTCGATCGCCACCCCGGCCATGCCGACGTCGCCGGTGACCCGGGGGTGATCGGAGTCGTACCCCCGGTGGGTGGGCAGGTCGAACGCGACCGACAGTCCCTTCTGGCCGGCGGCGAGATTACGCCGGTAGAAGGCGTTCGACTGTTGCGCGGTGGAGAAGCCGGCGTACTGGCGGATGGTCCACGGCTGGGTGGTGTACATCGTCGGGTAGGGGCCCCGCAGGTAGGGGGTGATCCCGGGGTAGGTGTCCAGGAAGTCGACGCCGGTGAGGTCCGCCGGGGTGTAGAGCGGGGCGACGCTGATCCCCTCCGGGGTTTCCCAGGCCAACTTCTCCGGGTCCACACCGGTCCGGTCGTGCACCTCCGCCCGCCACCGATCCGGGTCGGTCCCGGTGCCGGGGCTCGGCGTACCGAGTTCAACGTGGGAGAAATCCGGGATCATCACGCCACCCCCAGGTCACGTAGCGTTGTTTCGAGCACCGCGACCGCGTCGCAGCCGGTGAAGAGGTAGGAGTCCACGTGGTCGTACCCGCCGGGTTTGCCGGCGAGCCACACCCGGGTGGCTCCCGCGGAGGCGAGCGCTTCGGCGACGGAGGAGGCCAGCGCGGCGTAGCTCTTGTCGGTGCCGCAGATGCACGCCACGGTGGCACCGCTGGCGACGAACTCGGCGGCGATCACCGCCGGGTCGGCACCGGTTCCGCTCCGGGTGGTGGCCACGCCACCGGCGGCGAGGAGGTTCGCCGCGAACGATGCCCGGGCGGTGTGCGCGGCGACCGGGCCCAGGGTGGCGAGGAAGACGGTGGGCGGGGCGCCGGTGCCCGCCACGTGCGCGTCGGACCGGTCCCGCAGGGACTCGAACCGTTCCGCGTACCGGTGCCGGGGCAGGCCGCCGCCCACCGGCACGGGTGCCGGCACACGGGTCGGACGGGCCTCGTCGAGGTTCGGGAACTCGCTCACGCCGGTGATCGGATCACGGCGGTGGTCGAGGTTCTCCGTACGTCGTCGCCAGGTGGTCGCGAGCCGTTGCGCGACGATTCCGCTGGCGAGTGCGGCGGCCAGGCCACCGGCCCGTTCGATCTCGGTGAACCAGGCCCACGCCGCCTGGGCGAGGTCCTCGGTCAGGCGCTCGACATACCAGGAGCCACCGGCGGGGTCGATCACCCGGTCCACGTTGGCCTCGGCGAGCAGCAGTGACTGGGTGTTGCGGGCGATCCGGCGGCTGAACCCGTCCGGCAGCCCGAGTCGGGCGTCGAACGGCTGCACCGTCACCGCGTTCGCGCCGCCCACTCCGGCGGCGAAGCAGGCCAGGGTGGTGCGGAGCATGTTCACCCACGGGTCGCGCGCGGTCATCATCGCCGACGACGTCACCGCGTGCTGGTACTGCGCACCTGCCGTCGGGACACCGCATACCTCGGCGACCCGGGCCCAGACCCGACGTGCCGCCCGCAACTTCGCGATGGTCAGGAACTGGTCGGCCGTGGCGGCGTACCGGAACTCCAACTGTCCCAGCGCGTCGACCGGGTCGAGCCCGGCGTCGGTGAGCGCACGCAGGTAGGCCACCCCGGCGGCGAGCGCGCACCCGAGTTCCTCGGCATCGCTGCCGCCCGCGTCGTGGTAGACGGTGGCGTCCACGGTGATCGCCCGCAGCCGGGGGTGGTCGGCGGCGCAGCGGCGGGCGAGTGTCGCCGCCGTACGCGGATCAGCCGGGGTGCCGGTGCGGGCCTGCCAACCAAGCGGGTCGGCGCCGAGGCTGCCGCTCAGTTCGGCGGGGTCGACCTTCCGCTTGGCGGCGAGGGCGAACAGGGCGGCGGCGGCCGGTTCGGTCGCCGGACCGGCGTCGAGGACCAGGCCCGCGACGTCGAGGTAGACACCGTCGAGTACGGCTGATAGCGACTCGTGGTCCAGTCCGGCCGGTTCCAGGGCCAGCCAGATCGAGGTGACGCCGTTCTCCAGGTCACTCAGGACGGCTTCGCGGGTGGCAACCGGATCGGGGTCGGCGTGACGCTGCCGGACGTCCCAGCCGGGTCCGAGTGATCGGGTCGGCTGGCCGCCACGGGTGAACGGGGGCAGTCCGGGGAGGCCGGTCGGTACGGGGACGTCGGCGGCGGTGTACAGCGGGGCCACCCGGATGCCGTCGTACGTCGTCCGGGACAGCAGTTCGTCGACGGCCTCCGGGCCGGTCCGCTCGTCGGCGACGCCGCTTTTCCGCAGGACGGCGAGGGCCAGTTGGCGCCACTGGGCCGGCGTCGCGGGCACGAAGTCAGCGGCGAGGCTCAGCTCTCCTGGTGACCGGGTCATGAACGGAGACTAAGGGGGGCGCCGAGTGGCCCGCTCACCGGTGGGTGGGTCGGCGGGCAAGGGGGCCTGCTGTGGCGCCCGTTGCCAGAGTCGCTTCCGTGCTGCCGCCGTCCGGGAACTAACGGCACTATTCGGGCATATCGGTCGTTCGGGTCGGGTTGGCCGGTGCCCGCGCACCGGTGGATTGGCCCCTCGGACTGCGGGTATGCGGCCAACCATGACGACTCCCGCCGACCGCAGCGCGGCCGACACCATCGTGCTGATCCACGGTCTCTGGATGACACCGCGAAGCTGGGAACAGTGGGTCGACCACTACACCCGCGCCGGCTTCCGGGTGCTCGCCCCCGCCTGGCCCGGCATGGACGCCGAGGTCGAGCAACTCCGACGGGACCCGTCGCCGATCGCTCGGCTCACCATCGCCGGGATCGTCGACCACTACGACCGGATCATCCGGAACCTGGACCGGCCGCCGATCATCATGGGGCACTCCTTCGGCGGGGCGTTCACCCAGGTGCTCGCCGACCGGGGACTCGGCGCGGCGGCGGTGGCGATCGACTCCGCTGGTGTGAAGGGGGTGCTACGGCTGCCGCTGTCGACCCTGCGGTCCTCCTGGCCGATCCTGCGCAGCCTGGGTAACCGGCACAAGGCCGTACCGCTGAGCCCCGAGCAGTTCCACTACGCCTTCACCAACAGTCTGAGCCGGGAGGAGTCCAACCGGATCTACGGGCGCTACCACGTGGCCGGCGCCGGGGGAGTGCTGTTCGAGGGGGCAATGGCGAACCTCAACCCGCGTTCGGCGCTGCGGGTCAACTACGCCAACAGCGACCGAGCGCCGTTGCTCCTGATCGCCGGTGGCGCCGATCACGTCGCCCCGCCGGTGCTGAACAAGGCGAACGCCGGCCGGTACCGGCGCTCCCGGGCCATCACCGGCTACCACGAGTTTCCCGGCCGGACGCACTTCACCCTCGGACAGCCGGGTTGGCAGCAGGTCGCCGACTACGCACTCGAATGGGCGGTCGAGGCGACCGCGACGCACAAGCCGGACTACCAGCGGCAACCGGCACCGGTGGCCGGCCACTGAGTCCCCGCCCCTGGTGTCCGACCACACTGGCGCGCATCGAGACATGTCACAGGCGAGGATGTCGTACCCGCGACCGACCTCCTAGCCTCGGTGCACGCCGCGCCCCACCGCCGGCGTCTTCCCTCAGGAGGGCGTCCCATGAGGTTCCTCGCACGCACCGCCACGGCCGCCGTCGCGGCCCTGCTACTGCTCGTACCCGGCACGGCCCCGGCCCAGGCCGCCGCCAACCCGTACACCAAGACCCCGGTACCCGGCACGCTCGGCACATACCAGGTGTCCGGGGTGTACGTCGCCGGGGTCTCCTCCGGCGGCTACCTCGCGACCCAGCTCCAGGTCGCCTACTCCAGCCGGATCAAGGGCGCCGCGGTCTTCGCCGCCGGGCCCTACTACTGCGCCCAGAACAACGTCAGCCAGGCGCTCTACGGCTGTGCGGACAACAGCCTGCCGACGTACCTGACCAACCTGCAGGCGTACACCCGCACCTGGGCCGGGTACGGCTGGGTCGACCCGGTCAGCCGCCTCTCCGGTCAACCCGTGTACGTCTACCACGGCAACAACGACACGGCGATCAAGAAGTCGGTCACCGACGACCTGGTCCGGTACTACCAGAACTTCGGCGCCAGCGTGCAGTACGACAGCGGTTCGTCGGCCGGGCACGCCTGGGTCACGCCGTACGGCACCGGTGCCTGCGCCGCCACCGTGTCACCGTTCCTGAACGACTGCGGCACCGACCCGCAGAACACCTTCCTGCGCAAACTGTTCGGCTCGGTGAGCGCACCGAACACCGGTCCGCTGACCGGCACACTGACCAGCTTCAACCAGAACACGTTCGCGGTGAACGGGTACGCGGCCGGCCTGAGCATGGGCACGACCGGGTTCGCGTACGTGCCGTCGAGTTGCTCCGCCGGACAGTCCTGTCGTCTGCTGGTGGCGCTGCACGGCTGCCAGCAGGGCTACAACGCCGTCGGTACGGCCTTCGTGGACCGGGCCAACCTCAACCAGTACGCCGACACCAACCGGGTGATCGTGCTCTACCCCCAGGCAACCGCGTCGGCGGTCAACCCGAACGGTTGCTGGGACTGGTGGGGTTACCTGGGTAGCACCGCGTACCCGATCAAGGGCGGATTGCAGTTGGAGACGGTGATGAACATGGTGCGCCGCCTCGGCGGCTGAGCCGCGCTGTTAGGAAGGGGCCCTTCCTCTACAGAAAGCGATAACAAGGGGCCCTTCCTTACCCCGCCGGCCAACCGGCGTTCAACCGGGGCGCTTAGCGTGCCGGCCATGACAGCTACCGCTCGACGGCTCGGGCTCGGCCTCGGTATCGGCGCGTTGACGCTCGCCGTACTCGCCGTGCCCACCGCCGCGGCCAACCTCATCGGGGCCGACCGTACCGAGGTCAACCTCACCGGGCAGGGTGGACCGGCGAAGCCGTTCCGCCAGGCCACGCTCACCAACTTCGCCTCACTTCCGGCCCTGACCTGGGTTCCGGGCAGCGAGCCCTCCGGTTCGCTGCTCGGCACCACCCCGGTCAACGGTGTCGCCGCACCCTTCGCCGACCAGCCGGTGCAGGGTTTCAGCGGTGTGCAGCGCAACGCCGACGGCACCTTCGACGTGCTCTCCGACAACGGCTTCGGTAACAAGGCCAACAGCGCCGACTTCGTGCTGCGGATCCAGCGGATCGCGCCGAACTTCGGCAACGGCGGCGTCGACGTCCTCGGTGGCCTGAGCCTCACCGACCCCAACGGGTTCGTGCCGTTCGCGCTGACCCGCGCCGACCGGGTGCTCACCGGTGCCGACTTCGACGTCGAGTCGATGGTCCGCGCCAAGGACGGCTCGTACTGGCTCGGCGACGAGTTTGGCCCGTACCTGCTGCACTTCGACCGGGCCGGCCGACTGCTCCAGGCTCCGGTGCCGCTGCCCGGCGTACGGGCCCCGGAGAACCCGGCGGGCCAGCCGAATCTGCCCAGCAGCAAGGGCTTCGAGGGCATGGCGCTCTCCCCGGACGGCCGTTCGCTCTACCCGCTGCTGGAGGGGACCGTCTCCGGTGACCCGGCCGGCGCACTGCGGCTGTACCAGTTCGACCTGGCCGCCGGCCGGTACACCGACAACTGGTGGACGTACCAGCTCGACTCGCCGAGTCACGCGATCGGTGACGCGATCAGCGTCGACAACAACCGCATGCTGGTGATCGAGCGGGACGGCGGCGAGGGCGCGAGCGCCCTGGTCAAGAAGATCTACCTGATCGACCGGCGGGACCGGGACCGGGACGGCAAGGTCGACAAGACCCTCGTCGCGGATCTGCTCAACATCAACAACCCGCACAACATCGGTGGTTTCGGGCCGGTCTTCCGCTTCCCGTTCACCACCATCGAGGGCCTGGCCATCCTGGACGACCGGACGCTCGGCGTACTCAACGACAACAACTTCCCGTCGTCGAACGGCCGCACCCCGGGTAAGCCGGACAACAACGAGTTCATCACCATCCGGTTGAGCGCGAACCTGGACGCGGACAAGCGCGTCCTGCCGTAACCGGAGCCGGACGCGAGCTGCCCCGGTCCGTCGAGCGCGGACCGGGGCAGCCTGCCGTCGGCCGGGGGGAGCCGTCCGACGGGTGATCGCCGGCGGCCCCGTCGGGTGGGGCGGAGGACGGTCGAGGCTAAGGGGCCTCGATCCCGCCGTCCGGGCGACGTACCCGTGCGGACCACCGTTCGTGCAGGTGCGTGACCGGCGGATACTTCGCCGCGACCCGCTCGTCGAGCTCGATGCCCCAGCCCGGCGCGTCGTTCGGGTAGAGGTATCCGTTGCGGGTCACCAGGGTGCCGGGGAAGACCTCGATGGCCGCCTCGTGGTACTCGTGTCCCTCCTGGATACCGAAGGCTGGCGTTGTCACGTCCAGCGCCACGTTCGCCGCCGCGCCGATCGGCGAGACGTCGGCGGGCGCATGCCAGGCCGTCTTCACCCCGGTCAGCTCGCAGAGCGCCACCAGCTTGCGGGTGGGGGTCAGCCCGCCGACCGCGGTGATGTGCAGCCGGAGCAGGTCCACCCCGCCGCCGAGGACCAGCCGCGCGGCGTCCGCGACCGAGCTGACCTGCTCGCCGACCGCGATCGGCACCGGTGACTCGGCCCGGATCTGCGGCAGCCGGTCGTACTCCTCGGGCGCGATCACATCCTCGAGGAAGAAGAGCCGGTACGGCTCCAGAGCACGCGCCAGCAACACCACCTGTTTCGGGCTGAGCCGGCTGTGCACGTCGTGTAGCAGCTCGACCTCCTCGCCCAGTTCGCGACGGGCGGCGGCGAAGAGCGCCGGGGTGGTGCGCAGGTACTGCTGGACGTCCCAGCCGTCCGGGTACGGCTGCCCCGGATAGCCGCCACCGACCCCGGCGGCGCCGTACGCGCCCAGGCCGGGCTGTCCGACCTGGAGTCGGACGTGCCGGTAACCGGCGCTCATGATCTTCCGGGCCTGGTCCAGCGTCTCCGCCACCGTCGCCCCGCCCGCGTGCAGGTAACACTGGGCGGCGGTACGGACCCGCCCGCCGAGCAGCTCGTAGACCGGCATCCCGGCCCTCTTGCCGGCAATGTCCCAGAGCGCCAGGTCCACCCCGGCCAGCGCGTTGTTCGTCACCGGTCCGTTGCGCCAGTAGGAGGAGAAGTGGACCATCCGGAAGATGTCCTCGATGTCGGCCGGGTGCCGGCCGATCAGCATCGGGGCCACGTGCTGTTCGATGGTGGCGACCACGGCGGTGAAACGCTGGGTGAAGGTGGCGCAGCCCAGCCCGTACAGGCCGGGTTCGTTCGTGTCGATCCGGACCACCACCAGCGGTGGACCCTCGGGTGCGGTGACGATCGCCCGTACCCGGGTGATCCGCAACCCGTCCCGGGCCGGCCAGGGCGCCTGGGTCTCGGGCAGTACGGGCAGCTCAGCCTCGGTCATCGATCCTCTTCCCGGGGGTCAGGGCAGCGGCGTGGGGTCGGGCGCGAACCGGTGCTCGGGCTGGAAGCCCAGCAGTTCCAGCGCGGCCCGGGTGTCGATCGCCGAGCAACGCCCGGGCAGGTCCGCGCGGCGTGGCACGTCAGGGTGGTAGCGGTCGAGCAACTCGGCGGTCGGGAAGGGGGCGAGGATGTCGTCGGCGGCGACGAAGACCACGTGCGCGCCGGGCCCCGGCCGGGTCAGCCCGAGCCAGCAGGCCCGGGCCGCGTCCCGTACGTCCAGGTAGCTCCAGAGTTCCCGGGCGCCGGATTCCGGGTTCCGGGCGAACTCGGCGGCGCGTCGGGCCAGCCGGTCGTCCCGCTGCCCCACGAACGGCAGCCGCAGCGCGACGACAGTGCCGCCGTGCCGCCGCACCATCATCTCCGCGGTCGCCTCGTCGGCCTGCTTGGCGAGGGCGTACGCGTCGGTCACCTGCAACGGCAGCCCCTCGTCCACCGGCACGTACGCCGGGTGCAGGTCGACCTGCGACCAGGGAAGTCCGGTGACGGAGAAGCTGGAGGCGATCACCGCGCGCCGTACGCCGGCCTGGCCGGCCTCCTCCAGCACGGCGAACGTCGCCCGGGTGTTGCGGGTGAAGACGGCCTGTGGGGTGTCCAGGGTCGGGGCCGGGATCGCGGCGAGGTGCACCACGCCGTCGACTCCGGCCAGCGCCGACCGGACCGTCTCCGGGTCGCCCGCGTCACCGACCACCACCCGGTCGGCCGCCAGGTCGTCGGTCTTCTCCAGGACCAGCGCGGTCGCCGGCACACCCCGGGCGGTCAGGAAGGTCAGCATCGCCCGGCCGATCAGTCCGGCGGCGCCGGTCACCAGGACCCGTCGCGGAGCAGCCGTGCTCACGCCCGAGGTGCCTTCGGCGACGTCCCGGCTGGTGCGGCGAGCCGTCGGACGGCGAGTTCGGCCAGGAGCGCCGCCCCGTCGGCGAGCACGCTGTCGTCGAAAGCCGCTCGCGGGGAGTGGTTGCTCGGCGCCGTCTTCGGATCGTCACCGGCGCACGCGCCGAGGAAGACGTACGCGCCGGGCACCCGGTCGAGCACCCGGGAGAAGTCCTCGGAGCCGGTCATCGGGTCGACCAGGTCCTCGAACCGGTCCGGGCCGAAGACGTCCCGTACGGTCGACGCGGCGAACTCGTACTCGTCGGCGTCGTTGACCGTCGCCGGGTACTCCTGCTCGTACCGGACCTCCACCCGCATCCCGTGTGCGGCGGCGATGTGTTCGCAGAGCGCGACCGCGTACTCGCCGGCCTGGGCGCTGGTGGCGGTGGAGAAGCTGCGTACGGTCGCCTCGAAGGTCGCGTCGTCCGGGATGATGTTGCGTTTGGTGCCGGCCTGGAACACCCCGACGGTCAGCACCACCGGGTCGAAGACGTTGAACCGCCGGGTGACCATGGCCTGCAGCGCGGTGACCATCTCGGCGGCGACCGGGATCGGGTCGAGCGTGTAGTGCGGGGTGGAGCCGTGCCCGCCGGCCCCCACCACCCGCACGAAGAGTCCGGCGGAGGCGGCCATCAGCGGTCCGGGACGGGCGGAGAAGACGCCCCGGGCGACGGTCGAGGAGAGGACGTGTAGCCCGTACGCGGCGTCGACCGGGCGCCCGGCGGCGGTCAGCACCCCCTCGGAGATCATGTGCGCTGCCCCGTCGAGGCCCTCCTCGCCGGGTTGGAACATGAAGACCACGTCCCCGGCGAGTTCGTCACGCCGGGCGCTGAGCAGTCGGGCGGCCCCGACCAGGCCGGCGGTGTGCAGGTCGTGCCCGCAGGCGTGCATCACCCCGTGGTGGCGTGAGCTGTACGGCAGACCGCTGGCCTCGGTCACCGGCAGCGCGTCCATGTCGCCCCGGAGCAGCACCACCGGTCCGGGGCGCCCACCGCGCAACACGGCGGTGACCGAGGAGAGGCCGGTTCCGGTGCTGATCTCCAGCGGGAGTGGGGCGAGCGCGGCGAGCACCCGCTCCTGGGTGCGGGGCAGGTCGAGGCCGACTTCGGGAATCTGGTGCAGCTCCCGCCGCAGCAGCGCCAACTCGTCCTGTAGTGACGCGGCGTCCTCGCGCAGGCCCATCTTTCCTCCCCGGTCGGGCCACCGACAGGACACCGGACGACGGGTGAACCGGTGCCGGGCAGCCACGATCGAATCCTAACGACCGTGGCGGGTCGCGGCGCCCGTCCGCGCGGCCCGGGTTTCCGTCGTTGCCCGGCCCGGCCTCAACGGTGTCGGCGTCGCCAGGCGGTCTCCCGGGCCTCGTGCGCGAGATGTTCCTCCAGCACCGCCTCCCGGAGGTTGCGCCGCGACCCGGCGAGCAGGACCAGCTCACCGCCGACCAACGCGACGCAGATCCCGGCGAGTACGCCGAGTGCCAGGAGTGCGGGGATCTCGACGGCGAGCGGGATCAACACGCCGGTCAGGACGATCGCACCCACCCGGGTCCAGGTCAACGTGCCGAGCATGCGGAGTTGGAAGCAGAGGTGGCCGAGCAGGTAGAGCGCCAGCCCACCGTAGAGCAGGGTGACGGCGATCGGGTGCATCGGGACGTGCCCGACGTTCGGGTTGCCGATGTGCTTGAGCGCCTCCTTGCCGCCGAGCGAGAGCAGCATCAGCCCGGTGATGATCGGCAGGTGCAGGTAGATGTAGGCGTCCCGGGCGAGCACCACCCGGTCGGTTCCGCGCGCGGCGTGCAGGGCCTGTTCGGCGGCGAGCGCCACGATGTCGAAGTACGCCCACCACAGGGCGGCGGTGATCACGATGCCGAGGACCGCCGCGATCACCAGCGGCCAGGTGATCGGGTGCGGCAGTTGGGTGCCGCCCACGCCGACCGAGATGATCAGTTCGCCGAACGCGACCAGCAGGATCAGCGAGAACCGTTCGGCCCAGTGTCCGGCCGAGGCGATCTGCCAACCGTGTGGGGCGAACAGGTAGCCCGCGCCGTACTCGACCCCGACGGCAAGCCCCCAGAGACCGATCTGGGTCCAGGTACGGGCCGCCCCCGCTGGCAGGTGTTCCGGCAGCAACGCGGCGAGCAGCAGTAACGCGGTGGCGAGCACGATCGTCGCGCTGACCCGGGTCATGTGTGCGTGTAGCCGCGGCTGGTCCGCGATGGCGTGCCACTGCAACGCGACGAAGAGGATCCGGACCACGAAGTAACAGCAGGCGAAGACGAGTGGTCCGGAGAGGCCGCCGGGAACGTCGACGAACGCCTCGGAGATGGTCAGTGCCACGACGAAGATCGCGGCCATGACGGTGAACAGGACCACCGGCACCATGCCCTCGCCGGAGCGGATGCTGTTGCCCGCCCACGCGTAGGCGACCCAGCACCACCAGAGCAAAGATATGATCAACAGGGCGTGGACCAGGCTGATCCCGTTGAGGTCGTCGGTGGTCGCGCGGGCGACGTTGAAGAAGGCGTAGACGAAGACCAGGTCGAAGAAGAGCTCCAACCGATTGACCCGGGTGCCCTCGGTGGCGGCCCGGATCCGCAACGGGCGCCGCGCGCTCCGATCGTGCACCGTTACGAGCCTGCCTCTGTCGGCAGCAGGTGGCGCACCTGTGGGGGACCGTCGGCCAGTGCCACCGCCCGCTGTTCCGCCTCCCGGTCGGCGCCGGTCAGCCGGCCGCCGTGCTGGCGTAGATGCTCGTCCCAGGAGGGGAGCTGGTAAACCTCGACAAAACACGACGGTGACTCGCCCTCGCGGTACAGACCCCACCGAGTCGCGCCGGTACGTTGCCGTGAACCCCGTACCTCCTCCATCGCGTCGATGAACGCCACCTCGTGCTCGGCCCGCACCACGTACGTCACGATGATCACCACCGGTCCGATCCGTGGGTCCGGTTCATGGGTCAGTCGCAGCGCCGGCCAGTAGCTCTCCGGATCCTGGTTGACGCCGCGCAGGTCGGGCAGGGGCCAGAGCCGCACCGTGAACGCGCCGAGCAACATCAGCGCGGCGGCGGCGAGATGTGCGGTGACCAGCCCGGCCATGTCGCCGACCACCCCCCAGGACAGGGCGCCGAGTGCCTGCCCGCCGGCGAAGACCACCTGGTAGACGGCGAGGCCACGGGCGCGTACCCAGCCGGGCAGGTAGAGCTGGATTTCCGCGTTGAGGTTCGACAGCACGGTCACCCAGGCCACGCCGGCCGGAGCCAGGGCGACCAGCACCACCGGCAGGCTCGGCGCCAGGGCGACCACGATCAGCGCCGCGCCGTAGAGCAGACTGGCGACGAGCAGGAACGCCCCGGCGGTCAGGTGCACCCGTACCCAGGGCAGCACCAGTCCACCGGCGATCGCGCCGACTCCGAGGGCGGCGAGCAGTACGCCGTACCCGCTGGAGCCGAGGCCGAGCTGCCGGTTGGCGACCAGGGGGAGCAACGCCCAGATCGCACTGCCCGGTACGAGGAAGAGCAGCGCCCGGAACAGCAACCGCCGGACCACCGGGGAGTGGCGGACGAAGCGCCCCCCGGCGCGCAGCGCCGCGGTGAACCGCTCCGGCACCTCCACCGCGCGGGCGTGGTCGGTACGCCATCGGTACAGCGCGAACCCGAAGACCAGTACGGCGATGGCGTTGAGCGCGAAGAGCGGTGCGACACCGGCGCGGGCGATCAGCAGACCGGCGATCGCCGGGCCGATCGAGCGGGCCGCGTTCACGCTGATCGAACCGAGCGCGGAGGCGGACTGGAGCTGGTTGCGTGGCACCAGCTCCGGGATGATCGCCGCCCAGCAGGGCAGGGTCAGCGCCTGCCCGACTCCGATGGCGAAGGTGAGGGTGAGCAGCAGCGCCGGCGGCATCCGGCCGGCGGCGGTGAGGACGGTCAGCAGTACGCCGACCGCGGCCAGGTAGAGCTGCACCGCGATGAGCAGGTGCCGTCGGTCGAACGCGTCGGCCAACGCCCCGGCCGGCAGGGCGAGCATCAGGATCGGCAGCATGCTCGCGGTCTGTACCAGCGAGACCAGGGTCGAGGCGTTGCGTTCCTCGATCAACAGCCACTGGGCGCCGACGGTCTGCATCCAGGTGCCGATGTTCGCGGCGAGCAGGGCCAGCCACAGGTTGCGGTACGCGGCTACGCGCAGTGGTGCCCAGGCCGAGGTCGTAGGCTCGGCGGTCGCGGGGCCGGCGCTTACCACCTGCCGTCGGCGCGGAGGACTTCCTGGCCCGAGACGTACAGGTCGTCGGGCTCCAGGAGCAGCAGCCTCACCACTTCCCGGGCCACCTGTTCCGGCTCGGCGTATATCTCGTCGAGAAATTCGGCGCCGACGCGTTCCTGGAGCTTGGTGTGCATCGGTCCGGGGTGGATCTGCATCACCTTGATGCCGCTGGTTCCCTCGGCCTGGGCGAGGGACTCGACCAGGCTCTTGCCGAAGTTCTTGGTCGCCCGGTAGACCGGGATCCCGGGCCGGGGCTTCTCCACCGCCAGGGCCCCGATGTACACCACGTTGCCCCGGCCCTGTTCCCGCATCCGGATCAGCGTCTCGCGCAGCAGGTACGCCGTGCCCAGGACGTTGACGTCGATCGCCTTGTGCAGCGCCTCCGGCGACATCTCCTCCAGGGCCCCGCCGGCCCACATGCTGGCGCAGTGCGCCAGCCCGTCGATGGCGCCGTACCGGCGGCTGACCTCGTCGAGGGCGTGCGCGACCTGGTCGTACGAGGAGACGTCGCAGGTTGTGCCGGCGCACTCAAGTTCGCTGGTGGTGGCGGCGACCTCGTCGGCGACGTTGCCCAGGACGAAGACGCGATGGTCGACCGTGAGCATCCGGGCGATCTCCAGTCCGAGGCCGCTCGTGCCGCCGGCCACGACGAACGTCTTCGCGCCCATGTCACCTCCAGCCCGCCGGATCTGCCGTACCCATCGACCCTGTCATCCGCTCCCGGCGGTGCGTGGCGAGCCGGTCGAGATGTCGCCCGATCGGGGTGAGGTCGAGGGGCGTTTCCGGCGGCGTCATCTAGGGTTGCCGGGGGCCCGGCCGGCCCGCACTGCTTCAGCATGGAACCTCGTGGCGACTCTTCAGGATGGAACTTCATGGCGAACCCGGCGATCCTGACCGTCGACGACGACCCCGCGGTCTCCCGAGCCGTGGCGCGCGACGTCCGGCGCCGTTACGGTGACCGGTACAGGGTGGTTCGGGCGGACTCCGGTGAGGCGGCGCTGGCCGCGCTCCGGGAGATCAAGTTACGCGGCGAGCAGGTCGCGGTGATCCTGGCCGACTACCGGATGCCAGTGATGAACGGCATCCAGTTCCTGGAATCGGCGATGGATCTCTTCCCACGGGCCCGGCGGGTGCTGCTGACCGCGTACGCCGACACCGACGCCGCGATCGACGCGATCAACATCGTCGACCTGGACCACTACCTGCTCAAGCCCTGGGACCCGCCGGAGGAGAAGCTCTACCCGGTGCTCGACAACCTGCTGGAGGTCTGGGCCGCCACCCCGGACATCAGCGCCACCGAGACCCGGGTGATCGGGCACCGGTGGTCGGCGCCGTCGTTCGCCGTACGCGACTTCCTCGCCCGCAACCTGGTCCCGTTCCGCTGGCTGCTCGCCGACGAGCCGGAGGGTGGCCGGCTGCTCGCCGCAGCCGACCTGAGCCCCGCCGACGTACCGGTCGTGATCACCTCCGACGGCAAGGCGCTGGCCATGCCGAGTGAGTCGGACCTGGCCAGCCACGTCGGCCTGAGCACCACACCCGCGTCCGACTTCTACGACGTGATCGTGGTCGGTGCCGGTCCGGCCGGACTCGGTGCGGCGGTCTACGCCGCCTCCGAAGGGCTGCGTACGGTCCTGGTCGAGCAGCGGGCCACCGGTGGACAGGCCGGGCAGAGCAGCCGCATCGAGAACTACCTCGGCTTCCCCGAGGGGGTCTCCGGGGCGCAGTTGACCGACCGCGCCCGCCGGCAGGCGCTGAAGTTCGGCGCGGAGATCCTCAGTACCCGGGAGGTGGTTGGCCTGGAAGCGGCCGGCACCGCCCGGCTGCTCCGCTTCGGTGACGGCACCTCACTTGCCGCGCACGCCGCGGTTCTGGCCACCGGGGTCGCCTACCGGCGGCTCGACGCACCGGGACTGTCCGACCTCACCGGTCGCGGGGTCTTCTACGGCTCGGCGGCGACCGAGGCACCCAGTTGCAGCGGCGAGGACGTCTACATCGTGGGCGGTGCGAACTCGGCCGGCCAGGCGGCCCTGCACTTCGCCCGGTACGCCCGCCGGGTGCACATCCTCATCCGGGGTGCCAGCCTGACGTCGTCGATGTCGCGCTACCTGATCGAGCAGGTCGAACGCGAGCCCTGCATCACCGTGCACCCGCGCACCGAGGTGGTCGGCGGGTACGGCGACGACCACCTGGAGACGCTGACGCTCTGTGACCGGAGCACCGGTGCCACCCGTACCGTCAAGACGTCCTGGCTGTTCGTCTTTATCGGCGCCGAGCCCCGGACGAACTGGCTGGAGGGCGTGGTCTCCCGGGACGAACGCGGTTTCATCGTCACCGGACCCGCGCTCCTGCGCGACGGGCAGCGCCCCGCCGGCTGGTCGCTGCCCCGGGACCCGTACCACCTGGAATCCAGCCTGCCCGGGGTGTTCGCCGCAGGCGACGTGCGCGCAGACTCGGTGAAGCGGGTCGCGTCGGCCGTCGGCGAGGGCGCGATGGCCGTCACGGTCGTACACCGGTATCTGGAGGCGCAGTGAGTGACCAGGGGACCGACCGGCTGGGTCGGGAAGAGTTACGCACCCTGTTCCTGTTCGAGGCGTTGACCGACGAGCAACTCGACTGGCTCGCCGAGCAGGGGCGGGTCGAGCGGCGCGAGGCGGAGACCAACATCTTCTCCGAGGGAGAGCCCGCCACCTGTTTCTACGTGCTGCTGTCCGGCACCGTGATGCAGTCCGGCCGGGTACGCGGCGAGGAGGTCGAGGTCGTCCGGACCAGCAAGCGGGGTGTCTACGGCGGTGCGATCCGCGCGTACATGCCGGACGACCCGGACCAGCGGTACGCCAACACGCTGCGCGCGATCACCGACTGTGAGCTCTTCGTGCTGCCGGCGACGGTCTTCGCCACCGCCATGCGGGACTGGTTCCCGATGGCGGTGCACCTGCTCGAAGGGCTCTTCTACGGCATGCGCCGGACCCAGACCCGACTCGGCGAGCGGGAGCGACTGCTCGCCCTCGGTGCGCTCTCGGCCGGGCTGACCCACGAGTTGAACAACCCCGCCGCCGCAGCCGTACGGGCCACCGCGACGCTGCGCGGGCAGGTCGCCGGGATGCGGCACAAGCTTGCCATGATCGCCGACGGTCGGCTCGACGGCTCCCGGTTGCACCACCTGGTGGAGTTGCAGGACGACGCGGTCAAGCGGGCGGCCAGCGCGCCGGAACTCTCCGCGCTGGAGACCAGCGACGCCGAGGACACCCTGACCGACTGGCTCGACGAGCACGGTTTCGCGGACGGCTGGAGGTTGGCCCCCTCGTTGGTCGCCGCCGGCATCGACACCGACTGGTTGGACCAGGTCGCGGTCGCGGTCGGCGCGGAGAACCTCGATCCGGCCGTGCGGTGGCTGACCTACACGGTCGAGACCGAGCAGCTCATGCGGGAGATCGACGACGCCGTTGGACGCGTCTCCGGGCTGGTCGGCGCGGCCAAGCAGTACTCCCAACTGGACCGGGCGCCGTACCAGGTCGTCGACGTGCACGACCTGCTCAACGCCACGCTCACCATCATGAAGGCGAAGATCCCGGCCGGGGTGCGGAAGGTCAAGGAGTACGGCCAGGGCCTGCCTCCCATTCCCGCTTACGCGGCCGAGCTGAACCAGGTCTGGACCAACCTGATCGACAACGCGCTCGGGGCGATGGGGGAGACCGGTACGCTCTCCATCCGTACCGCCCGCGAGGGCGACATGCTGGTGGTCGAGGTCGGCGACACCGGACCGGGCATTCCGCCAGAGATCCGGGACCGCATCTTCGAGCCGTTCTTCACCACCAAGCCGGTCGGCGAGGGGACCGGTCTCGGCCTCGACATCTCGTACCGGATCGTGGTGACCAAGCACCGGGGCGACATCCGGGTCGAGTCGCGCCCCGGCGACACCCGGTTCCGGATCTACCTACCGATCAGCCCGCCGCCGGTCGTGCTCGCCGACGCGGAGCCGACCACCGGGCCGTCCGCCGGTAGGTGACCACCGCCAGCGGCGGTCCGGAAAACGGGTTGCCCCGGCGACTACGGTCCGAAGGATGAGCGAAGACCGGGAAAAGGTGCTGCGCACATTCCTCAAGGACGACCGGCTGGTGACGATCCCGTCCAGGGCTGGCAAGCGTCGGGTGCTGCTGGAACACATCGTCACCTCGTTCGAGCCCGGCGTGCGGCTGACCGAACGGGAGGTCGACGCGGTGCTGCGGACGTTCTACGAGCCGGACTGGGTGTCGTTGCGCCGCTATTTGATCGCCGAGGGGCTGATGTCCCGGGAGAACGGGATCTACTGGCGTACCGGTGGCCCGGTCGACGTCTGATCGCCCGCGACCCGACCCCGGACCGACCGACCGACCGACCGACCGACCGACCGACCGACCGACCGACCGGACGCCGACCCGCCGCGATCCGGTCGGGTCGACGTCCGCGACGGCTCAGCCCTGGTTGAGTAGCGGCGCCAGCGCCCGGAGTTGGGCCAGTTGGTCGGCGGCGTTGCTGGCGAGCGGCTGCACACAGACGTGGTCCGCGCCAGCGTCGTGGTGCGCCCGGATCCGTTCGGCGACCTGCTCCGGTTCGCCCCAGGCCACGATCGCGTCGACCAGGGCGTCGCTGCCCCCGTCGGCAAGGTCCCGCTCCTCCCAGCCGAGCGCCCGCATGTGCTGGTAGTAGTTCGGCATCGCCAGGTACCCGGTGGTGAAGGCTCGGCCGACGGCCCTGGCCCGGTCCGGGTCGGTGGTCAGCACGACCGTCTGTTCCGGTGCGAGCACCGGCTCGGGGCCGAGGATCGTACGGGCCTTGGCGGTGTGTTCCGGCGTGACGAAGTAGGGGTGGGCGCCGTCGGTGCGTTCCGCAGCCAGCTCCAGCATTCCCTGCCGGAGCGCGGCCAGCATCCGGGGCGCGGGGGTCGACAGGGGGCCCTCGTAGTGGACCGCGTCCATGGCGTCGAGATAGTCGCGCATCGCCGAGAGCGGTTTGCGGTAGTCGTGCCCGCGGGTGGAGACGAGTGGCGCGTGACTCACCCCGAGGCCGAGGACAAACCGGTTTCCGTACGCCTCGGCCAGCGCGTTCGCCCCGTTTGACGCGGCGGTGGCGTCGCGGCCCCAGATGTTGACGATGCCGGTGGCGACCATCAGGTTTCGGGTGGCGTTGAGCAGGAGCCCGGCGTGGACGAGCGCCTCCTTGCTCGCCGGGGTTTCGCCCACCCACACTGTCCCGTAGCCGAGGTCCTCGATCTCGGAAACCAGCGCGCCGGCTGATGCTGCCGACTCATGGCTCAACCGGCTGCTCCAGACCCCGACCCGGCCCAGTCGTTGCCGCAACTGGGCTAGATCCACACCGCTGGGGCGTTCCTGCTGCATCGACCCTCACCGCCTCACTTCTCAGGTCGGCCGACATCGTTCCGGCCGTTGATCTGGATCTTATTGCGCCCGCCGGGGCCCGGTCCGGTCATCCTCCGGGGACGTCGGCGTGGTCCGGCCGGGAGTCCGTGGAGAAACGACGTCCCGTCACGCATCTCGACGCACCGTGACCGGACGCGCCGTCGGGGTGACCGGAGCAGGCCGACGGGTGCTGGCATGATCTGTTCCGGCGGCGCCAGTTCCAGTCACCCTACGTGGAGGACTAGTGCGGATGCGCGACGAGAAGATCGGCGAGTTCCTGGACCGGCTCGCCGACCGGGTACCAGCGCCCGGCGGCGGCGCCACCGCGGCCCTGCACGCCGCCCAGGCTGCGGCACTGGTCGCAATGGTGGCCCGGTACAGCACTGGCGAACGGTACGCCGAACACCGGGCGTCGATCGACCGGATCATCGGCGCCAGCGACGCGCTCCGGGCCGACGCGCTCAGGCTGGCGGCGCAGGACGCCGCCGCCTTCACCGCCGTCACCGACGCCTACCGGCTGCCGAGGGACTCCGAGGCGCAGCGCGCCGACCGCTCGGCCGCGATCGCCACCGCCCTGGTCGGCGCGGCGCAGCCACCGGCCCAGGTGATCGCGGTCGCCGCCGAGGTGCTGACGTTGGCGGAGGAGTTGCTGCCGATCGGCAACCCGAATGTCAGCACCGACGTGGCCGCCGCCGCCGAGGCTGCCCGTGCCGCCGCCACGACCGCCCGGGTCAACGTCGAGGTCAACCTCGCCGGTGTCCGTGAGCACACCGCCCGGGCCACGCTCGTCGCGGGAACCGACCGGGTCGACGAACTCGCTACCCGCGCGGACCGGTTGACCGCCGCCGTACGGCGGGGGATCGCCGGATGAGCGGGCTGATCCTGAGCGGTCGTGAACTCGCCGCCGCGCTCCGTGCCGACACCGCCCGACAGGCCGCCGCGCTCACCGACGCCGGGACACCGCCCAGACTCGCGGTCGTGGTCGCCACCGACGACGCGGCCAGCGCCGGGTACGTCCGCTCGATCAGCACGGCGGCGGTCAAGCTCGGCATCGTCTGCAAGGTGCTCGACCTCGGTGCCGATGCCGAACTGGCGACAGTCCGGGCCACCCTGGCCGCACTGAGCGCCGACGACCTGGTGCACGGCATCATCCTGCAGACTCCGCTCCCGGGAGGGGTGAGGCTGGAGGAGTTGAGCGGGGCGATCGCGGTGGAGAAGGACGTCGACGGGGCGAACCCACTCAGCCTCGGCCGGCTCGTCGCCGGGCTGCCCGCGTACCCGCCCGCGACGGCCGCGGCCGTGCTGGCGGTTCTGGACCACCACGGGGTCGAGTTGGCCGGGCGCCGGGCGGTGGTGATCGGACGCTCCACCGTGGTTGGCAAACCCGTTGCCCATCTGCTGCTGGAGCGGCACGCCACGGTCACCGTCTGCCATTCGCGTACCCCTGACCTGGCCTCGGTCACCTGCACCGCCGACGTCCTGGTCGCCGCGGTCGGCCGGCCCGGCCTGGTCACCGCGGGACACGTGAAGCGGGGGGCGGTGGTGGTCGACGTCGGCACCAACCCGACGCCGGACGGTGGGCTCGTCGGTGACGTGGACGCGGGCCCGGTCGCCGAGCAGGCCGCCGGGCTCACCCCGGTTCCCGGCGGGGTCGGCCCGGTGACCACGGCACTGCTGCTGAACCACACCGTGCGGGCGGCGACCGCGTTGGCCGGGTCGTCGGCCACGCGATAGTGGGGGATCGACGGGCGGCCATTGACCGCTCGGTGCCCGGCGTGCTCCGATGGGCGGTATCGCCACGGCGTCGGGGGCAACCGCGCCGGTCGGCGGAGCCGGATGAGACACCAGGTGGTGGGCGACCTCCGCGCCGATGGCATCCCCCGGGCTCGATCGGGATGCTGTGCGGCGCTCCGTGTCGCCGTCACCGCGTGAACTGACCGTGCTGGCGTTGCCGCCAGGGCGTCCGACCGGTGATGGGACATCATGCGAGCTTCTTCGGGGAGTGTCGGCCAGGCCACGGCCCCTGCCTCGGCCTGGTGGCGTAACCGCTTCGTCTGGGTCGCCGTGATCCTGTTGGGGGTCTCGGCCACCGTCGTACTGCTGGTCGGGCGCTCCGGTTCCGGCCCGGCGCCCGCCGACGACCTCTTCGCCCAGCTTGATCGCCGCCTGGTGGCGACCCTGGAGCAACTGGAGCCGGAGCAGCACCAGGGCCACGGTGAGCACGCGCGGGACGTGGCGCAGGAGACGAGCATCGTCTGCGGCGTACGGGTCTTCGGCGTCGAGCCGGCGGCGGCGACCACCGTTTCGGAGGTCCGGACGGCGTACGGATTCCATCTCTGCGGTGTGGCGGAGCCGAACCGGCCGTGGGAGTGGGCGGTGAAGCTGGTCGGCCCGATCGTGGTGGCGATGGGCACCGAGCCACCGGTGGTGCAGGTTGCCGAGGCGACCAACGGGGTGCCCTTCGTCGACCGGGTGCGTCAGCTCTTTCCGGAGCGTTACCAGGAGCAGGCGTTGAAGGAGTCGCTGGGCGAGCAGTCGATGCGTGAGCTGCGCCAGCGCTACGACCAGGCCGCCGGTCTCTGATCCCGGCATCACCGGAACTCATAATTTACGAAATATTATTGACACGCCCCCGTAACGGATTGCAGGATCTTGGAAGCAACTCGGGAGCGGGGCACGACCTACCCGACCGGCGGCCGGCCCACCTCCCTCGAAGATCTCCGGGCGCTGCGCGCCGCAGTCCTAGTCGGCAGGTGTGCCATGTCCACTTTGGACATTACGAGCGGGATCTCGGCCGACCGGCGCGGGCCCCGGAGCGAGGTCGAGCCGGAACACGAGCAGCTCCCGACACAACCGGTGAGTGTCCCGGTGCGGCGCCCGTCCCTCTCGCAGCAAAGGAATCCACTGTGAAACGACATCTGCTCACCGGCCTACTCGCCCTCACCACCGGTCTGCTGGTCGCACCCGTACCCGCCCAGGCCAGCGCTGGTGCGGACACCACGGCCAGTCGGAAGCCCGCACCCGCCCAGGTGCTCAGCCCGACGCCGTACCAGGGGTGGAACACCTACTTCGGTCTCGGCGGCGACTTCAGCGAGCAGTCCGTACGGGAGGTCGCCGACGCCATGGTCAGCCGTGGCCTCGCCAAGGCGGGTTACGACATCGTCTGGCTCGACGGCGGCTGGCAGGACCCCGAGCCACGTACGGCCGCCGGCGACCTCCAGGCCGACCGGACCCGTTTCCCGAACGGGTTGCAGCCACTCGTCGACTACATCCACGCCAAGGGCCTGAAGGCCGGCATCTACACCGACGCCGGACCGTACATCCCCGGCAAGTGCGGACTCGGCAGCGGCGGCGGTTACTACCAGCGCGACGCGGACCAGTTCGCCGCCTGGAAGTTCGACGCGGTGAAGGTGGACTTCCTCTGCGGGATCGCCGCCGACCTGGACCCGAAGACGGTCTACACCGAGTTCGCGCGGGCGCTGCGGAACAACGCCAGCCACCGGCCGATCATCTTCAACCTCTGCAACCCCGTGACCTCGCCCGACTGGGGCAACTACCCGCAAGAGCAGCAGTCGACGTACTCCTGGAGCTACGCGCCACAGATCGCCCAGTCCTGGCGGACCTACACCGATGTCGGCTTCGTCGGCGACATCAAGTTCAAGGACGTCCTGCGCAACTACGACGCGAACGCGCGGCACCCCGAGGTCGCCGGTCCGGGGCACTTCAACGACCCGGACTACCTGGCCCCCGGCCTGGGCATGAGCGACGAGGAATTCCGTACGCAGATGACGCTCTGGTCCATGGCCGCCGCGCCGTTGGTCATCGGCAGCGACGTCCGCAAGCTCAACCAGGCATCGATCGACGCCCTCACCGACCGTGAGGCGCTGGCGATCAACCAGGACCCCGCCGGCGTGCAGGCCGTGCGGGTCGGTGCCGCCGGTACGACGGAGACATGGGTCAAGCGGCTCGCCGACGGTGACCGGGCCGTCATGCTGCTGAACCGGGGCGAGAGCCCGAAGATCCTCACCACGAAGGCGTCGTCGGTCGGCCTCTCCGGGGCCCGCTTCACCGTCGAGAACGCGTGGACCAACCAGGTCACCGAGAGTGCCGGCACCATCAGCGCGGCTGTTGCGGCCCACGGCGCGGCACTGTTCCGGGTCAGCCCGAACCGTGGCCTGCCGGGCGTACCGCACATCACCTCCGGGCTTCCGCAGGTGACGCGGGTCGGCGCCGACGCCCTGCCGGGCGGCACGGCACCGGTCCTCGCCGGTGGCGACGAGGCGCGAGTCGAGGTCGTCGTACGCAACGACGGGCTGCTGCCGGTCCTCGCGCCGCAGGTCACGCTGGCGGCACCCGTCGGTTGGACGGTCCGTCCGATCGGCCGGGCGCCGGTGGCGCTGACCGGTGGCCAGTCCACCACCCTCGCCTTCACGGTGAAGGTGCCGGCGGGGACCGCTCCCGGCACCGCCGACCTGACCGCCACCACGACGTACGAGGCGATCGGGCACGGGCGGTTGCGGCAGGTCACGGTCTCGACGGTGGTGCTCGCCCCGACGCCGCCCCAGGGTGAGGTCGCGCTCTCGCACCACACCTGGATCAGTGCCACCAGCGGTTGGATGAGCCCGACGATCGATCTGAGTGTCGGCGGCTGGTCGCCGATCAGCGTGGTGGGTCAGGTCTACCCGACCGGGATCGGGGTCGCCTCGCCCTCCACGATCCGTTACTACACGGGTGGCAAGTGCCGTCAGCTCACCGGCCTCGTTGGCATCGACGACGCGGTGCGCAACGTCGGCCCCGAGGGTGCGACGGCGACCTTCCAGGTGGTCGGTGACGGCCGGGTCCTGTTCGACAGCGCGGTGGTGGGCCGGGACGACCCCCGCCAGTTCGACGTCGACCTGACCGGTGTCCGCGTGCTCGACCTGGTGGTCGGCGACGCGGGTGACGGCGGCTACAACGACCGTGCCAACTGGGTCGGCCTGAACGCGAGTTGCTGATCCACGAGAGTCGCGCCCAGGTGATCTTCACCTGGGCGCGCTCTCGTGTGAGAACTCTTGACTTCGAGTGTGCTCGAAGGTCGAGGGTGGACTCCGACGCCCCGGTGACGGCCGGGACGGAGAGGAGACCCATGAGGTACCGCACGATCGGCACGGACCCACGGACCCGACGCGACGTGAGCGTCCTCAGCCTCGGGGCCATGCTCTTCGGCACCGCCACCGACGAGGCCACCTCGTACGCCATCCTCGACCGGTACGTGGAGGCCGGCGGCACCTTCGTCGACACCTCGGACAACTACGCGTTCTGGCAGAACGGCGGGCAGGGCGGGGAGAGTGAGGAACTGCTCGGCCGCTGGCGGCACAGCCGGGGCATCGGCGACAAGATCGTCATCGCCACCAAGCTCGGCGCCCGCCCATTGGCTCCCGGCACCAGCTACACCGACAACGCCGAGGGGCTCTCCGCCAAGGTGATCCGCGAGTCGGCCGAACGTAGCCGGGAACGGCTCGGCATGGACCGGCTCGACCTGCTCTACGCACACATCGAAGACCGGACGGTGCCGCTGGAGGAGACCGTGGAAGCCTTCGGTGAGCTGGTCGCCGAGGGCAGTGTGGGTCTGCTGGGGGCGAGCAACCATCGGGCCTGGCGGGTGGAGCGGGCGCGCGGTATCGCCGCCGCGGCCGGCATTCCCGGTTACGACGTGCTCCAGTACCACCACACCTACCTGGCGCGGCGTACCGACCTGCCGAGCGAGCTGGATCCCGACGGCGACATCGGTTCGGTCGGCCCGGACCTCGCCAGCTACCTGCGGGTCGAGCCCACACTGACCCTGGTCGCGTACTCGCCGCTGGTGAAGGGCTCCTATACCCGTCCGGACAAGCCGTTCGGCCCGGCGTACGACCTGCCCAGTGCCCCTGGCCGGCTGGCCGCGCTGCGCGAGGTGGCGGCGCAGACCGGGGCGACGGTCAACCAGGTGGTGCTGGCCTGGCTGATGGGTGGCGTCACACCGGCGATCCCACTGGTCGGTGCCTCCTCGGTGGCCCAGCTCGACGAGAGCATCGAAGCGGTGGAGCTGGAGTTGACCGACGAGCAGCGGGCCCGCCTCGACCAGGCCGGCTGACCGGCCCGCCTCGACCTGACCGGAGCGGTACGGCTCAGTCCGCTCCGGTCAGGTCGAGACGCCAGTCGTGGGAGCGCATCATCCGGCCCGGCGGGTACTCGAACTCGGTCTCGCCGAGCAGGGTGAAACCGGCCTTGCGGCAGACCGCGTTCGAGGCCGGGTTCTCCACCGACGGGTACGCGTGGGCGTACCGGTGGCGGCGCCGGTCGCGGGCCACCTCCACCACCGCCCGGACCGCCGAGGTGGCGAGGCCCCGCCCCTGGTGCTCGGGGAGGATCGCCCAACCCATCTCGTAGACCGTCTCGTCGTGCCAGAGGCGCTCCCAGTAACCGACGCTTCCGACCTTCACCTCTTCCGTCGGCGAAACCACGGTGAACATGCACCCCTGGCCGGTGTCGGCGAAGCGCACGTACCGCTCGTGCCGTACGAGTACCTGCTCGTCGGACTCGGGGCCACCGGTGTGCCGGCGGACCTCGGGGCTGTTGAGACGGCGTAGCAGGTCGAGGTCGCCTGCGTCCCACGGCGCGATCAGCACCTCGGTCATGTCCCGCCCTTCGACCACGTGCCCTGAATGGTGCGATCGAGCAGCCTACCTTGGTTGGTTTCGTCAACTGCAACTGATTAATCCGATTTGCCGGTCGAGTGCTTGTATCAGGGGATCGGCATTGATTGGTTATGAGATAGGGCACAGGTTCCCCTGTCTCGTTGCGTGCTGGCGCGAACCCCGGCAGGGTCAGGCTTTGCCGCTTTGACCTGGCCTTTTCGTCTCACCCGTACGGGAGTTCTGGTGCCCGCCCACCGCCGTCCGACGCCACCCCCACCCCGGCCCGCGATCGGGGTGCTTGCTGCCCTCCTCGTCGGCAGCGCCGGACTCGGCGTCGCGTTCACCGCCGTCGAGACCTCGGACCCGCACCGGGTGCCGACCCGAACCGGTAGCCAGACCTCCCAGGAGATGGGCCCCGCCGCGCCCGCCGCGTTGACGGTTGCGCCCGTCGGAGGCCAGTCGGCGGGACCGACGGACACCGGCGCGCCGATGACCCCGACCGCCAACGACAGCACCGTCGAGGCGCGACTCGTACCCGACACCAGCGGCAGCGGAGCGGCCGAGCCGATCGGAACGCCCGGCGCCCCGTCGACCCCGCGCCCGACCAGCGGCACCCCCGGCAGCCCGCGGCCGACGCAGACCCCGCGTACCCCGCCGACCCACCCGTCGTCGACCCCGACGGTCACCCCGACGCCGAGTGGTAGCCCGTCCGCGTCTCCGACGCCGAGCGACCCACCGCCGTCGACCTCGCCGACTCCCGACCCCACCCCCAGCGACCCGGTGGCGCCCACCCCGACGGACACGGTCACGGCCGCGCCGGACCCGACCCGGACCCCGGATCCGACGCCGACCGGCACCGGGACCCCGGAGTCGACCGGCGACACCCTCGGCTGAGGTCGGGTTTCGCGCGGACGAGGTCCGCGCCCCGTCACGAGGTCGACTCCGCCACCGCGCTGGCGAGCCGGCGGGCCCCCTCCGCCAGCAGGTCCGGGGCGAAGAGAGAGAAGGAGAGGCGCAGGTACGCGTCTCCGGTGGCGGTGACGAAGAAGTGCGTACCGGGCAGGTACGACACACCGTTCGCCTCGGCGTACGGCAGCAGCGCCCAGGCGCGCAGTGACTCAGGTAGCCGCAGCCAGAGGAACCAGCCACCGGCCGGCACCGTGAACTCGATGTCCGGCAGGTGCTGCCGTACGGCGGCGACCAGCGCGTCGCGTTGTGCGCGGTAGCGGATCCGCATCCGTTCGAGGTGGCGCTCGTACGAGCCGAGCCGGGCGAACTCCGCCATCGACAGCGCCGTGGCGTGGTTGACCCCGCCGCCGCTGTCGACGTAGCCGCGCCGGGCGAGCGCGGTGACCAGCGCCGGTGCGGCGGTCAGCCAGCCGAGCCGCAGCCCGGGTGCGACGGTCTTCGAGAACGACCCGAGTCGGATCACGACCCCGTCCTCGGCGTGGCTGTACAGCGACGGCGGAGCCGGGGCGTCGTACGCGAGTTCGCGGTAGGTGTCGTCCTCGACCAGGACGAGTCCGGTCCGTTCGGCCACCGCGACCAGTTCCGTCCGGCGTGCCTGCGCCAGGGACCGCCCGGTCGGGTTGCCGAAGGTCGGTACGAGATAGAGCAGCGGCACCCGCCGCCCCTCCCGGCGCAGCCGTTCGACCAGCTCCCCGGTCGCGGCCGGGAGGATGCCGTCGGAGTCCGACGGGGTCGGTACGAGTGTCACGCCGTGGTCGGCGAGCATCCGGAAGGCCAGGTGGTACGTGGGCGCGTCGACCAGCACCGTGTCCCCGCGCCGGCAGAGCAGCGCCGCCACCAGTTCCAACGCGTGCGAGGCGCCGGCCGTCACGAAGATCCGTCGGGCGTCCGGGGCGCCTCCGTCGGTCCGGCCCAGCCGTTGCGACAGCCACTCGACCAGCGGGCCCGGCCCGTTCGCGTAGCCGTACGCCAGCGCGGAGCCGCCGTACCGACGCAGGGCGCCGCCGGACGCCTCGGCCCACTCCGTCACCGGCAGGCTCGCCGGGTCGGGGTGACCCCAGGAGAGGTCGATGGTCTCCGGGGCGCTCTGGAACTGCACGAGCGGAAGCCCGTTCGAGGTGCTGGCTGGCATCTGCACAAGATAACCACCGGCATCGAACTGTCCGAGGTACCGCAATTTGCTAAACGTGCACACTTGGTGACCGGACGTTACGATGTCGAGCGGTTCAGTTGACACGAAGGCTCATCGCCGGCCGGCACCGAGATCGGGAGGCTTCGTGATCCGCGTGCTGATCGTCGAGGAGATCGGGCTGCTCCGGGGCGCGCTCCGGATGATGCTCGCGAGCGAGGACGACCTGGAGGTGGTTGCCGACCTCGCGTCCCGCGCCGACATCGTCTCCGTCGTACGTCGCGAACGTCCGGACGTCGTACTGATCGACATCGAGCTCGCGGACGTCGACCCGCTCGCCGTGCTGCGACAACTCGGCGTACGGGCGCGGGGGAGTGCAGTGTTGGCCTTGACCGGACGCCGGTGCCCGCAGACCCTCCAGGCGGCGCTGCGCGCGGGCGTACGCGGATTCGTCGACAAGAACCTGCCGCCGGCGGAGCTGCTCCGGTTGGTGCGGCTGGTGGCGGCGGGGGAGCGGGTGATCGATCCGGCGACCGCGGTGGCGGCGCTCAGTCCCCCGGTCGGTCCGCTCACCGACCGGGAGCGGGAGGTGCTGCGGGCAGCGGCGGAGGGGTTGCCGCTGAGGGAGATCGCCCGCCGGCTCTACCTCGCGTACGGGACCCTGCGCAACCATCTCACCGTGATCCTGCGTAAGACCGGTGCCCGGAACCGGTTGGAGGCGGTTCGGCGGGCACAGCGGGACGGCTGGCTGTGAAGGGTGGATCGCCGCGCCAACGAGCGGTGCATGAATGTTCGTGTTTAAATCCCTACATATGGTGACTCTGTCGAACCCGGAAGAGGCGACGATAGATTGATCCGCACACTGCTGGCTCTCGACGGCGCGCTCATCCGTGGCGCGCTCGCCTTTGTACTGACCATTGAGGACGACATCGACGTGGTGGCCGAACTCGATCGGATCGAACAGGTCGAGCCCGCCATCCGGTCGAGTCGTCCCGACGTGGCCGTCGTCGACTCGGGGCTCTACGGCACCGGCCGACCCGCCGGGGCGGCGCCACAGTACGAACAGCCGTGCCCGGTGCTCGTCCTGGTCGACACCCGCCGGCCCCGGGCACTTGGCGGGGCACTGCACAGTCGTAGCCGCAACGTCGGCTTCCTCGGCAACGACGTACCGCCGCAACGGGTGGTCGACGGGGTGCGGCGGCTCGCCCGGGGGGAGCCGGTGGTCGACGCGGAGCTGGTCGTGGCGGCGCTGAACACCGAGAGCCCGCTGACCGCCCGGGAGACCGAGGTGCTGGAGATCGCCGCGGACGGGTGCCCGGTGGTCGAGATCGCGGCCCGGGTCGGTCTGTCACCGGGCACCGTACGCAATCATCTGTCCCGGATCGCGACCAAGGCCGGTGCGCGGACCCGGATCGAGGCGGTCCGGATCGCCCACGACGCCGGCTGGATCTGACGGCGGCTCGCTCCGACGACGGCCGACCAGAAAGCGGCCCTGGGCAGGCGGCATGTCCCACCCGCCCAGGGCCCGGTCATGATCCGATCAGTTGCAGGTCACCAGGGACAGCGAGCTGTCGCCGCAGAGCAGCAGGCTCGCCCGGCTTCCGCCCGGGTCGCCCCCCTTGAGCTCGGCCGCGGTCAGTTCCAGGCCCTGTAGGTCGAGAAGCGCCATGTCGTGCCACCTCAATTCCGGTTCGATCGGTTGTCCACCCTCACGGACGCGAGGGAGTCTCAGTTGGTGCCGCCCGTGGCGTCACCGAGGCGGCAGGCTGCCCCACGGGGTGAGGAAGGGCAGGTTCACCGGCTGCGCCGAGCGGGCCGCCGCGATCGCGAGCAGCACGCCCGCGGTCCCGGTGGCGAGGTCCATGGAGAGCCGTAGCAACTGCTCGCCCGGGAAGGCGAGACCACCCTGGTACGGCATCGCGTGCCAGGCCAGCCGCTGACACTGGTCGTCCAACTCCCGCCGGTCCTCCTCGGCGGCGCGGGCGGCGAGGTAGACGATGATGCCGGCCCGGCCGGCGAAGAGCCCGGACTGCACGTAGAGCGGTGATCGGGCCGCCCGCCGGATCGCCGCGCCGGCCCGGGCGAACTCCTCGTCGGGGCGGTGCCGCAGAAACTGGTCAAGGACGAGTCCGATGCCGACGCTGCCGTGCGCCAGGTACGGCATCGTCCGCCAGCCCTCGTCCACCTCCATCGCCCCGTCCGGGCGTACCACGCAGCGCCGCAGGTCCTGGCGGAGCGCGGTCGCGGCGAGGTCGAGCAGGGCCGGGTCACCGGAGACCTCGTACAGGCGCAGGAACATCAGCGCCGGGCCGGACCGGCCCCGGGTGAGCCCGGCGTACGGATGCTGCCCGCCGCTGGTCGTGGTGCCGCCGCTGGTCGTGGTGCCGCCGTCGACATCGCTCGCTCGTACCTGCGTACCGACCAGGTCGGCGGCCTGCCACGCGGCGTCCCAGAGTCCCGGCTCACCGGTCCGCGCCGCCAGTTCGGCCAGGTTGAGTGCGATCCCGGAGAGGCCGCCGGTCAGATCGTGGCCGAGTCGTCGCCACGGTTCACGCAGACAGATGTCGAGTACGTCCAGCGCCCGCTGCCGGTGACCGAGGTGTTCCAGCACGTACGCGACCCCGTGCAGCCCGTCGTAGAAGCCGCAGCGGCTGCCCGACGGCGGGTCGAGCGCCCGCTCGACCAACCAGTTCTCGTACTCCGGGTACCGTCCGGCGCCGCTGGCCGCGAGCGCGTACAGCACTCCGGCGGCACCATGGGCCAGACTGAGCCCTCCGGACCGGAACTGTTCGATGTCGCCGGGGAAGAGCCGGTCGGGACGGTCCGGGGTGGCGCTGGCCAGGATCGTTGCGACAAGTTGGTCGCGCAGCCGGGGCCAGCCCTCCGGATCGACGGGGAAGTCCGCCGGATCTGCCGTCGCTGCCGCTGTCGTTGGTGCCGTCGTTGTCGTTGCTGCTGCCCGGGTCGGCGCGGTGCCGCCGGTGATCTCGTCGACCGCCGTGGCCAACCAGGTCCGGGGCACGGGGAAGTGCGCGGCGATGATGTCGGCGAGGTGTCGGGCCTTGGTTGGCGCGAGCCGGACCAGCGGGGTCAGCGGCAGGAACAGCGCCAACCGAAGGCAGGCCAGTGCGTACCGGTCGACGGCGAAGCCGGTCCGGTCGCGCGGCGCGGCGAAACCCTGGTTGCGCAACCCGGGCCGACCGGGCTCGTCAGCCGGCGCCGCGACCTCGAAGTCGACCAGGGTCACCCGGTCGTCCGGACTGATCATGATGTTGAACAGGTGCAGGTCGCCGTAGACCACGCCGCGCTCGTGGATCGCGTCGATGATCGCCTCGACCTGCTGGTGGACGTCCCGGGCCCAGGTCGCGTAAGCGGCGACCTGGGCAGGCTCCGCGTCGGCGTCGATCAGTGGATACCGTTCGACCAGCACCTTGTTCAGCGCACGGCCCTCGACGAACCCGATCGCCAGGAACCGGTGTTCGCCGAGGTCGAACTCGTCGTGTACCCGGGGCAACTGTGGCACCCCGGAGAGCCGGCGCAGCATCTCCGCCTCCCGGGCCAGCCGCCGTACCGCGTCCGCGCCGGTGGCGTCCAGCCCGGCGTACGGGCGGGCCTCCTTGAGTACGACCGGGGTGTCGCTACGCAGGTCCCGCCCGACGTAGAGCCCCCCACCGTTCGAGAAGTGGATCACCCGCTCGATCCGGTACGGCAGGTCGTTCGTGGTGGTCGCGTTCCGCGCGGCAAGGTGCGGGGCGAGGAAGTCCGGCAACGTCACCCACGGCGGCACGTGCAGTACCGGATCCCGGCGGTCCGGCACCAGGGTCCCGTCCGCGTCGGCGATCGCCGGCACCACCTGCCCCTGCGGGGAGAGGCAGTACCGCGCGGCGAAGCCGCCGTAGCGGATGAAGACCGGCCCGGTGCCGTACCGCAGGTCACTCAGGATGTACGGACCGACCTCGCCAGCGAGCAGTTCGTCCAGTTCCTTGCAGGCCAGTTCCAACTCGGCGACGTCGTGCGGATAGATGGTGACGAACTTGCCGCTGGAACCACGCGGGGCGTACTTGGCGTTGCGGAGCAGCAGCAGGCGCGGCCCCCGGAGGAACTTGAACGACAGCCCACGCGGTACGCAGTAGTCCCAGGCCCTGGCGAGCACCCGTTCGGCGTTCTCCAGCCCGGCCGAGAGGTGGATCTTCCACCCCTGCGCGGGCAGCCTGTCGCCGGCGGGCCCGTAGACGAACCAGTCGTCCTTCGGCTCGCGCTGCCAGCCCGACGGCACCGGTCGGGCCGCCACCGCGAATTCGACGGTGGACGCGCCGGTGGTGGCGAGGGAGTCGTAGAAGAGCGGGTCGGCGGCGCAGTACGCGTCGTAGCGTTCGTCCATCGTGGGCGGCTCCTCCGGCGGATCCCTGCGCGGGATTCCGTGACTCGATCGATGGTTCGAGTCTCGTGCACGGGACCGTGGGCCTCTAGTGCGCTAAGTCATCACCGCACGTGCCGGACGCACACCCATTCATGACAAATGTCAGCGTGCCCGAGGCCACCTACCAGAAAACGGCCGTGGGGGCGGGGCGCGGGGGGGGGGGGGGCCCCCCCCCCCCCGGGGGGGCGGCCAAAGGAACGGTGGGGAAGGTGGCGCCGGGGGACACGCCGACAAGGCGAAGGGGGGGGTGGCGGCAAC